>JBARDN010000047.1:0-7841 GCA_049795175.1 Binataceae bacterium (SeqCode) | reverse complement strand
ATCAGCAAATCGCGCGCGGTTCCTTCCGACAGCCGAAGCGGGCCGGCGTGATGCGCCGCGATCATCGCGCCGAGTGTGGCCGCTTCCGGATTTCGCGGATCGACCGGCAGGCGCTGCCCCGACGGCGACATCGCCGCGTTCAGGGCCGCGACACTGATTCCCGGCTCTGCGACGATCGTCATGTCATCCGGCTCGTAAGCGACGACGCGCGCCATCCGTTCGAGCGAGATTCCGACCGCGACGGGAGTGCGCCGAATCTCTGATAGCGTGCGCGCTGCACCGATCGCCGCAACCGAAATCCGTTCGGCTTCGCACTTTCGGACGATCTCCGCGATCTCGGAGGTGTCGGCGGGCACGGCGATCACCGTCGCGGCGCGGGTCTCGATTCCGCGCGGTGCGCGAACGCGATCGCTGCCGACGAATGAGGCGAACTGGTTTGCGATCTTGGCGGTGTCCGTCACGAGCGAGCGTCAGATCGGCACCTGGCGATGCGGCGCCGAGACCTCGACGCACGCACCCGGGCGCGGAATTACTTTGTTTGGGTTCGAGCGCTCCTGCGGGTCGAACACGTGGCGCAGTTCCGCCATCGCGATCAGATCGTCGGGTGAAAAGAGCAGTGGCATCTCGCCCTGCTTTTCGACGCCGATTCCATGCTCGCCGGTCAGGCTACCGCCCATCGCGACGCACGCGGCCAGGATCTCGCGGCCCGCGTCGATCGCGGCGCGCACCTGGGCCGGCTCGCGCTCGTCGTAAAGAACTATCGGATGGATATTGCCGTCGCCGGCGTGAAATACATTTCCAATCGCGAGGCCGTACTTTTTGCTGACGTCGCCGATCACGCGCAGGATATCGGGCAGCCGCGTGCGCGGCACGACGCCATCTTGGGTGGCGTAGTTTGGTGCGAGCCGACCGACCGCGCCGAATGCGCGCTTGCGCGCCTTCCACAGCGCGGCGCGCTCCGCCTCATCGCGCGCAAGGCGAACCTCGCTCGCGCCGGCCTCGCGCGCGATCGACATCACTGCCGCTGCGTGTTCGTCGAGCGCCGCGGCAAGACCGTCAAGCTCGATAATCAACACCGCGCCTGCATCAATGGGCAGCCCAATGTGAAACGCCTCTTCGACCGCGCGAATGATGAGCTGATCCATCATCTCGATTGCGCCCGGCACGATTCCCGCCGCGATAATCGCGGAGACCGCGCGGGTCGCCGCGTCCGCGTCGGCAAAGGTTGCGAGGAAGGTGCGATGCGCCTGCGGTTCGCGCATGATTCTTAGCGTCGCGCGCGTCACGATTCCGGCGGTGCCTTCGGCGCCCACCACCGCGCCGACCAGATCGTAGCCGCATCCTTCGTCGCACGCTCCGCCGAGCTCGACGATCTCTCCCGACGCGAGCACGAGTGTAACGCCGAGCACGTGGTTGGTAGTCACGCCGTATTTGAGCGTATGCGGTCCGCCGGAATTCTCAGCGATATTGCCGCCGATCGTGCACGCCTGCTGCGAGGAAGGATCGGGCGCGTAAAAAAATCCGGCGCCCTTGACCGCGTTGGTCACGTGCAGATTGACGACGCCGCTTTCGACCTCGACCCGGCGGCTCGCAAGATCGATCGTGAGGATCCGGTTCATCCGCGAGGTGCAGATCATCACCGGGGCTTCGACCGGCAGCGCTCCGCCCGAGAGCCCGGTGCCGGCGCCGCGCGGAACGAACGCGATCTTGCGCCGCCACAGCGCGGTCAGGATCGCGCTGGTTTCCTCGGTGGTGCGCGGCATCACGAGCAAATCCGGCGCGCTCTTTTCAATCGTCCATCCGTCGCACTCATAAACCTTGAGCTCCGACGGATGCGACACGAGCGCGCGCTCGCCGACGATCGCGCGCAACTCGTCGATCACGGCGGGGTCAAGTCCCGGCGCGATTTTGCCGTTATGGCTCACCAGCGAAACTCTACCATATGATTACGAATCGCGTCGCGGGCGCCATTTCCCGGCGTCTGCGCAGCGCGATAATCTCACGGCACGATAATCGTGCGCTCAGCGCGCGCCGTCACATGGGGAAACCAAATTGGCTGATTCATTTTCCGAACTTAAACCGTCTGCGCGGATCCTGCTCGGTCCCGGTCCGTCAAATGTACATCCACGCGTGATGAAGGCGATGATGTCGCCGGTGGTCGGACACCTCGATCCTGATTTCATCGCCGTGATGGAAGATCTCAAGCAGCTCTTGCGCGCCGTGTTCCGCACCGGCAACGAGCTGACGTTTCCCGCTTCGGGCACGGGCTCGGCCGGAATGGAAATGATCATGGCCAATCTGATCGAGGACGGCGACGAGGTGATTGTCGGCGTCAACGGCGCCTTCGGCGGACGGCTTGCCGACTCGGCCGAGCGCCTGGGCGCGAAGGTGCATAAGGCAGAGGCCGAATGGGGGCGTATCGTCGAGCCCGAGATGGTCGAGCGCGCGCTCAAGAGCGCAAAGAAGCCAAAGCTCGTCGCGGTCGTCCACGCCGAAACCTCGACCGGAGTGCATCAGCCGCTCGAAGAGATTTCCGCGCTGGCGCATCGCTATGGCGCGCTGATGGTTGCCGACGCGGTGACCTCGCTCGCGTGCGTGCCGGTCGAGATCGATCAGTGGAAAATCGACGCATGCTTCAGTTGCACGCAAAAGGGACTCAGCGCGCCGCCGGGCCTCGCGCCCGTTACCTTCAGCATGCCTGCGATGGACGCGATCAAGGCGCGCAAGACGAAATGCAGATCGTGGTATCTGGACCTCGGGATGATCGCGAACTATTGGGGCGAGAGCCGCGTCTATCATCACACCGCGCCGATCACGATGAACTATGCGCTGTACGAAGCGCTGCGCGTGGTGGTCGAGGAGGGGCTCGAGGCGCGCTGGCAGCGGCATCGCGCAAACGCCGCGGCGCTGCACGCCGGATTTGCCGCGATGGGCCTAAAGCTGGTTGCGCAGGAAGGTCGCCGGCTGCCGCAGCTCTCGACCGTCGCGGTGCCGGACGGAGTCGACGAGGCGATAGTGCGTACGACTCTGCTCAAGCATTACAATATCGAGATCGCAGCCGGGCTCGGGCCATTTAAGGGCAAGGTTTGGCGCATAGGATTGATGGGCGAAAGCTGCAAGCGCGAGAATGTGACGTTGCTGCTGGGCGCGCTCGAGCAGGTGCTCACCGCGATGGGCGCCGAAGTGGCGCGCGGGCGCGCGCTCGAAGCGGCGGACGCGGCATACGGAAAGTAGAATTTCAATTCCACCGATCGAAACGGAAACTCAGTTCAGGAGACGAATCATGAAGATCTACGATTTCAAGCTGGCGCCGAATCCGCGACGGGTGCGGATTTTTCTCGCGGAAAAAGGCCTCAAGGTTCCGCTCGAAGAAATCGACATCATGAAGGGCGTCAACCGGCAGGCGCAGTTCCTGCGCATCAACCCGCTCGGCGGAATTCCGGTGCTCGAGCTCGACGACGGCCGCTACCTGGCGGAGAGCGTCGCGATCTGCCGGTACTTCGAGGAGCTGCATCCGGAGCCCGCGCTGTTCGGCAAGGAGCCGTTCGAGCGCGCGACGATCGAGATGTGGAATCGGCGCATGGAGTTCGCGCTGTTCGTGCCGATCGGGATGGTGTGGATGCATCTGCATGAGCTGACTCGCGGGCGCGTCAAGCAGATTCCCGAGGTTGGCCAGCAGCAGAAAGAAGTTGTCGAGATGCGCTACCGGTGGCTCGATGAGGAATTCGGTCAGCGGCAGTTTATAGCCGGCGACAAGTTTACGATCGCCGACATCACGGCGATGGTTGCGATCGATTTCGCCAAGTTCAACAATATTTCGATCGCGCCCGGGTATAAGCATTTGCAGCGATGGCATCAGGCGGTTTCCGCGCGTCCGAGCGCTGCCGCATAGCGATGAAGCTGTACGACTTCACGCTCGCGCCGAGTCCGCGGCGAGTGCGGATTTTTCTGGCCGAGAAAGGAATCGCGATTGCGCTCGAGCAAGTCGATATCATGCACAACGCCAACCGGACGGCGAAATTCTACCGCATGAATCCGTTAGGCTCGCTGCCGATTCTCGAGCTCGACGACGGATCGTACCTGAGCGAGAGCGTCGCGATCTGCCGCTATTTCGAGGAAATGCATCCGGAGCCCGCTCTGTTTGGCGTTGGTGCAAAGGAGCAGGCGATCGTCGAGATGTGGAACCGGCGCGTCGAGCTATCGATCTTCGCACCGGTCGGTCACGTCTGGTCGCATCTGAGTCCTGTGTCGGAGGGGCGCTCGAAGCGGATAAGAGAGTTCGGATTGATTGAGCGCGACGCTGCGGTGTCGGGATTTAAGATGCTGGATCGTGCGCTCGGTGATAGTCAGTTCATCGCGGGCGCGCGATTCTCGATCGCGGATATCACGACGCTGTGCATGACCGATTTCGCGCGTACCGTCGATATCAAAATTCAGCCCGAGCAGAAAAATCTGGCGCGATGGTTCGCCGTCGTATCATCACGCCAGAGCGCTGCGGCGTAAGCAAAAAAACCGACCTAACCCCTGACCCGTTCCCGCACGGGAAGGGGAACTATTCTCGGCAGGCCCGGCGCTCGCGGCCGCTATGCAATGGCGATACGCCGGAGTCTATTATTCCTCCTCGTTGGCGCCGTTTCCGTTGGTGCCGTTGCTATTGGCTTCGTCGTCTTCGCTTTCGGCGAGGTCTGCGACCGCGCGCACGCGTTCGGTTTCTTCTTGCCTGACAAGGCGCACGCCTTGCGCGTTGCGGCCGGTGATCCGGACGTCCTTGACCTTCAGCCGGATAATCTTTCCGCCGTCGGTGATGAGCATCAACTGATCGTCTGTGCCGACCTGGCGCACGGCGATTACCTTGCCGGTCTTCTCGGTCACGTTCATCGTGATGACGCCCTTGCCGCCGCGATGCGTCAGCCGATACTCGTCGGCCGGGGTGCGCTTGCCGAAACCCAGCTCGCTGACGGTCAGCAAGGTTTCATCGTCACGCACCGTGGACATCGAGACGATCTCGTCCTGCACCAGCGTGACGGTTTTCCCTTCCTTGACGGTTTCGGATTCGAGCTCCATGCCGGTGACGCCGCCGGTCGCGCGGCCCATTGGGCGCACTTCTTCTTCCTTGAAGCGAATCGCCTGGCCCGCGCGGGTCGAGAGCACGATCTGCTGATTGCCGTCGGTGATGCGCACGTCGACCAGCGAATCGCCGTCTTCGAGGTTGATCGCGATGATGCCGGTGGAGCGGATGTTGTCGTATTCTTCGAGCGGAGTTTTCTTCACGCGTCCGCGCCGAGTCGAGAAGAATACGAACTTGCCCGCCATCTCGCGCGGCACCGGCATGAACGCTTGCAGAGTCTCGTCGGCGCCGAGGCTCAGCAGATTGGCGACCGAGCGTCCTTTCGCGGCGCGTCCGCCCTCGGGCATTTCGTAGGCCTTCAACTGATAGACCTTGCCCATGCTGGTGAAGAACATCAGGCGGTCGTGCGTCGACACGCGTTCGAGATGTTCGACGAAATCCTCGTCGCTGGTGGTCGCGCCGATCTTGCCGCGTCCTCCGCGCTTCTGGGTGCGGTAGAGCGAGAGCGGGGTGCGCTTGATATAGCCGCCGTGGGTGACGGTGACGAGCACGTCTTCCTCGACGATCAGATCTTCGATCGAGAATTCGCCTTCGGCTTCGACGATCTGCGTGCGCCGCGCGTCGCCAAATTCTTCCTTGATCGAACGCAGATCGCCTGAGACCAGCTTCATCAGCTCTTTCTCGTCGGCGAGGATCTTCTTGAGCCGCTTGATCGTGTCTTCGACTTCCTTGTGCTCGGTCTCGATCTTCTCGCGTTCGAGCGAGGTCAGGCGGCGCAGAGTCAAATCCAAAATCGCCTGCGCCTGGATCTGCGTCAGGCTGAACTGGCGCATCAGACCCGAGCGCGCGGCCTCCGCGTCCTTGGAAGCCCGTATGAGCTTGATTACCGCGTCGAGGTTGTTGAGCGCGACCAGCAGCCCGTCCAGGATGTGCAGGCGCGCCTCGGCCTCGCGCAGCTCGAATTGTGTGCGGCGCGTCAGCACGATTTTGCGATGCTCGATGAAGGCGAGCAGGATCTCGCGCAGGTTCAGCTCGCGCGGACGCCCCTCGTGAATGCCGAGCAGGATAATGCCGTAGCTCTGCTGCATCTGGGTGAGCTTGTAGAGCTGATTGAGCACGATGCGCGGCTCAGCGTCGCGCTTGAGCTCGATCACGATCCGCATCCCGTCGCGGTCCGACTCGTCGCGCAGATCGCTGATTCCGTCGAGGCGTTTGTCGTTGACCAACTCGGCCATCCGCTCGATCAGCCGCGCCTTGTTCACCTGGTAGGGAATCTCGCGCACGATAATCGACGAACGGCCCGAGCGTTTGTCGGTCTCGATCGCAGCCAGCGCGCGCATCAGCAGCGAGCCGCGTCCGGTCAAGTAAGCCTGCCGGATCGCCTGGCGTCCGAGCAATTGTCCGCCAGTGGGAAAGTCGGGGCCGGGAATGATGTCGAGAATCTTCTCCAAAGTCAGCGCCGGATTCTCAATCAGCGCCAGCAACGCGTCGCAGATCTCGGTCAGATTGTGCGGCGGGATATTCGTCGCCATCCCGACCGCGATTCCGTCCGAGCCGTTCATCAGCAGGTTCGGAATTTCAGCGGGCAGGACTTCGGGTTCCTGATGCGAGCCGTCGTAATTCGGTACGAAATCGACCGTGTCTTTATCGATATCCAGCAGCAGGCGTTCGGCCAGCCGCGTGAGTTTGCACTCGGTGTAACGCATCGCGGCGGGCGGGTCGCCATCGACCGAGCCGAAGTTGCCCTGTCCGTCGATCAGCGGGTAGCGCATGCTGAACGGCTGCGCCATTCGGGCCAGTGCGTCGTAGACCGACATGTCGCCGTGCGGATGATATCTGCCGAGTACGTCGCCGACCACGGCGGCGCACTTGATATAGCGGCGGTTCGAGAGCAGGCCCGCGCGGAACATCGCGTAGAGGATTCGGCGATGGACCGGTTTCAGTCCGTCGCGGATAACCGGCAGCGCGCGCCCGACATTCACCGACATCGCGTAGTCCAGGTAGGACTGCTTCATGTCGTCTTCGATATTGAGCAGCGACGGTTCGTTGCGGATGGGTTCGTTGCCGTTGGTCTCAGCCATTTATTCCGGAGCTCCCGCGCGGAACTTGCGAAGTTGAAAATCTGTCAGCAGCATGATTGGCGCAGTGACGCCCACAACACGATATTCTGGCGCAGCTTGTCGCGATGCCGACCGCGTTGATGCGGTACCAGATCGTAATCGAACGCGTCCTCCGGGTGCGCGATCGCTTCGAGGTCGAGCGCGATTCCCAGCTCCTGCTCGGCGTCGCGTGCGTCGCGTTCGCAGACCGCGCAATTCGTCACCATCGCGCGAATCTCATCTTGCAGGAATTCTCTTGGTCCCATCAGACGCGTCCGCATTCATAGCCGACGCTGCGCCGATCAACTTTTGCGCGTTCAGATGTCGAGGTTGCGCACGTTGAGCGCGTTCTCTTCGATAAACTGACGCCGCGGCTCGACCTGATCGCCCATCAGCTTTGCAAAAATTTCTTCCGCTTCTTCGATTGACGAAATCTGCACTTTCAGCATCGAGCGCGTTTCGGGATTCATCGTCGTGTCCCAAAGCTGTCCCGCGTTCATCTCGCCCAAGCCCTTATAGCGATTGACCTCGACGCCTTTTTGACCCGCGGCGAGAACCGCCTCGGCGACGGCCTTAAGCGTCGCGACGGTCTGCTCGCTATCGCCGTTCTCGAGCTTGAGCGGAGCCTTGATCGCCTCGATATCGGGCGCGAGGCGGCGGATTTCGCGAATCTC
>JBARDN010000046.1:0-5395 GCA_049795175.1 Binataceae bacterium (SeqCode) | reverse complement strand
CCGCGAGGGTGCGGACAGCGGCGCGGAAGAAGCGCGAGCAGGCGCGGCGGCGAGCGCCATCGCGGGTGCGGCTTCGCCGGGCGCGCCGCCGCGGACCAAACGCACCTTGCCCTTCTTGTCTTCGATTTCGAGCTCGACCAGCCCGTAATCATTCATCAGTACGACCAGAGCCTTGATCTCGCGAACTTCCATCCCCACTCCCGAATTGACCCGAGGTTTCACTAAGCTTGTGGCGGCGCCAGCTCACGCGCGGCGCGTAGCGCCAGGTAATAGCCGGTTGCACCGAAGCCCATGATCCTGGCCACGGCGATATCGGCGATCATCGAGCGATGCCGAAAGCGCTCGCGCCGGTAAACGTTGGACAGATGCACTTCCACGGTCGGCAGCGCCACTGCGCTGAGCGCGTCGCGAATTGCGACGCTGGTGTGCGTGTAGGCGCCAGGATTGATCAATATCACGTCAGCATGGCCACGCGCCTGCTGGATCCGATCAACGATCGCGCCTTCCGAGTTCGATTGATAGGTGGTCACCGTGATACCAAGCTCGGCGCCGAGCCGCACCAGCTCGCGGTCGATGTCCTTGAGCGTGGTGGATCCGTAAATCTCAGGCTCGCGCGTGCCGAGCAGGTTCAAGTTGGGCCCGTGGATAACCAGCGCCTTGAGTGGGCGCGGCGGCAGCGGCGCGTCGTCGCGCGCGGGAGCGTCTTTGCGGTTCGTCGCCATCGCCTGAATAGTTCCTCACGGCATTGAACCTTACCGCGTCGACGACTTCAAGTCAGTCTTGAATGCGGCGATTTCTGTATTCCCTCTCCTTCCGGGAGAAGGTGCCGCGACGCGGCGGGTGAGGGTGCGGCTCCGCTGCCTTCCATGCAGAGCGATCTCTGTGCGCAGGTGGATCTCAGAGCAGCACCGCACCCTCACCCGCACGTCACGCGCCGCCCTCTCCCGGAGGAGACCTTTGCGTAACTGAGCGATGGAAGCGCGATAGAATGATTTTTCAAAGAATGGAGGTGTCCGCAGTGATGCGGGCCTGTCGGGAGGCGGCTTTTGGAAGCCACTCGGGTCCGCGGGGCGCGCTAGAACCCCGACGCCGCCTCACGCGGCGCTCAAGACCAACGCGCGGCGCAGGTTGATCGCGATACAAAGCAGAAGGGGCCTGAGTTCGATTGCGGTCCAGGCCCCGATAGCGGACCCGCTGGGGAGCGTCAGGAATTTCGTGTGTGAGCAGTTAAGCATTAAGCCTGAACACTCTCGGTTAGGTGAAAAAATTGGCTGGCCTCCGACATTAAAGACAATCGACGGTGCCGGAAGCTGGATGACTTGAGGGTTGCTGTTTTTGATATTCGACGCCGAAGGCGTCCACATCGAGGTAGGTTCCCCGATCGCAGCCGCGCCGCCGGGAATCGCGGTGGGCGTTGGCGTGTCCGACCCGAAAGGATCCTGCGCTCTTGCTGGGTTGACTACACACGCCAACAGCGCGGCAACAACAAGCAAGATTGTCGCTACAAAACGCCAGGAAGGTAGGACCGTCGTAGGTCTGACTTCAATCTTGGGCGCTGCGATCTTCACTGATTGCTCCTTGCGATTGCGCATGGACTCACTACCCCACGAGCATATGTCAAGTGGTGTTGTAAACGGGATGTTAACGCAACCCTGAGAGTGGCCGCCTGCCTTCTTTGTTAGGCAAGCGCGGAGAATACGGATTGGTCGAGTTTTTTGCCCTTCAGGTCGCCGAGCAGGATCATCGCCATCTTTTCGGGTTGGAACCATGCTGCCGCGAGCTCGACGATTTGATCGTTGGTGACGGCGTCGATTCCGGCGGCTAGTTCGGCGACCGGGATTTCGCGCCGGAAATAAATTTCGTTGCGCGCGAGCCGGTTCATCCTGCTCTCGGTGCCTTCGAGGCCGAGCAGCATGTTGCCCTTTAACTGGCTCTTGCAACGCGCGAGCTCGGCCGGCGCAAGTCCGTCGCGCGCGACCTTGCGAACCTCGCGCATCGTTACTTCCAGAACCTCGTCGACCCATTCGGGATTGGTGCCGGCGTAGATTCCGAAGTAGCCGCAATCGGCGAACGACGACATGAACGAGTAGATGCTGTAAACCCTGCCCCGCTTCTCGCGCACTTCCTGGAACAGCCGCGAGGACATCCCGCCGCCAAGCGCGGTGTTGAGCAGGTAGCTGGCGTAGCGCAGCTCGGCGCCCTGGCTGAGTCCCGGTCCGCCGATACAGATGTGAGCCTGCTCGAGTTTCTTTTCGTGATAAATCACGAAGCGGCGGTCGGCGGGGGGGCCGATCTTTTCGGTCATCCCGTCGCCTTTGATCACGCCGAACAGGCGCTCGCAATCGCGCACCAGTTGTTCGTGATCGACTTGGCCGGCGGCGGCGATAAACACGCGATGCGCGCGGTAGCGTTCGGCCATGAACGAGCGCAGGAGCCCGCGATGGATTTTGTTGACGGAATCGACCGAGCCGAAAATCGGCAGCGACAGCGGATGCCCTTCCCAGAATTTCAGCGTGAACAGGTCATGGATAAAATCGTCGGGCGTGTCCTCGGCCTGCGAGATTTCCTGCAGGACGACTTGCCGCTCGCGATCTATTTCCTCGGAGTCGAACATCGATTCGAGAAAAATGTCCGCGAGCAGATCGATCGTCATCGGCAGATCCGCGCCGAGTACCTTCGCGTAGTAGCAGGTGTATTCCTTGCCGGTGAACGCGTTGAGCACGCCGCCGACGTTATCCATCTCTTCGGCGATTTGCGCAGCGGTGCGCTTTTTCGTGCCCTTAAAAAGCAGATGTTCGATAAAGTGCGAGACGCCGCTCTCGTCCGGGGTCTCGTAGCGCGAGCCGTTCTCGACCCAGATGCCGATCGTCGACGAGACCATCTGCGGCATCGCCTCGGACAAAACCCGAACGCCGTTGGAAAGAACGCTGCGTGATACCATCGCGGCGCGCGCCTACTGCTTGGCGTCCTGCTCGGCTTCGCGCATCGAGAGCCGGATCTTGCCGCTGCGATCGACGTCGAGCACCTTGACTTTGATCTCGTCGCCCTCGTGCAGCACGTCCTCGACCCGGCGGATTCGCTCGTTGGAGATTTGCGAGATATGCAGCAGGCCGTCGGTGCCCGGCATAATCTCGACGAACGCGCCGAACTCGACGATCTTGCGCACCACGCCGTCGTAGATTCTGCCGATTTCGGGCTCGGCGCAGATCGCCTGGATCGCGCTGATCGCTTTTTCCATCGCGATTCCGTCGCTCGAAGCAATAAGCACGGTGCCGTCGTCCTCGATATCGATCTTGCAGCCGGTTTCTTCGACCAGGCCGCGAATTACCTTGCCGCCCGGACCTATCACTTCGCGGATCTTGTCGGGCTTGATCTTGATCGTGACGATTCGCGGCGCATAGGCGGAGAGATCCTTGCGCGGCTCGGAGATGGCCTTTTGCATCACGCCGAGGATGAACAGCCGCGCGTCGCGCGCCTGATAGAGCGCCTGGCGCAAAACATCCCGGGTGATTCCGCCGGCCTTGTTGTCCATCTGGATCGCGGTGACGCCGGTTGCGGTGCCCGCGACCTTGAAGTCCATGTCGCCGAAGTGATCCTCGTCGCCCAAGATGTCGGTCAGGACGGCGACCTTGTCGCCCTCTTTCACCAGTCCCATCGCGATTCCCGCCACCGGCGCCTTGATCGGCACGCCTGCGTCCATGAGCGCAAGGCTTCCGCCGCACACCGTGGCCATCGAGGAGCTGCCGTTGGACTCGAGCACCTCGGACACGACGCGAATCGTGTACGGGAACTCGCCCTCATCGGGAAGAATCGGCGACAGCGCGCGTTCCGCCAGCGCGCCATGTCCGACGTCGCGCCGCGACGGCGCGCGCAGGAACTTGACCTCGCCGGTCGAGAACGGAGGGAAATTATAATGCAGCAAAAACTTCTTGAAGCGCTCGCCCAGCAGCGCGTCGATCTTCTGCTCGTCGGACGAAGTCCCGAGCGTGACCGTCGCGAGCACCTGGGTTTCGCCGCGGCTGAAAATCGCGGAGCCGTGGGTGCGCGGGAGCGCCTTGACCTGCGCGCTCAGCGGACGGATATCGCCGGGCTTGCGGTCGTCGATTCGCTTGTGCCGGTCGAGAATCTCGGAGCGCACATGCTCGCGCACGAGTTTGTCGCAGGCCTCTTCGAGCTCACCCGCGCGATTCGGAAACTGCTCGGCCAGAGCGGCCACCGCACTGTCGGTGACCGCATAGACGGCGGTGTTGCGTTCCTTTTTTCCGGCGGTCGCGAACGCCTTTCCAATTCCGTCACCGACGTGCTTTTTCACCGCCGCGAGCAGCGCCGCGTCCATCGTCTTGACCTTGAACTCGCGCTTGGGCTTGCCCGCGAGCTTGCGGAGCTGTTCCTGAATCTCGAACAGCGGACGCATCGCCTCGTGCGCGGTGAACATCGCCTCGACGATCGCATCTTCCTCGACAATCCGCGCGCCGCCTTCGAGCATCACGATCGAGTCGGGCTTGCCCGCGACCATCAGCGAGAAATCGCTTTCTTCGAGCTCGCCGATCTTGGGGCTGACTGCAATCTTTCCGCCGATCCGCCCCATCCGCACCGCGGCCACCGGTCCGTCGTGCGGGATGTCGGAGACCTGGAGCGCGGCGGAGGCGGCGATGAGCGCAAGCGCGTCGGTGTCGTTGTCGTGATCGGCGCTGAGCACGGTTACGATAATCTGGGTTTCCTTGTCGTAGCCCTTGGGAAACAGCGGGCGCATCGCGCGGTCGATCAGGCGCGAGGTCAAGACTTCTTTTTCCGAGGCGCGGCCTTCGCGCTTGAAGAATCCGCCGGGAATCTTGCCGGCGGCAAAAGTCTTCTCGACGTAGTCAACCGTGAGCGGCAGAAAATCGATCTTGTCGCGGCTCTTATACTCCGAGGTCGCGGTGGCGAGCACGACCGTATCGCCGTATTGGGCGAGCACGGAGCCGTGCGCCTGTTTGGCAAGATGGCCGGTTTCGAGCGACAATTGCCGCCCGGCAAATTCAATCTCTAGTTTGTGGGACATGTAATGACACCTGAGGGAGGCACGGGGCCGCGGACGACTGCGGGCGATATTCCCGCCGGGCACCATGGATGGTGCGCACACCGACTGGCCGGGCGGCTGGTCGGGGCCCGCGTCTGCCCGGAGAAAAATTCGGGCGGCGCGGCCAAATGATGCGGCCTATCTCCGGATGCCGAGTTTCTCGATCAACCCTTTGTATCGGGCGAAGTCGCGCGAATGGAGGTAATCCAGCAATCGGCGGCGCTGGCCGACGATCCGAAGCAGACCCCGGCGCGAATGATGATCCTTCGCGTGCGTGCCGAGATGCGCGGTTAGCTGCTCGATCCGTGCGGACAGGAGTGCGACCTGCACTTCGGG
>JBARDN010000045.1:0-5220 GCA_049795175.1 Binataceae bacterium (SeqCode) | reverse complement strand
GGCGTTTGGTTCGCGAGTTTGGTTTTGGTGACAAAAAGAAAGATCGACGAGTATCCGTTGGGGCGAAACACCCCAGTGTTCAGAGTTGCGTCCGTGATTCCGAAAGATCTCGGCGAGCGCTTTTCGCGTATAGGTTGTTCCCTGTTTCAACCTTACAGAGGCGAACTTGACCGACATGCGATTTCCTCCGATGCGGCAGGACAGGTCCGATCATGCTTTGAAGTCAGTGTGATATCTAAATGATCGAATCAGGATTAGCCACCCACTCGGCATTTATCAATGTCGGTTTCTTTATGGCGAAAATCGAAGGAGGAATTCCACGTGAATCAAAAGACTGCTGGCGATTTCAAGAACGTCGATGCCGTGGCTGACCACGTTGAGCGGCTTGTCGATGGGTGGGCGTCGGTGATCCGGTGCAAGGCCTCGGACTTCGGCGGGCCTGCGTGTGACCACGTCATTATGATCGTATTTCGCGATTTCTATCGGCCCGCTCCTGACGACAGCCTCGAGGTGTGGGACTCGTCCCAAGCGATGCTCTGCGAAAACTGCGCGGTCGAACTGAGGCTTCTGAACATCTGAGCACATCAGACTCGCGGGATTCCTCGCGCGGCCACGCGCGAGATGACAGTCAGGGGAGCCGCAAGCGTCGCAAAATCTTCCGTCGATCTTCTTCGTGCCTTTGCGTCTTGGTGGCTGGTTGATTCCCCTCAGTGTTGATTGAGCTCGCGCTCTCTGTTACCTTCAGTTATGGCGCGTCAGATTACCACGCACGCGTTTCAGCTCTTACAAACGGACGAAAGCCCGCAGGACAACTGCGGGCTTTTTGCTTAAAGGAGGGTCTCCAATGCCTCATTCGGAGCTTCGCGAAGGTCTAACTTTCGATGACGTTCTCCTGCTGCCGCAGTTCTCAGACCTGCTCCCCACCGCCTGCGACGTCGCCACTCAACTCACGCCCAAAATCCATCTGCGCATCCCACTGGTCTCGTCCCCGATGGACACCGTCACCGAATCGCTCACCGCGATCACGCTCGCCCAGCACGGCGGAATCGGATTTATCCATCGCAATCTCTCGATCGAGCAGCAAGCCGCCGAAGTCGAAGCGGTCAAGAAATATGAAAGCGGGATGATCGCCGACCCGGTCACGGTCAATCCCGAACAGCGGATCGGAGAGGCGCTCGCGATCATGGAGCGGCATCATATCTCCGGGCTGCCGGTCGTGAAGGAGGGCCGCCTGGTCGGGATTCTGACCAATCGCGATCTGCGCTTCGAAAAGCGCCTCGACAAGCCGGTGCGCGACGTGATGACCACCAAGCTGGTTACGGCGCGTCCCGGAATTTCGCTCGATCAGGCCAAGGAGATTTTGCAGGCGCATCGCATCGAAAAGCTTCTCCTCACCGACGAGCACGAGCGCCTGCGCGGACTCATCACGGTGAAGGATATGGACAAGGCGACGCGGCATCCGCATTCGAGCAAAGACACCCGTGGTCGCCTGCGCGTCGGCGCCGCGATTGGCGTCGGTCCCGAGCGCGAGGCGCGCGCGCTTGCGCTGCGCCGCGCCGGGGTTGACGTGCTGTGCATCGATACTGCGCACGGCCACACGCACAACGTGCTCGAGGCGGTCCGCGCTACGCGCCGCGATTGTCCCGAGGTGGATATTATCGCGGGCAATGTCGCCACGTCCGAGGGCGCCAAGGCGTTGATCGACGCGGGCGCGGACGCGCTGCGCGTCGGGATGGGTCCCGGCTCGATCTGCACCACGCGGGTGGTCTCGGGCGTCGGCGTGCCGCAAATCACCGCGATTATGGACACCGCCGCGATTGCGGAGCCGCGCGGAATTCCGATCGTCGCCGACGGAGGGATTCGGTTCTCGGGCGATATCACCAAGGCGCTCGCGGCGGGCGCGACTTCGGTGATGATCGGCTCGCTGTTCGCGGGCACCGAGGAAAGTCCCGGCGAGACGATTCTCTATCAGGGCCGAACCTACAAATTGTATCGCGGGATGGGGTCGATCGGCGCGATGAACGAGCGCACGCGCGACCGCTACGGCCTGCAGGAGACTGAAGAGGGCAAGCACGTGCCCGAGGGAATCGAGGGCCGCGTGCCGCATCGCGGGTCGCTCGCCTCGAATATCGAGCAGCTCATCGGCGGCTTGCAGTCGGGGATGGGCTATCTGGGCGCCGCCAATCTTGGCGAGTTGCGCCGCCGCGCGCGCTTTATCCGCGTCAGCGACGCGGGCCAGCGCGAGAGCCACGTGCACGACGTGTTTATCACCAAGGAAGCGCCGAACTATCGCCAGTAACCGCGCGACGCGCGAGCGAGTGGGCGCGATCTAGGGCAGCGATACTTCGCCGCGGATTACCTCGACCACATGGCCGCCCACGCGGACGTCGTGCACGCGCGATTCGTCGCGGCTTGCGCGCACGAAGGTCCGGCTGGGGCGCGGCACCTCGAGACCCTGCTCGATGAGCACCTGCTCTCCCGCTTGCGCGACTCCAATGAGCACCATCCACGCCGTGGCGTCGCCGGCCGCCGAGCCGGTGGCAGGATTTTCGCCGCCGATGAATTGCATCCGCGCATGAAGCCGCGCCGCCGGATCCCACGTTTCACGTGAAACAAAATAAAACTGATGAGTCGCCATCCGCTCCAGATAGGGAAGCATCCGCGCCTGATCTACGTGCAGTTTGGCAAACGAAGCCAGCGAGATTATCGGCACGATCGCACACGCGACTTCGGCGGCGTTGTGAACGAAGCCAAATTCGGGATCGCGTCGCGGCATTTCGCCGAACATCTCGAAGAAGCGCACCTCGAAGTACGGCTCGAAAATCTACTAGAAGATCTATTCGAAGATCTTGGCGCGCCGTGTCACAATCCATGCGCCGCGCAAAGCGGCTGCATGCGATGGCGTCAAGCAACAAAATTCGGGTCGGCGTTCTGTTCGGCGGCCGTTCGGGCGAGCACGAAGTATCGCTCCGATCGGCGCTCACTGTGATGTCCGCGATGGATCCCGAGCGCTACGAGATCGTGCCGATCGGAATTGATCGCGACGGCAAATGGTATCTCGAAAACGACGCGCTCAAGCTGCTCGGCGACGCGACGCCGCATCTGGCCGCGTTGTCGGCCGGCGATACTCCCGTCACTCTGCTGCCGCATCCGGACAGCCGCGCGCTGGTCAGAGCGCCGGCCCCGGGCGATCTCGCGCGAACGGGAGCAGCAGTCGCCGGTGACCTCGACGTGATCTTTCCTGTGTTGCATGGCACTTTCGGCGAGGACGGCACCGTGCAGGGCCTGCTTGATCTGACCGGCATCGCGTACGTCGGCGCCGGCGTGCTCGGCTCCGCAATCGGGATGGACAAGGACGTGCAGAAGCGACTCTTGCGCGCCGCGAAGGTTCCCGTCGTGCGCTATCACTCGGTCGTGCGGGCGGATTGGCAGGCCGATCGCGCGGCCGCGCGAAAGCTCGCGCGCGCGCTTGGCTACCCGGTGTTCGTAAAACCGAATGCGGCCGGCTCGTCGATCGGAGTCAGCAGGGTCAAACGTGCGTCTGAGCTCGACGCCGCGTTGGAAGATGCGTTCCAGTACGATCGCAAGGCGCTGATCGAGGCGTCATGCGCCGGACGCGAGTTCGAAGTCGCGGTGCTCGGCAACGACCGTCCCGAGGCTTCCGTCGCGGGCGAGGTGATCGTGGCGGGCGCGCACGAGTTCTATAGCTACGAATCCAAGTACGTCGATCCGATTGGCGCGCAGACCAAGATTCCCGCCGAGCTTCCACCCGCGATCATGAAACGCCTGGGGATGATTTCGGTCCGCGCGTTCAAGGCGCTCTCGATTCGCGGGATGGCGCGGGTTGATTTTCTCGCCAGCCGCGATCTCCGCCGCATCTACGTCAATGAAGTCAACACGATTCCCGGCTTCACCTCGATCAGCATGTATCCGAAGCTGTGGGAGGCGAGCGGAATTCCGATCGCGCAATTGATCGATCGTCTGATCGAGCTTGCGCTCGAAGAGCATCGCGAGCGCGAGAACCTCAAGTTCACCTATAATCCAAAATCAAAATCTTAACTGGCCGCGTTATCGCGATGAAAGAAATTCTCGTAGCAACCACTAATCCCGCCAAGCTGGCCGAATACCGCTTGCTACTCGCCGCATACGCACTCAAACCGATCTCGCTCGCCGACGCGGGTATCCGCGAGCACCCGGAGGAGACAGCCGCGACGTTTGCCGGCAATGCGCTTCTGAAGGTGCGGTTTTATTTCGCGCGCGCCGGTATCGCGACGATCGCCGATGACGGCGGACTCGAGATCGACGCGTTGGGCGGCGAGCCGGGCGTGCGCTCGCACAGATGGCTCGGAGCCGCGACTGGGGATCCCGACGACGCGCTGGTGGCCGAGGTGATGCGCCGGATGGAAGGCGTCGAGGATTCGCGCCGCAGCGCCAGATTGCGCGCCGCCGCCGCGCTCACCTGGCGCGACGGGCTCGAGATGTGCGAGCGCGTGGTCGAAGGAGCAATCGAGGGAGTTATTGCACGCAAGCCGTGGCACGAGTTCAAGCCCGGCTTCCCGTACCGCGCGGTGCTCTATTTACCGGACCGCGGATGCTATCTAGGCGAGCTCGGAGAGAATCGCGCGGCGCAGGTAAGCCAGCGCCGGAAGACCGTCGAGCTGTTGAACGACGAACTGAGGCGCATCGCAGGCCTGCCATGAATGATGATCCGCGCGGCGCACTCTTGTCGAGCCACCCGCATGCGGCCTTATTCGCCCGCTAGGGCTGCTATCTATAAGCCGACGCGCACAGTAAAATTGCGGCAATCCTGGTGGACCGTAAGCGCAAGGGCCGAATCGTCGTGCTTCATCTCGCCGCGCGATACCCGTTCGCGGGCGTCGTCTGGCAGCTACTGCATCATCTGATCGGATTTCGCGACCTCGGTTTCGAGGTCTATTACATCGAGGATCATCGCGCGTATTGCTACGACCCGGTCGAGGTCACGATCACCCGCGACCCTACGCGCAACCTGCGGATGTTGGCCGGCGTGCTCGAGCGCTATGGCTTCGGCGGGCGCTGGGCGTTTCTGGATTCCGTGCGCGAGGAGTACGTAGGGATGACGCGCGCGCGATGCTTCGAGCTTATCCGCGGCGCTGACGCGGTGATCAATCTGTGCGGCGCAACCGAGCCGCGCGAGGAGCATCGCGCCACGCGCTGCCTGGTCTATCTCGAGACCGACCC
>JBARDN010000044.1:0-35089 GCA_049795175.1 Binataceae bacterium (SeqCode) | reverse complement strand
GACTTCAACGGCTTCTGGCGCAGTCTCACCAACGAGAGCCAGCTTCGGTGGCTCGGTCCCGAAAAGGGCGTGCTGCACCTCGCGACGGCGGCGATCGTGAACGCGGTGTGGGACCTTTACGCGAAGAGCGAGGGCAAGCCGGTGTGGAAGCTGGTTGCGGATATGACGCCGGAGCAATTCGTCGCGTGCGTCGATTTTCGCTACCTGTCCGATGCGCTCACCCGCGAGCAGGCGCTCGAAATCCTGCGGCGCAATTTCGCGGGCCGCGCCGCGCGCGAAGCCGAGATGCACCGCGACGGCTACCCCGCTTACATCACGTCGGCCGGATGGCTGGGCTACCCCGACGAGAAAGTGCGCGCGCTATGCCGCGAGGCGCTCGGGCAGGGGTGGACGCGGTTCAAGATGAAGGTCGGGCTGAATCATGAAGAGAATATCCATCGCGCCGAGTTGATGCGCCAGGAGATAGGCGCCGGTGCGATGCTGATGGCCGACGCCAACCAGGTCTGGGACGTCGGCGAGGCGATCGAGCATATCCAGGCTCTGCGGCCTTTCAATCTTCTGTGGATCGAGGAGCCGACCAGCCCCGACGATATCCTCGGCCACGCGGCGATTCGCCGCGCGATCAAGCCGATCGGAGTTGCGACCGGCGAGCACTGCGCCAACCGCGTGCTGTTCAAGCAACTGATGCAGGCGGGAGCGATCGATTTCTGCCAGCTCGATTCGTGCAGGCTCGGCGGGCTGAACGAGGTGATGGCGGTGCTGCTGCTCGCGGCGAGGTTTGCGGTGCCGGTGTGTCCGCATGCGGGCGGAATCGGGCTGTGCGAGTACGTGCAGCACATCTCGCTGATCGACTATATCTGCGTGAGCGCGAGCCTCGAAAATCGCATGACTGAATTCGCCGATCATGGGCACGAGTACTTCAAGCATCCGGTGAAGGCGCGCCGCGGCCGCTACCTCGTGCCGAGCGACGCGGGTTACAGCGCCGAGATTTTCGCGGAGTCGCTCGACGATCTCGAGTTTCCCGGCGGAGCGGTATGGCGCGCATGAGCGATGCTCCGAGCCGCGCGTGTGCGTTGCTCTCTCGTCCGGGATTTCCCCGCGCGGCAGCTACGCGCGGAAATGACAACCGTAAACCGCGCGCAATCGGGGAATTCCAAATGGCGTGCGACGGAGGACCGTCGGTCCGGCGAACCGTCCCGCGATCCGGTTTATTGGGCGCTATTCTCGGGATTGCACAAACGCTATGAGTAAGATAAGAAATCCAGCGCGTGACTTGATTTCCGGATAAGCCGCACTGATAGAAGCAGGAGAAAGGCAGGAGTTCTCAAATGGCATCGTCGAGTGCGGCAAGCGAGCGCGCTGCGAAAACCACCGAGGCGGCTGAACGCCCGGCGGTGTTTGGATCGAATCCGATAACGCTGCTGTGGCGCACGGTTATCGGCAAGAAAGTGGTGATGGCGGTCACCGGCGTGATCATGGTGTTGTTCGTGATCGCGCACATGCTGGGAAATCTGAAGATCTTCGCCGGTCCCGGTGAAATCAATACCTACTCGCGGTTTCTGCGCACGGTCGGGATGCCGGAGCTCGGGTACGGCGATGCGCTGTGGATCGTCCGAATCGTGCTGCTGGTCAGCGCAACGCTGCACATTATCGCGGCGATACAGCTCACGCGGATGAACTGGCAGGCGCGTCCGATCGGCTACCGGGAACGCAAAGATGTGGAGACCTCGTTTGCGGCGCGATCGATGCGCTGGGGCGGCCTGCTACTCGCGATCTTTATCGTGTTTCACATCGCGCATTTCACGTTCGGCGCGGTCGGCTTCGCGCCGGGCGAGTATCGGGACTTGCACGTTTACTCGAACGTGATTATCGGGTTTTCGGTGTGGCCGGTTTCGGTCTTCTATATTATTGCGATGATCGCGCTGTTCTTTCATCTCGACCACGGGATGTGGAGCATGCTGCAGACGATGGGCTGGAACACGGCGCGCCATCAGGTGAAGCTGCGCCTTGCGTCGCGCGTCGTCGCGGCGGTGATTTTTCTCGGGTTCGTTTCGGTGCCGGTCGCGGTTTTGGCGGGTTGGATTCACTAAGGATACAAGATGCTCGAAGCAAAAATTCCGTCCGGTCCGATCGAACAGGCATGGGACACGTGCAAGTTCGAGATGAAGCTGGTTAACCCGGCCAACCGGCGCAAGTACACGATTATCGTGGTTGGCTCCGGGCTGGCCGGCGCCGCAGCAGCCGCGTCGCTGGGGCAGCAGGGCTACAACGTCGAATGTTTTTCATTCCACGACAGTCCGCGCCGTGCGCATTCAATCGCGGCGCAGGGCGGAATCAACGCCGCCAAGAACTACCGCAACGACGGCGACAGCGTCTTTCGCCTGTTCTATGACACGGTCAAGGGCGGAGACTTCCGCTCGCGCGAGGCCAATGTCTATCGGCTCGCGCAGCTCAGCGTGAATATCATCGACCAGTGCGTCGCGCAGGGTGTGCCGTTCGCACGCGAGTACGGCGGATTGCTCGACACGCGCTCGTTTGGCGGAGTGCAGGTCTCGCGCACATTTTATGCTCGCGGACAGACCGGGCAGCAGTTGCTGCTCGGCGCGTACCAGGCGCTCGAGGAGCAGATCGCAGCCGGCACGGTGCGGATGCATCCGCGGCGCGAGATGCTCGACCTGGTGGTGGTTGACGGCAAGGCGCGCGGCATCGTCACGCGCAACCTGGTGAGCGGAGAGATCGAGTGCCACGCGGCCGAAGTGGTGGTGCTCGCGACCGGCGGCTACTCGAACGTGTTCTATCTTTCGACCAACGCCAAAGCCTCGAACTGCACCGCGATCTGGCGGGCGTACCGGCGCGGAGCGATGTTCGCGAATCCGTGCTTCACGCAGATTCATCCGACCTGCATTCCGCTCACCAACGAGCATCAGTCCAAGCTCACGCTGATGTCGGAATCGCTGCGCAACGACGGCAGGGTGTGGGTGCCGAAGCAGAAGGGCGATCAGCGTCCGCCCAATCAGATCCCGGACGACGAGCGCGACTACTATCTCGAGCGGCGCTATCCGAGTTTCGGCAACCTGGTGCCGCGCGACGTCGCCTCGCGCAACGCCAAGGAAGTCTGCGACGACGGCCGCGGCGTCGGGCCGTCGGGGCAGGGCGTGTACCTGGATTTTCGCGATGCGATCGCGCGCATGGGCGTCGATCAGGTGCGCGAGAAATACGGCAACCTGTTCGAGATCTACGAACAGATCACCGGCGAGGACGCCTACCGTGTGCCGATGCGCATCTATCCGGCGCTGCACTATACGATGGGCGGGTTGTGGGTCGATTACCATTTGATGTCAACCATCGACGGGCTGTTCGTCGGCGGCGAGGCGAACTTCTCCGATCACGGCGCCAACCGGCTCGGTGCAAGCGCGCTGATGCAGGGGCTTGCCGACGGATACTTCGTGCTGCCTTCGACCGTGCCCAACTATCTCGCATCCAAAACTCCGGCAAAGATCGACACTTCCCATCCTGCATTCGCGGAGGCCAAGGCCGAGGTCGGCAAGCGAGTCGCGAAACTGCTTTCGATTGGCGGCCAGCGCAGCGCCGCGTCGTTCCATCGGCAACTCGGACGGATGCTGTGGGATGACTGCGGGATGGCGCGCTCGGACGCGAGCCTGCGCCATGCGCTGGCGGAAGTCGGCAAGCTGCGCGAGGAGTTCTGGCACAACCTGCGCGTGGTCGGCACCGGCGAGGAGCTTAACCAGTCGCTGGAAGTGGCGGGGCGGGTCGCGGATTTTTTCGAGCTGGCAGAACTGATGTGTACCGACGCGCTGACGCGCACCGAATCCTGCGGCTGCCATTTCCGCGTCGAGAGTCAGACGCCCGACGGCGAGGCGAAGCGCGACGACGAGCATTTCTCATACAGCTCGGCGTGGGAATGGAAAGGCGACGGACAACCTCCGGTCCTGCACCAGGAACCGCTGACCTTCGACTACGTTCATCTGACTCAACGCAGTTACAAGTAGCGCAATGGAGTAGCGATGAATCTTAAGCTCAAAATCTGGCGGCAGGCGAATGCGAGCGCCGAGGGCCAGTTCAAGGACTACCAGGTCACCGGCATCACGCCCGACATGTCATTTCTCGAGATGCTCGACGTGCTCAATGAAGATTTGACGGCGCGCGGCGAGGCGCCGGTCGCCTTCGAGCACGACTGCCGCGAGGGGATTTGCGGCTCGTGCGGTTTCCTGGTCAACGGCGTCGCGCATGGCGGGCGACCCGGCACAACGGTATGCCAGCTCTCGATGCGGTTCTTCAAAGATGGCGATGCGGTCGCGCTGGAGCCGTGGCGCGCGCGCGCGTTTCCGATCCTGCGCGATTTGATCGTCGATCGCGCGCCGTTCGATCGCATCATCCAGGCGGGCGGTTTCATCAGCGCCTCGACCGGCAGCGCGCCCGAGGCGAACGCGACCCTGGTACCCAAGAGCTCGTCCGACACGGCGTTCGACGCTGCCGCGTGCATCGGCTGCGGCGCTTGCGTGGCCGCGTGTCCCAACGCCTCCGCGATGCTGTTCACGTCGGCGAAGATCACGCATCTCAATTCGCTGCCGCAAGGCCAGCCGCAGCGCGATCAGCGAACGCTGAATATGGTGGAGGCGATGTCGCGAGAGCTGTTCGGGAGCTGCACCAATCACGGCGAGTGCGAGGCGGTCTGTCCCAAGGAAATTCCGATCGAGTTCATCGGCAACATGAATCACGACCTGGTCCGCGCCACGTTTCGCCGCCGCCGCGAGGCGATAGCGGTGGTCGGAGCGCCGCGCGAGTAGAACTACTCGCGGCCGTCGCCGAGCGTGTAAACCAGTTCCATCCGCGCCCACCACTGTCCTGCGGGGGCGTCGGCAACCGGCTCCTGCATCGCGGCCATCGTATCCTGCCAATTCTTGATTCGCGGATGACTATTTTCGTAGCGCGGGAAATCGCGCTCGGGATCGAAGCCGTCTTCGGTTTCCATCATCATGAAAAGCCGGCGGCCGAGCTTCCAGATGAGCATCCGCCGGATTCCGATAGCCTTAAGTCCGCGCTCGACTTCCGGAAACGCCGCGCGATGCATCGCGAGGTAACGGCGCTCGATCTCGGCGCCCGGCTTGAGATTGATCGTCTGGCCGTAGATTTTCATCGCGGGTCTTTGCGCACGCGTTCAGAACACCAGCACTCCGCCGTCGATCGGATAGGCCTGCCCGGTGATGAACGACGCTTCGTCCGAGCACAGGTACAGCGCCAGCGCCGCGACTTCCTCGGGCGTGCCCATCCTGCCGATCGGTTGATAGGCCGAGAGCTGCGCGAACATCTCGGCCTCGCGTCCGGGATAGCTGGCTTTGAGGAATCCATCGACGAACGGCGTATGCACGCGCGCGGGGCACACGCAGTTGCAGCGGATTCCATCACGGATGTAATCGACCGCGATCGAGCGGGTCATCGTCAGCACCGCGCCCTTGCTCATCGAGTAAGCGAAGCGGTCGGGAACGCCGATGAGCGAGGCGATCGACGCGAGGTTCAGGATCACGCCGGAGTGCGCCGTGCGCATCCGCGCCACCGCGGCCTGCGCGCACAGATAGACGCCTTTGACGTTGACCGCGTACACGCGATCGAGGTCGGCCTCGGCGGTGGTCTCGACGTTGCCGACGTGAGCGATACCGGCATTGTTCACCAGGATATCGAGCCGCGCGGCGTCGCGATCGACACTCGCGAATGCGGCTGCGACGGAAGCCGCACTGGTGACGTCGCATTCGATCGGCACCGCTGCGCCGCCCGCCGCGGCAATTTGCGCCGCGACGGCGGATGCGCTGTCACGTTCGCGTTCGAGGATGAATACGCGCGCGCCCTGCGCGGCAAAGGTGATTGCGATCGCGCGTCCGATTCCGGAACCCGCGCCGGTCACGATTGCGGTTTTTCCATCGAGTCGAAACACGCGGCAACAGTAGGACAGCGCATCGTGCGGTGACAACTGCCGCTGCTGTAGAGGCGGGCGAGGCGCTCAGTCGTTGGCGCGGTCTTCGCGGCGCAGCACCCGATTGATCCGCGAGGTCATCTCGCCCGAGATGAAGGGTTTGGTGATGTAATCGTCGGCGCCGAGCGCGAAGCCCTTTACGATGTCGTCTTCGTTGTTGCGTCCGGTGACGATGATGGTCGGCAGCTTGCAGAGCGCGGGATCGTTGCGCACCGCGCTCAGCACCGCGAAGCCATCCATTTCCGGCAAGCCAACGTCGAGCAAAAGGAGATCCGGCATGGACTCGCGCGCAAGCTTCAACGCGCTGTGGCCGTCGCGCGCGAACTCGCAGGTAAAGCCCGCGTGGCGGAGCACGGTGGAAATCAGAATCGCCGCCGCCTGATCGTCGTCGGCGACCAGCACCCGCCGTCCGGGCGGGCGCTGCGAGGGACGGACCAGGTCGTTTTCGGTGCCGGCATTGCGCACCATCCGGAACGCGCGCAGCAGCAATTCTTCCGATTCATACGGCCGCACAATGAAATCATGGCGGTTGTCGGCGACCGCGAGTGCGTGCTGCATCATCTGTTCGCCGCTGCCGATGAGCACAGTGGGTTTATGGATTCGCGCGATGGTTTCTTCCGGCGCAATGGGGTTGTTCGCGACGGGACTGGCGTCGATGATGCAGCCGTCAAAACGGGCGAAAGGATTGAGGCCTGGAATCGTGGCGCCTCCCGTGACCGACTGCCCGAATGCGTGCATCGCGGCCAAGACTGACACAATCGTGCCACTCTCTTCGGCGTCGAAGCCGATCAGCGCGAAGCGTTTGCCGCTGAGCACGGCCCCGAGATTGATGTTCACGTGCGCCTCGCTTTGCGCGCGATCCGAATGAGAAAGCTGCGCCACCACATCCGAACGCAACAGGCGTGCCGCAGGGCGAATGACATGAGCAAAAAACCAGGAGTCGCCGCCGCCTCGTAAAGGCCGGGATTGCATCAAACCGAACGGTAGGAACCTGCGTCAGAATATTGCCGCCGCCGGCTCCGGAAAAGGTGCGATCGGATCGGTTCGTAATCGCGAAGCGATGTCCGAATTCTGGACGCGCGAGGTGTGCGGCCGCTTTCTCATGCGGGCACGGAAAGTGCTCGTTATCGCGGTGTTATGCGAAGTGAAGTTATGCCCGATAATGACGACGGCCTCGATCACGAAGTAATCGAGGACTTGAAAGACATCGGCGCCGACCCGGCCGACGACGTAATCCCGCTTCTGCTGGGGATGTTCTTCAAGGAGTTGCCCGCGCGGATAATCGCGCTGCGGACGCTGGCGCACGCACCGGATTTGAGCGAGCTTGCGCGCGCGGCGCATCGGATGAAGGGATCTTCGGCGCTGATCGGGGCGAGCCGGCTTGCGGGAATCTGCGGCGAGCTCGAATCTATCGGAGGTCGCCTGGCAGCGCCGGAAGCGATGGAAGATCTGCTATCGGCGCTCGAGATCGAAGCCAGACGTGTGCGGCTGATTTTGCCGCAGGCTCTTGGCCACGCCGACGCGGTCGAGCGCCGCCAGGAATCAGTTGTGCGCTGAACCGGCGGTTGCGGCCTTTCTGAGCGTTTCCATATCGTAGTCGAGCAGGTTGCCGATTCGCGCGATCGTGATATCAGGCGCGGGATATTTTGCGACTTCCGCCGCATCGGCGGCGTAGTGTCCCTGGCGCGGAAATACCGTCGTCACTTTCGGCCCCCAGGCCTTTTTCAGCGCTGACAGGATCCGCACCTTGTCATCGACCATCACGTAGTGCGCCGCGGGCAGACGCGCCGTGATGTCGTCGAGCTCCTGCTCTTTATGAATGTAGATCAGCACCTCGCCATCGACCGCGTCGTAAAGTCCGGAGCGCTGGATCTTGTGCGGCTGAAACACGACATCGCCGTCGGACAGAACCACTGCGTGGCCGAGTTGTTTCACATGCTCGATCACGTCAAGCGAATTTGGAAACAGCCGGTTGGCGAACGGATAATCAATCAGGAACAGCGACGCGGAAAAAATCCGGAAATCGCGCGGATAATGGATCCGGTAGAGCTGCAACGCGCCCAGGTAGTCGGCGTAGCCGAGCTCCGTGCGGAGCTGCTCGAAATAGGTCCAGTAGCGCTTCTGCTGCTCGGCGCCGACGTCCTTTTCCAGATGGCGCATCAGGTCCGCGACCACTGCGTCGTTATCGAGCAGCGTGTTATCGACATCGAGCAGGAACACCACCTGATCTGAAGCCACTTCCTGTACTCCCTTGGGTTTGTTCGCGCAGCGCAGCGCCGCGTCCGCGCTTCGAGACTATCCGAGTGCGCGCGATAAGCGAAAACCCGCCGCCATCGTTGGCGAAGGCGGGCGCGCCTGATAGGAGAAGGCGGGTGAGAATTCCGGGCGACGAAATATCGAAGCCAATTCCGATCACGGAAGCCGCCGCCGCGCTCGAGGCGGCCGCGCTGGCGAAGGTCCGGCGCCGCCTGCTGCCGTTTCTGTTCGTGCTTTACATCGTTGCCTATCTGGATCGAATCAACGTCGGCTTCGCGGCGTTGCAGATGAATCGCGCGCTCGGGCTTAGCGACGCGATCTTCGGATTCGGCGCGGGCCTGTTCTTTGCCGGTTATTTCATTTTTGAAATTCCCAGCAACCTGATTCTCGAGCGGGTCGGCGCGCGGCGCTGGATCGCGCGGATCATGCTCTCGTGGGGCGCGGTCGCGATCGCGATGATCGCGGTGCGCGGCCCGGCAAGTTTCTGCGCCTTGCGCTTCACGCTCGGCGCCGCGGAAGCGGGTTTCTTTCCCGGGGTGATTCTGTACCTCACGCGATGGTTCCCGGCGCGACAGCGGGCGCGTGCGGTGGCATTGTTCATGACCGCCGCTGCGGTGGCGGGAATCGTGGCCGGCCCGGTATCCGGAGCGCTGCTGATGATGCATGACACGCTCGGAATCGCCGGATGGCAATGGCTGTTCATCCTCGAAGGTGCGCCCGCGATCGCGCTCGGAATCGCGGTCGCATTCCGGCTGCCCGACGGACCCGAGGATGCGCGCTGGCTTTCTGAGGACGAGCGAGATGCGCTGCTGGCGATGAACGCGCGCGAGCAGAATGCCGCGGCGGTGCACGCGTATCGCCTCGCCGACGGCCTGAAAGATTCGCGGGTGTGGATGCTGGCGCTGATCTATTTCGGAATCGTGTTTGGGCTTTATGGCGTGAGTTTCTGGCTGCCGCAAATCGTGCAGGGATTCCGCGCCGGCAGCGATTTCGTGATCGGACTAATCACGGCGATTCCGTTTATCGTCGCGGTGTTGGCGATGGTTCGAGTCGGCGCGATCTCCGACGCAATTTCGAGCCGCGGCGGAGATCGGCGGAGGGTGCTGGCGGCGTGCGCGATTGTGGGCGCATGCGGATTTGTTCTTTCGGCGCTCGCGCGCGAACCGGCCTTCGAGCTCGCGGCGATCGCGCTTGGCGCCGCCGGAATTTTCAGCGCGTGCGGTCCCTTCTGGGCCATACCGCCCGAATTTCTGGGCGGCACGGCGGCGGCGGGCGCAATCGCGCTAATCAACTCGCTCGGAAACCTGGGCGGCTTCTTCGGTCCATACGTGGTCGGTCTGATGAGAGGCTCGTCGCACAGTTTCAAGGGCGGGCTCGCGGTATTGGCGCTCTCAGTCGGAATTTCAGGCGCGCTCGCACTGGTGCTGCCGTCTAACCGCGACTCTCGGACGCTTTGAGCGAAATCGCGGCGCGCGGTATTGTCTCAACAGATGGCGGTACAGCATGGAACACAATGATCACGTCGATGCGCAGCTAAATTATTTGGAAGATCGCGGCCAGCGGCCGATGACTTATACCTACACGCCGCCGCCGGGAATTGAGCCGCGAACCGGCAGGTACGCCAAGTTTTCGGTTGCGATTCACGACGCGCGCGCAATCACGCGCGAGCTGTCGCTCGATCGCCAGGGCTTCTTGCTGATTCATCAGGACTCGGCGGTGCCGGATTTCTACTCCGACCGCGACGTGCGCCAGGTCTATTTTCCCGAGGTCGAGCGGATGGTCCGGGAAGCAACCGGCGCGGAGCGCGTGCTGGTGTTCGATTACAATCTGCGATGCCGTCCGCGCGCGAAGCAGCACGAGAAGGGAATCCAGGAGCCGGTGAAAGTCGCGCACAACGACTACACGGTCAAGTCAGGACCGCAAAGGGTGCGCGATCTGCTGCCGGCTGAGGCGGATGAGCTGCTGAAGAATCGCTTCGCCGTGATCAACGTATGGCGTCCGATCCGCGGTCCGGTCGAGGAGACGCCGCTCGCGGTGTGCGACGCGCAGAGCATCGCAGCGCAGGATTTCGTGATTCACGACCTGATTTACCGCGATCGCAAGGGCGAGGTTTATTCGGTCGCCTACAGCCCCGAGCATCGATGGTACTATTTTCCGCAGATGGAGCGGGACGAAGTGATGCTGCTGAAGTGTTACGATTCCAAGACCGACGTGGCGCGCTTCACCGCACATTCGGCTTTCGACGATCCGGGCAGCCCGGCTAATGCCGCACCGCGCGAGAGTATCGAGGTGCGAACCATAGCGTTTTTCGGCCCATCGTAAGTTTCCTCCCGTTCTCTACAGAACCCGTTCTCCAAAGAACCGATACGACGACTCGCCGTATGCACTAGGCGGGTCGTCGCCGGATACTAAAGGCTCGCCTTGGAGAACACGCCTGTTCAGAATCCGGAATCGATACCGTGTAGAAAGTTCTCTGTCCAGACCGCATAGGTGCCGCGAATATGAAGGATTTTGGGTTGGTATCAACTTTGCGATGTAACCCGAACCCAACGTAACCAGCGACACCGGAGTACAAGAGCATGAAGGCAGCACTAAATCCCTCAGACGAATCGCCGAGCGTTTTCTCCGGAGCTTCGATTCTGCCCGAGCAGTTCCACAGCGCGCGCCGTGACCATCGCTTTGAAGGCGAGCGTAACCTCCTGTTTGCGATTCTCGAGGATGCGGTCCGGTGCTACCTCGATAACTGCAACGATCGAACGGCGCTCAAGCGAATCCAATACGTTGAGGCTCACGACTGGATCTTTTCGATAAAAGATCGCGGTCCGTTCAGCTTCGTGAGTGTGTGCGAGAACTTGGATATCGAGCCCGATTCATTGCGCGTCGGCTTGCGGCGCCAGCATGGGCGGATCCGTTCGGCCCACCGAGCCGCCTCGGCGCGGATTGCTCCTGCGATGCGCGGGGAACTCGTGGCGCAAGGTTGAGGCAAGGTTGAGAAGGGCGCGCCGGCGGGCCTTAAGAGCCGGCGTCCGGCGCGCGGGTCAGGTGGATCTAGCTGTATTTCCGGGGCGGAGACCAGGGAAAATACGAAGGCATATCTTTTGAGACCTTTTGCGGGAATTTGGCCGGACGCTTCTCGAGAAACGACGCCACCCCTTCCCTGACATCGGCCGACGCGCCGCGCACAAAGATTCCCTTGCTATCGACCTTGTGCGCCTCCATCGGATGGTCCGCACCCAGCATTTGCCACATCATCTGCCGAATCAGCGCGACCGACACCTGTGAAGTATTGTCAGCGATTTCGCGGGCGAGAGCACGTGCGGCCGGAACAAGTTCAATCGCCGGGTAGATTTTGCTGACCAGCCGTCCTTCGAGCGCTTCTTTCGCGGAAAATACTCGGCCGGAAAACGCCCACTCGAGCGCCTGGGAAATTCCTACGATCCTCGGCAGGAACCAACTCGAACATGCCTCGGGCACGATTCCGCGGCGCGAGAAAACGAACCCAAAACGCGCATTGTCCGACGCGAGCCGCACGTCCATCGCCAGTTGCATTGTGACGCCGACCCCCACCGCGGGGCCGTTGACGGCCGCGATGACCGGTTTCAGGCATTCGAAGATTCGGAGTGTCAGGCGTCCGCCGCCGTCGCGAGTTGCGTCGTTGGTCCAATCGATCGAGCCGTCGGCGCGGATTGCGCTCTTCCGGTCGGGGCGATCAGAGCGCGAAGAGTTGAAGGTATCGGGACCGGACGACAGATCGGCGCCGGCGCAGAAGGCTCGGCCGGCGCCAGTGACGATAATCGCGCGGATCTCGTCGTCCTTGTCGGCGCGATCGAACGCGTCGAGCATCTCGGTCATCATCACGCCGGTAAACGCGTTCAGCTTCTCGGGCCGGTTGAGCGTGATCGTCAGGATACCGTCCTTGACGTCGTATAGAATTTGTTCGTAAGCCACTGGCATCTCCCGTACTGATTTATCGCGCACCCGCAATTACGACTGGGCGCGAACCTCGTGTTCGATCCGGTCCGCGTACTTCTTGATCGCGGCTTCGCGCAGCTTCGGAATGTGCTGGCTCGGGAACAGCCCCGCGGTGGCTTTGTATTCGCGAAGCACCTGCCGGGCGACTGTGATCTTGTGAACCTCGGTTGGTCCGTCGGCGAGTCCCATGTGGAAGCTCTGGATAACCTGCTCGACGAACGGCATCTCGCCGGTGGCGCCGAGTGAGCCGTGCAGATGCAGCGCGCGGGCGGCGACGTCGTGGAAAACTTTGGGCATCAGAGCCTTCACCGCGGCGATATCCTTGCGGACCTTCAGGTAGTCCTTGTAGCGATCGATCTTCCACGCGGTGCGCAGCACCAGGAGGCGAAACTGCTCGATCTCCATCCACGAGTCCGCGATTTTTTCCTGCACCATCTGCTTGTCAGCCAGCCGCGAGCCCTGCGTGGTGCGCGAGAGCACCCGCTCGCACATCATGTCGAACGCCTTGCGCACCTGTCCGATCGTCCGCATCGCATGATGAATCCTGCCGCCGCCGAGGCGCGTCTGCGCGACCACGAAAGCGCCGCCGCGGGGTCCGAGCATCGAATCCTTGGGGACGGTCACGTCTTCGTAGCGAATATAGGCGTGGCTACCTTCGGCCTCGTGCGTGCCGACGCCCATGTTTCGCAGAATTTTCACTCCAGCGGTCTCTTTCGGCACGATGAACATCGACATCCGGTTGTATTCTTTGGCTTCAGGATCGGTCACCGCCATCACGATGAGAAACGAAGCCAGATGCGCGTTCGACGAGAACCATTTCTCGCCATTGATCACCCAGTTGTCGCCGCGCAACTCGGCCTTGGTGGTGAAGACTTTGGGGTCGGCGCCGCCTTGCGGCTCGGTCATCGAGAATGCGGAAACAATTTCATTGTCGAGCAGCGGCTGGAGGAAGCGCTTCTTCTGCTCGGAGGTGCCGTAATGCGCCAAGATTTCGGCGTTGCCGGAGTCGGGCGCCTGGCATCCGAAGACGATTGGAGCGAAGCGCGAGCGGCCGAGAATCTCGTTCATCAGCGCGAGCTTGATCTGGCCGTAGCCCGGACCGCCCAAATCGGGGCCTAGATGGCAGGCCCAGAGCTTGCGCTTGCGGACCTCGGCCTGCAGCGGACGCACAAGGGCGTTGCGCTTGGGATCGTGCACATCGTACGGATGGCCCAGCACGTAGTCGAGCGGCTCGACTTCCTCGCGCACGAATTTATCGATCCAGTCGAGTTCCTTCTGGAACTCCGGTTCCGTTTCAAAATCCCAGCTCATGAAAATTCCTCCTGTTGATGCCGTAGTTCAGCGCCCAGCCCGCGCAGGCTGCTGACCGGCCAATTGTCTCTTAAGGCAGAGCGCGGCAACTATTCAAGCGGCGCGATCGTTCCGCGATTCATCTTCCGTTCGCTTTGCCCGGCAGCGGAGAGATCGCGGACAAGACCGACGGCGCGTCCGGGTGACCGTCCGCGCTTTTCGTCATTCCCATCGATTCGAGAATCTCGGGGCGGATGTCTTTTGAGCCTTTTTCTGAAATGTGCTGTGCAATACGAGAGGCGACCGCGGCAGTTGCCGCGCCGATGAAGCTCTCGCGATTTTGTTTCGCCCAATTGAGTGAAGTATCGCGATTGAGGTTCAAGTCCTGGAACTTCGGCATCACGTAGCGCGCGATCAATTCGTAAGAGTGTTTGGTGGCTTCCCAGTTGGCCCAGTTATGCGCGAGCTGAAGAAAGCAGCCGAAACCTCCGGATTGCTTCTGGAGCCGTTCGATCTGCGCGATACAATCGTCCGGCGTTCCGACCACCGCCAATCCCGAAGCGATGAGAGCATCGACGGGATCGGAGCCATCGTCGGGCGCGACCGGAAGGGCCGCGACCTCGCGGAAATAGAAGAGCCACTTGTCGAGTCCGAAGCGGACGTTGGCGCGCGCCTGCTCGCGCGTCTCGGCCACGTGCACCGGTCCGACCAGGCGCCAGCGCGCGCGATCCATCACGGTGCCGTTGTCGCGCGCCATCTCTTCGGCGATCGCCCAGTTGGACGACAGCGCGTTGAATCCGCCCGCCGAAGTCGCACCGAGCGAGAGCAACCCGACACCATGCTTGCCTGCGGCGCGCGATCCGGTCGGAGAGACCTGGCTGGCGACGGCGATCTCGACCGAGGGGCGCGAGTATGGCGTCATCTGGAGGCGTGCGTCTTTCAGCGTGAACCAGTCGGTTTTCTTCGTGACGGTTTCGCCGCGCAGCAATGGCACCAGCACCTCGAGCGCTTGGTCCATCATGTCGCGCTGCTTGGCGACTTCGATTCCCATCATCGCGGCGTCAGAGGGCAATGCGCCCGGTCCGACGCCGAACATCGTGCGTCCGCGGGTGATGTGATCGAGCTGGTTTATCCGGTCCGCCAGCATCAGCGGATGATGATACGGCAGCGACGACACTCCGGTGCCGAGGCGGATATTGCGGGTGCGTTCGGCGGCGGTCGCGATGAAGATCTCGGGGCTCGCGATCAGCTCGTAGCCGGCCGAGTGATGCTCGCCGATCCAGGCTTCGTCGTAGGAGAGCCGGTCCATCCACTGCACGAGTTCCAAATCGCGCTCGATCGCGAGCGTGGGGTTTTCATTCAGCGGATGAAAGGGCGCGATAAACGCGCCGAAGCGAAGCTTGGTTGCCGCCATAAGTGGTCCTCGACCTGTCTCCGGATGGAATTTGCCAATGGCTACGGGAGGGTCAAGTTGATTAAACGATCGTTTAGGGGTTGACGCAATCCCAAGTTGTGGGGGCTCAGAGTCTTTGCTTGACTTCCATCGCGGCGTGAATTCCCGCGCGCACGGCGCCATTCATGTTGCCGTACGAAATAGGCGAGCTCTCTGCGCCCGCCCAGATGATTCTGCCGATAGAGGGCCACATCGCAGGGCCATAGTGGGTCAGCAGCTCCGGCGGCATCGGAGTGGTGCAGCCTGCGCTCCAATCCTGCGCGCCCCAGTTGATGGTCTCGTAGTCGATCGGCTTTAGCGCCTGGGGTCCGAAGACTTGGGCGAGCGCGGCGGCGACAGGACCGCGCTGCTCGGCCGGAGTCCCGGAAGGCCACGCGCCTTGGGTGAAGCCGACGAGCACGCCGGGCATGCCGGATGGCGGCGAGTTATCGAGAGTCGTGATGAGGGTCGGCGAGTCGCACATCGATTGACCGCTTAAGCCCTGGGCGCGCCAGAACGGACGCTCATAGACGATGTTGAATTTGGTTCCGACGCCGGCGACGGATTTTTGAATCAGTCCCGCACGCATCGCGGGCAAAGCGGGCGCGAAGGTGATTCGGCGATTGTCGGCGGGCATCATCGCGACGACGACCTGCTTCGCCACGATTCTGCGGCTGCCGGCCTCGATCACAACCGGGCCGCGATTCCAGTTCGAGATTGATTTGACCGGGGCATTGAGTATCACACGGTCGCCGAGCTGCTGCGCCATCTTGAGGCTCAGGAGCTGCGAGCCTCCGACGAATCGGGTTTGCTCGTCGCCGCCTTTGACCGAGATTTGTTCTGCGATGCCACCGAGCGATTTTGCCTGGAACATCATGAAGAGCAGAGAAAGGTTTGCCGGGTTTCCATAGAGCGACGTGCCGATCACGTTGCTCAGCAGAAAGCCCGCGGCGGGATCTTTGACGTTAGCGGAAATCCATCCGGCGAGAGTTTGGCGGTCGAGCGCGGCCGCATTCGGAGTCTTCCACGGCGCTTCGAGAACCACGGTCTGGGTCAGAGCTTCGAGCTTGCCGACCGCTTCGACCAGAGCTTTTGAACTCGCGCCGCCGGCCGCGTCAAGCCCGGCGCCGCCGACCACGTGCCGGCCGCCGAGAAAGAAAACGGTTTTGCCGATGTCGTAAGTATCAAAGGTCTCCACCCCAAGCTTTTTGGCGAGCGCGTAAATGTCATGATGATTGGGGGCGATCCATTGCCCGCCTGCCTCGACTACATTGCCGCCCGGGATGGGACTATTGAGCGTGCGTCCGCCGACACGGTCGCGCGCCTCGAGCACGAGCACCGAGTTGATACCGGCCTTGGCGAGTTCACGCGCGGTGACCAGGCCGGAGATTCCGGCGCCGATAATCGCGACATCCACGGTTTGCACGCTCGCCACGGCCTGCGTCGCGGCACGAACCGCTCGGGCGCCGCCGAGTATCGTGGCTGCGGTCGCGGCGGCTGAAGCGCCGATAAATTCTCTGCGAGAGATTTTTCGCGGCATCGAAATCGCTCCCCTTTCGCTCAAATCGCTCAGGACCAGCGAAGGTAACTCTCGCGGGCGCGGAGGTGCAACCGATTTCCGCGTTACGCTATCGGGAAAGAGATTGATTAGGATTGGAGCATAGCGGTTACGATAGTTGTCGGAAGCGAGGAAATAGATGGCGCTTAAGGTCTATGCGTTCACGTGCGGATGGCTAACCCTGCCGATGGGACTGTTACTCGAAGGCGAGAAGGGGAAGCTGAAGGTGCCGGTGCCGTCCTATCTGATCGAGCATCCCAAGGGCCGCGTGATTTTCGACACCGGGCTTCATGTTGATACGCAGACCGAACCGGATCGGCGGCTGGGACGTTTGGCTTCGATTCATACGGTTGGATTCAAGGCGGGCGAGGAGATTGCGGGGCGGCTCGGCGCGCTCGGGCGCAAACCGGAAGATATCGATCTGATCATCAACTCGCATCTGCATTTCGATCACTGCGGCGGCAACCAGCAGCTACCGAACGCGACCTTGCTGATTCAGCGCCGAGAATGGGAAGCTGCTCACGACGCCGATCTGATTGAGAGCGTTTATTACAACCCGAATGACTACGACCACGGGCATCGGGTGCGGACGATCGACGGCGAGCACGACGTATTCGGCGACGGCTCGGTGGTATGCATCCCGACCCACGGGCATACGCCGGGGCATCAGTCGCTGCGGCTTCAAATCGGCTCCGATCATGTCGTGCTGACCGGGGACGCGTGTTACCTGCGCCGCACGCTGGAGACGATGCACCTGCCGACTGCGATGTACAATCGCGAGCAGATGCTCGAGTCGCTCGGGCGGCTGCGTGCAATGCGCGACGCCGGCATGATGATCATCACGGGACACGATCCGGAGCTGTGGCAGTCGATTCCGCAGGCGCCTGCGCCGCTCGCGTTCGTGGCGCGCGGCTAATCAGAGACGACAGGCTGCCGTTGCGACCATGGGGCCGCAGCCTCGATCTGGGCGGCCAAACGCAACAGCAAGTCTTCGCGGCCGTACGCGGCGACCAGTTGAACGCCGACGGGCATGCCGTCCGGAGTCATATGCAGCGGCAGCGAGATTGCAGGATTGCCGGCGACGTTCCACGGAATTGTGAACGGACTGATGTATGCCATCCGGCGGCCGATATCGGCCGGATGCTCGTTCGGCCGGAGCTGGAAGATTCCAATCGGCGGCGCGGTGGTCGCGAGCGTGGGAGTGACGAGGATATCGAACCCATCGAGCCACCACTTCGCGGTGGCGCGAGTGAACTGGTTGACCCACTCGAGTGCGCGGAGCAAGTCGAGGGCGGAGAATCGGCGGCCTCGTTGGATAAGAAACCAGGTCCACGGATCGAAATCCTCGGCATTCACGGAACGACCGAGAATCTTTTCGGCGTCAACGGCGGTCAGCGCTTCGCTGGTCGCGACCAGCACGCCAATCGGATCGCCGGCACGATCGTCGTCGAGCGCGGCAGGATGGCTCTGTTCGACCAAATGTCCGAGCGAACCCAAAAGTTTTGCGCAGGCTTGAACGGCGGCGGCGCATTCAGGCTCCGCACCTGGATGAAAGGAGGGAGCGCGATCCATGAATCCGATCCGCAGGCGTCCCGGCGGCTGGCCGAGCTCGTCGCGGAACGGCCGCAGCGCAGCGGGCGCGGTGTAAGGATCGCCGGACTCGTAACCGGCAACGACATCGAGGACCGCGGCGGCGTCGCGCGCGGAGCGGACCAGAGCGCCTTCCTCGCCGAGTCCGTGCCAGATATCGGCGTGGAGAGGTCCGATGGAAGTGCGGCCGCGCGAGGGTTTGAGGCCGACGATTCCGCAGAACGAGGCGGGAATCCGAATCGAGCCGCCGGCGTCATTGCCGTGAGCGATGGGCACCATGCGTGAGGCGACCGCTGCGCCGGCTCCGCCGCTGGAGCCGCCGACGCCGCGCTCGAGGTTCCACGGATTACGCGTCGCGCCCCAGGCGCGCGTCTCAGTTGCGATCGAGGGACCCCATTCCGGGACGGTGGTCCGTCCGAGCGTGATCAGTCCAGCGGCGTGAAACCTCGCGGCGACGTTTGCGGTCGATCGGGCGCGGACCTGAGCGTCCTTCAGCGGCTTCCATCCCCAGCTCATCGGCGCGCCCACCACTGTCTCGGACAAATCCTTCAGCAGAAAAGGCACGCCGCGGAAAACTCCGCGCACCGGATGGCTCGGCAAGTTTGCGGCCTCGTCACGGGCTTCATCGAAGCGCGGATAGATGACGCAATTGATCTTCGGGTTGAGCCGCTCAATTCGCTGGATCGCGGCTTCGACCAGTTCGCCGGCAGTTGCGTGGCCGTTGGTGACGAGTTCGGCTTGCGCCGTGGCGTCCAACCGAGAAAGTTCGGTGAAATCTACCGGCATTGGAATATCGCTCCGCCGCAGGATCGGACCGACAGGCTTAGGCCAAAATCGCGGGTTTTTCAACTGCGCGAAAGCGCAACCTTAAGCGATTCGGAGCCGGGCGAATAGCCAGAGTTTCATCAGGTCCGCCAGGAGTCCGTACAAAACTGCGGCGGCAAGCACTCCGACGACGACGTAAACGGGCAACGGAGCCATCGCAATTCCGAATATGGCGAGCGTGCCGATTATCAGCAGATCGCCGACTGAGGACAGGACCAGCCATATGCTCGGGCGCGACCACAGGCGATGGCGGATGCGAATCGCATACAGGGCCGCTTCACTGGCGAATACCAGGACCACGAAGGAAAGAGTTTGCAGCGTCAGCGTAGTCATTTCCATCCGGAACTTTCCGATCGCCAGGACCGCGGAGCAAAAGGCGAGCTCGCTGACAGCCAGTACGGCGCCGGCAATAGTCAGTCGGCCGATTCGCCATACATTGGGCATCGGCGAAGGCACGACGTTATCCGTGGTTAACGACATGGTCAAAAAATCTCCGGTGATCATGACGATAACCATCAGCATCGGAGTGAGTATCGCATGGCCGGTCATCAGGAGACCGACCCCCAGAAACAGTACTTGAACAATCTTCTTGATTACCGAATTCAGAGTGTAAGTTAGTATGCGTTGAAAAGTCGTGCGGCCTTCCTTGACGGCGGCGACGATACCGGCAAGTCCTGGTTCAGTCAGCACGATTCCCGCCGCAGATTTTGCGACGTCGGTGGCGGTGGATACCGCGATACCCATATGCGCCTGGCGCAGCGCCGGGGCGTCATTGGCGCCGTCTCCGCACATGCCTACCGTGTGGCCGCCCGACTGGAATGCCTTGACGAGCTGATATTTGCCCTCGGGCAAGACTCCTGCGAAGACCGCGAACTGGTCGGGGCGCACGGTCGGCGAAATCTGGCCGGGGGGACATACGGGGCCGTCGAGGCCCACTGCGTGCGCGACGATCGCGGCGGTGTCGGGAGCGTCGCCGGTCACCATCACCGTGCGCACACCTGAAGCATGGAGCTGCGCGATGAGGGGTGCGGAATCATCGCGCGGCGGATCGCTGAGAGCGATCACGCCGGAGATAGCAAGTTTCGAATCTGCCGGCCCTACCGCCACAGCAAGAACGCGAAAGCCTTTGGCTTCGAGCTCATGCGCCGCCAGGGCCGCCTCCGCGGATGCCGAGGCAAGGCTTGCGACTGCGGCAAAGGCGCCTTTGACGACCCGCAGGGTGACTCCCTTCGCGTCAATCGCGGTAGCCTCCGAGCGCTTAGTTGACGGATCAAAAGGGATGAAACTTGCGGCCTTGAGCGAATCGGATATGGGGGTGCGGAGTGCCGCGGCGCGAATGGCAGCGTCCACCGGATCCTGTCCGCCTTCGGCGCTTGCCAGCGCGGCCATCGCGAGCACCCGCAGTTCATCGAAGCCTGGCATCGGGCGGAGCGCGGTAACCTTAAGTTCGTTGCGGGTCAGCGTGCCGGTTTTGTCGGAGCATAGGACATCCATGGTCGCGGCTTCGTCCACCGCTGAGAGCCGCGTCGGCAGGACGCCCAGGTGCGCCAGCGAGCGCGCGCCAAGGGCCTCTGCGAGAGTGAAGGTGGCGGGCAGGGCGACCGGAATAGTAGCCAGTACGGCGGTCAACACGAGAGGTATGATATCGGTAATAGGCATCGCGAGCGCGTATGCATAGGCAATCAGCATCGCGATGATCACGCTGTTGAACATGGCGAGGTTGCGCACCACTCGCAGCACCGCCTTTTGCTGAGAGCTGACCACGTGCGCGACACGAACCAGTTCGGCGGTGCGGCCGAATTTTGTGCGCGTTCCGGTGGCCGTCACTTCCGCGAGTGCTTCACCGCGGCGCACTAACGCTCCCGCCCAGGTTTGGGTTCGCGCGCAGGCTTCAATTGGGATTGATTCGCCGGTGAGCATCGACTGATCGAGGAGGACTGAGCCGCCGAGCAGGCGCACATCAGCGGCAACCACCGATCCGAGCGAAAGCTTAACGATGTCGCCCGGCACCAGCGTGGCGGCTGGAACGATCATCCAGATACCGCCGCGCCGCACCGAGGCGTTGAGCGCGAGCCGCGACTTTAACGCGTCGAGAGTGGCCTGCGCGCGTGACTCCTGAAGCAGTCCCAAGGCGGCGTTGAATATCAGAAGGAGTCCGATGATCGTGGCTTCGGCAAATTTTCCGAGTACGAGTTCCAGCAGGATCGCGGCCTCGAGCATCCACGGTACCGGCGCCCAGAACCTGCCAAGCGCCGACAACAAGGGACTGACTGAGGTATCGGCTACAGTATTGGGTCCGAACTGCACGAGCCGGCGGGCGGCCTCTTCGACGTCAAGGCCAGCCGGGACCGCACCGTCATTTCTACTCACTGAGCTTTCAACTGGGATTGCAGCTATCGACATGGTACCGTGCGGTCAAATCCGGCCAGTATGAGCACGCCTTGTTGCTAATGTGAATGAACCGCAGCAAAGCGCCATGGCTCTTTGCTATTGGTGATTCGCGGCGCGGTCGAAAACCTGCTGAACGATCGCCTGCGCTTCTTTCTGGATTTGCTTGAGATGGTCCGCGTCGCGGAAGCTTTCGGCGTAAATCTTGTAAATTTCCTCGGTGCCGGAGGGGCGCGCGGCGAACCATCCATGCTCGGTCGCGACCTTGAGTCCGCCAATTGAGGCGTGGTTGCCGGGTGCCTTGGTAAGCATCGCGGTGATCTTCTCGCCGGCCAGATCTTTCGCGTGAACCTGCTCCGGCGTCAGCTTCTTCAGAATCTCTTTTTGAGCGACGGTTGCGGGCGCATCGATCCTTTCGTAAACAGGCGCGCCATATTCGCGGGTCAACGACTCATAGTGCTTTCCCGGATCGCTCCCAGTCTGCGCGGTAATCTCCGCTGCGAGCAGGCCCAGGATTATGCCGTCCTTGTCGGTGGTCCAGACGCTGCCGTCGATCCGGAGCATCGAGGCTCCCGCGCTTTCTTCGCCGCCGAAGCCGAGGGAGCCGTCCAGGAGACCGGACACGAACCATTTGAACCCGACCGGAACCTCGAACAGGCGCCGTCCGAGTCCGGTGGCAACGCGATCGATAAGCGAACTGCTGACGACGGTCTTTCCGACCGCGGCGTGTTTCGGCCACCGGCCGCGATGCTTGAACAGATAGGAGATCGCGACGGTCAAATAGTGATTGGGATTCATCAGTCCGGCGCCCGGAGTGACTATTCCATGGCGATCGGCGTCGGTGTCATTGCCGAATGCGACGTCGAATCGATCGCGCATCGCAACCACCGGCACCATCGCATACGGCGAGGAGCAGTCCATCCGGATCTTGCCGTCCCAATCCACAGTCATGAAGCGAAAGGCGGGATCGACCGCGTGGTTGACGACTGTCGCGGCGATACCGTAGCGATCGATAATCGGCTTCCAATAGTGAACGGCGGCGCCGCCCAGCGGATCAATGCCGATTCTGACGCCGGCGGATTGGATCGCCTTCATGTCAACTACGTTCGCGAGATCGCTCACGTAGGCGTTGATATAATCATGACGATGCGTGGTCCCGGTGCGCCTCGCACGCTCGTAGGGGATGCGTTCGATTGCTCGCAGCCCGTCGATCAGAAGAGAGTTGGCAGTCTGTTCGATCCAGTTCGTCACGTCGGTGTCGGCGGGACCGCCGTTTGGCGGATTGTATTTGAAGCCGCCGTCGGCAGGCGGATTGTGCGACGGAGTGATCACGATCCCATCGGCCAGGCCGCTGGCGCGTTCGCGATTGTAGGTGAGAATTGCGTGAGAAATGACGGGCGTCGGCGTGTAGCCGGCCGCGTTGTCGATCATCACCTCGACACCGTTGGCGGCCAGCACTTCGAGCGCGCTGGCAAACGCCGGCTCAGACAGCGCGTGAGTATCCATGCCGAGAAAGAGCGGGCCATCAATCTGATGCTGCTTACGATAGAGGCAAATCGCCTGGCTAATCGCGAGGATGTGCGCCTCGTTGAAACTGCGCTCGAATGCGCTTCCGCGATGACCCGAGGTTCCGAACGACACGCGCTCTGCGGCGACCTTGGGATCGGGATGCTCCGCATAGTACGCCGTGACCAGTCGCGGGACATTCACCAGCATCGAGGCGGGAGCAGGCTTTCCCGCGAGTTCACTGACTTTCATGGTGCAGCTTTGGACCTCTTCGGGGCGTAGGAATCGATATGATCCAATATGACGCAGAGCCGATGGGTTGCGCTATGAAAAACGTTCGGGCGCGATTCGTGCGAAGTCCCCGTCAGCGCGGTTTCGAAAAAATCTCAATTCGCGGGCGCGAGTTTCCCTTTACCATAATCCTGATGCCAGGTTTTGGAGACCTCGTTGCCATGGAAGGCTTTACCGGAAAACGGGGATTCAGAAATGTATATCGCGACGAAAAAATTGGAAGCTTTGGGTTCTCCCAAATGGTACGTGTCGCGAAAGGCGGAATCGTCGAAGTCAGTTATAGTCCCGGACAGCGGCACGAAGTCGATTTTCCGGGTTTGTTCGAAGAGGTAAATTCCGTAGCGATCCGAAACCATCGGGATGTGCGGAGCACGATATGGTTGCAGGACCTGAATCGATTTGATTTCTGCACTACGCTCTGATTCCACGTAGCCCTTGGTGCGGAGCAGAGCGCCGGGAATATTTCCCGCGATCCAATGCCGCACGGGAGAATTCTTTCCCGGGGGAACCGGGTCAGGCCATGACCCATTCGCATTGCCGTCAAAGTCCAGCATCATCAGGGTATATAGTTTCGCCGGATCGGCATCTTTCCATCGAACGACAGGAGCAGCGGGTATATCCGATTGGAGAAAGAGACTTCCGCAATTCACTGTTCCGCCGTAGTGGTTGCCCGCCACCGGGAAAGTTACTTCCAGAGGCGGGTCTGAGCATTGATAGGTTAATCCTGCAGCGGATATAAGACTTGAGCTTACAAGTAGAGTGCAAACGGTGAGCGCCGCAAAGAGTGGTACGAGTTTATTCATTTGATTTGCAGCCAGGTTCCGGAGCGATTTCGCCCAGCCCACGAATAGTCACTAGCTCGGGGCCAGGGCCTTGAGTTTTAACCAAGAACATATTCATGGTTACGTGATGATTTTTGCCGATGGTTACGGCGCCGGTCGGTGAGTTGATTTCGAGACCTTCGAGTGCGTTAATCATAGCTTCTTTGTCGACCTTTCCGGCCTTCTCAAGTGCTGCCTTCATGGCGATCAGGGCATTGTAGTGCGTCACTACGTAGTTAGATACGACTGCATCGGCACCAGCTTGCGCCTTGACTTTGGCGACAAACGCTTTGGCTGACGGAAGATTGCTCGAGGCGACGAATGGCACGACGTCGAACATGTTCTGGCCTCTGCCGCCGAGGGCAGGCAGATCGGTTTCGGACATGCCGAGAAAAGCGATGGTGGTATCTTTGGGAAGCCCGCTTTCATAGGCCTGCGGGATGAAATTCAAGCCATCGCCTTTCAGCGCGAACAACAGCACCTTTGCCTTGGTCGCGGCGATCCGTCCGATCATCGGTGAAAAGTTCGTTTCGCTGCCGGTAGTGAATTCCTTGCCGAGTACGCGGCCTCCCAGGTTCTGGATGATCGGCTGCGCAACCGTGAACATCTTCTGCGGCCACGCATGATTGGCTCCGAGCATGAAATAGCTATTGCCGAAAGTCTGGTTCATGTAAGGCAGAAGCTGAGCCAGTTCTTGATTGGGAACACTGCTGAACGCGAAGATGTAGCGGCTGCACGCGCCCCCTTCATAATTGGTGGCGTACAGAAGTGGAGTCTTCAGGTGTTCGATCGTCGGCTCGATCGCATCGAGATTTCTTGAAGTGATTGGCCCGACTACTGCGAGCACGTGGTCTCGGATGATAAGCTTGCGCGTGGCTTTGATCGCTATAGCCGGATCGGTTTTGTCGTCCTCGTAGATCACCCGCAGGGGGCGGCCCAGGATGCCACCGTCAGCGTTTATTTCCCTGGTGGCAACTTCAAGGCCCAGCTTTGCCTGCCGACCATAAAGCTCCACGCCGCCCGAGAATGGCAGCACGGCGCCAATCACGATTGGATCGGCGGCCATCAGATGTGCGCGATTCGTCGGCCACGCGCAGCAGACCAGCACCCCGATGACCAAAAGACGGAAGGACCTGAGTACGGTTTGGTTCAAGTGTGGTCTCCATTTTCTATTCGGCAATCGATATTGACCCATCCAGCTTCCGTTCTCGGACAAAACAACGATTGGCTATTGCTCCTGCACTGCGCACCGCAGTATCGATTTTCAGGCGAAGGCGCGGACTGGAACCTAGCACAATGATCGAGAGAGAACCTGCTAAAAGAGGTTGAGCGCATCGCAGAGGATGCCTAGTTCCTGAGTCGCGGAGGAGTCGTGCTGCAAAAGCCATGGTTGCAATGCAATTTGAGATCCGGGAGCGACTTTCCAGGTGCTCCAGGCAGCGCCGCGACGACATGAAAAGACGATCGGACCGCGGCTCTTTCGAGGCAGGAATCCACAGAATTGGCAGCGAAGGGGCAGCGAGAATTCCAGCCGATTACTTTGAGACGGCTATCAACTCTTCGACATCGCGCAGACGATCTTTTCCAAAAAAGATTTCGTTCCCGACGAAAAACGTAGGTGAGCCGAAGGTACCGCGTTCGACCGAGCGCCGGGTGTTCTCGAGCAGTCGGTCTTTGATGTTCTGGTCTTGCGTCAACGCCAAAATCTGCACCGTCGGCAAGCGCGACTCGTCCAGTGCGGCATGTAGTACCGCGGGATCATCCATTTTCCTGGGCTCGCCCCACATGTACCGATACATCTGGTCAACGTAGCGTTCGAACACGCCGAGTGATTGAGCGGCGATCGCTCCCCGCATCAACACCAATGTATTCACAGGGAAAAACGGATTGGACTTGAACCGGGTTATCCGGTGACGGCGGACGAAACGCACAGTTTCGAGGCGCTCATAGTCAGGCTTGTTCTTGATGCCCGCCAGGCTCTCGGCGGGTGAACGATTGTTAGTCATTTTGAAAACGCCACCCAGCAGGACTGGTACGTACTCAAACTTTACGCCAGTGCGCTTTTCGATCTCGGGGATAACTAAGTGACTGAGATAAGCATTGGGACTGCCAAAGTCGAAATGGAATTCTACCTTGATCATTTGTTCACCACTTCTCTCCGGATGGACGAATCTCCTGCTCGAAAGTCCACGCGTCGCGCGGCTGCAGATATAGTTGCCAGTATGATTCCGCAACCGCCGCCGGCCGCATGAGACGCCCAGGATCAAGATTGTCCAGCGCGCCTTCACCTTCGCGCTGTTTGATCCGGTCGCGTACCCACGCGGTGTCTACTCCCGCATCAATGATCAGATGGGCAACGTGGATATTTCTGGGACCGAGTTCACGGGCAATACTCTGTGCGACTGCGCGCAGTCCAAATTTCGCGCTCGCGAACGCCGAATAGCCAATTCCTCCGCGAACGCTCGCTGTGGCACCGGTGAAGAAGATGCATCCGCGCCCGTGCGGGAGCATCAGCCGCGCGGCTTCGCGGCCGGCCAGAAATCCAGAATAGCAGGCCATCTCCCAGACCTTGCGGAAGACCCGTTCGGTGGTCTCGAGAATCGGAAAATTGACATTGGCTCCGACGTTGAAGATGCAGACGTCCAGTGGAGCGTGATCGTCGGCAGCCTTGAGAAAGGCGGTTATCTCATCTTCCTTGCGTGCGTCGAGCGCTCGGGCGACAACCCGTCCGTGAGCGGCCTCGATATCCGCAACCAACGGCACGAGCTTATCTGCGGTGCGGCGTCCGGCGAAGACCGTGAAGCCCTCGGCCGCAAATCGTTTGGCGATTGCGCCGCCGATATAGTCGCCGGCGCCAATCACCGCGACAGTGGCATTCCTTGGTTCCAAAGACTATCCTCCGTGCGTTCGGCTCATCTGGTGTTGCGGCGCGATTGTTTGCGGGTTTTAGTGAGATCCGCGACGCGCGCCGCCGCTGCATCTAATATCCGCCGGGAGAGCTCGTCGTCACTCACTGCGCGGGCAAGAATCACCGCGCCGACCATACAGGAAAATGCGGCCGCGGCGCTTTCGAATTGACGCGACGAGCTCTTGCCGGGCATCAGATGGGCCAGGAATTCGAGCGTGCTCCTGAGCTCCGTCGTTAACGCCTTGCGAACCGTTTTCGGTTGTCGAGCGACGTCGGTCGCAAGGGCAGCTATCACGCAGCCATGACCGGGCGCGTCGCGATGCGCCGGTGCGAGGTAGGTCTCGACGATCGACGACAACAGCGCCGTCCCCGCGCTGTGTTCCGCAGCCCGCTGCCAGCGCCGTTGTGACCGCGCCGAGGCATAGCGAATCGCCTCGGTGGCGATGGCTTCCTTTGATCCGAACTGGCTGTAGAGTCCGCCGTGGGTGAGCCCGGCTGCTTTGGTTATCGAGTCGACCCCGGTCGCGATGATGCCCCGTTCTCGGAACATGCGCGCGGCGGCCGCCAGGATCTGTTCGCGATTGTGCGCGGCGGTTGCTTTCGATACCCGCATCAGACTTTTGGCGGCGCTGCGAACCTCAAACTCTCTTGACACATTTGATTACCAGCGTCATGAATATACCAAACATGACGAGCGTCATCAATAGTCCTATCTAGCTGGCGTGCCGGATTGGAGAACTCATGAACGATTCAGACTTGGCTCCTTCAGAAAAAGTGTGCGTCGTGGTCGGAGTCGGCGAGGGACTTGGCGCAGGCCTGGCTCGCCGCTTCGCCGCGGGTTACAAGGTCGCGCTTGTGGCCAGGAGCGCGAACGTGATCGAAAAGGCCGCGAAAGAGATCAACTCGGCCGGCGGTATCGCGCTGCCGATCCGGAGCGACGCCACTATCGAAACGCAAATCGCGGCCGCACATGAGCGAATCACCCGCGAGCTCGGCGCGATCGAAATTCTCATTTACAACGGCGGTCGGCGTCCGATGGGCCGCCTACTCGAAACGACGCCTCAGGTATTCGAAGATACCTGGCGATTGCATACCTTCGGCGCATTTCTATGGGCGCGCCAGGTGGTGCCGGCGATGCTTTCGTGCGGGAGTGGTTCGATTCTAATCACCGGCGCGACGGCCGGGGTGCGTCCGTGGCCAAACTCGGCGGGTTTCGCGCCGGCCAAGTTCGCCGTGCGAGGACTCGCCCAGGTGATGGCGCGCGATCTTCATCCGCAAGGAATCCACGTTGCTTACGTCAATGTTGACGGCGGTATCGACATGCCGCTGCTGAGAAAATTTCGCCCAGAGGTGAAGGAGCAGGACTTGCTGAAACCGGCGGCGATTGCGGATGCGTTCTGGTACCTTGCACATCAGGATCGTAGCGCATGGACTCACGAAATGGATGTCAGGCCTTTTACAGAAACGTTCTAGGCGGAACGCGAGATCCGGACATGGTACACGATTTGACTCTGTGGGGCGCGGGAACCAGCCGCACGATGCGGGCGCATTGGATGTTGCTGGAGTTGGAGCTGCAATATGAATTTCAGCCGATCGGGTCGCGAACCGGTGAGACGCAGACGAGAGATTTCAGACTCCTCAATCCAAGACACAAGATCCCGGTGCTTCGCCATCGACAGTTTGTATTGACCGAAAGCGCGGCGATTATTCAGTACTTGAGCGAGACCTTTGCCAATCCGGCGCAGGTGTATGTTCCGCAAGATGTGGGAAACCGGGCGAGATTGAACGAGTGGTGTTACTTCGTCATCTCCGAGCTGGACGCGGGGTCGCTTTATATCATGCGGCGTCATGAAGGTCTGAAGCAGACGTATGGTGAGGCGCCGGCGGCGGTCGAGGCGGCGAAGAAATACTTCATCCACAATCTCGAAGCGATGGCGTCGCGAGTTGGCGGGAATGATGAATATCTATTCGGCAGCCGGCTGAGCGCGGCCGATATTCTGTTGATGACGTGCCTGGACTGGGCAGGATCGGCCGGGATTGCTTTTTCGGACACGTTCTCGAGTTACCAGCAGCGGGTTGGCCGGCGTCCTGCCTATCGCGCGGCACTCGAGCGAAACTTCGCGCAACCGCCGATCGCAAGGAGTTAAGGAAATGGCCGGACCGCTGGAAGGCATTCGAGTCCTGGACTTCACGAGCATGGTCGCGGGACCGGCCGCAACCATGATGCTTGCGGACCAGGGCGCCGAGGTAATCAAGATCGAGCCACCGCAAGGAGAGTTGATGCGTCATCTCGCTCACGGCCGCAACGGAATGTCTGCACCGTTTCTCTCTTGCAACCGCAACAAGCGTTCGTTGGCGGTCGATCTGAAGTCAGCGCAGGGGCTTGAGATTGTCCGCAAGCTCGTTGCGTCGGCAGCCGTTGTCGTGCACAACTTCCGCCCGGGAGTCGCAGAGCGCATGGACCTGGGAGAAGACGCCGTACGCGCGATTCGTTCGGACATCATCTATGTATCGATAACAGGTTTTGGAGAAAGCGGTCCGTATGCGGGTCAGCGCGCGTATGATCCGGTGATCCAGGCTCTGTCGGGGCTTGCGGAGATCCAGCGCGATCGCGACACCGGACGTCCCCGGATGGTGCGCACGATCATCGCAGATTACACGACAGCATTGACCGCCGCGCAGGCAATCACCGCGGCGCTGTTCGCCAGAGAGCGATCCGGACAGGGACAGCACGTCAGAATCGCGATGCTGGATGCGATGATTTCCTACCTGTGGCCGGAAGCAATGCCGAGCCTGACCTTCGTCGGAGAAGAAACGGATCCCTCCGATGGCGAGGTCGGTCCCGACCTGGTGTTCGCAACGCGGGACCGTTATATCACCGCGGGCGCCTTGTCAGACGACGAATGGGCGGGGATGTGCAGAGCTTTCAATCGCGAAGATCTGATCGAGGATCCTCGCTTCAAGACGGCTCATTCGCGATCTAAAAATGCGGTCGAACGCCGCGAGATAGCGACCGCCGAGTTGGAGAAGTGGATGGCGAGTGAGATTCTACCGCGGCTTCTGGCTAATGATGTTCCTTCAGCACCGGTACTCAGTCGTTTCGAGCTTCTAAATGAACCCCAGGTCCGCGAAAACCAAATCCTGGAAGAGCATGAGAGCCCGACCTTCGGCAAAGTGAGATTGCCGCGCCCCGCGGCGCTTTTCGACCGCACTCCCGCGGGTATTCGTCAACTTGCACCGCTTCTCGGAGCGGATAGCGCCGCCATACTTGGCGAGCTGGGTTACAGCGCCGAAGCTATCGCGCGTCTCGATGAATCTCGAGTGGTGCGGCGCGGAGTAGCAACAGCGCAATGAGGTCGCAGTGAGTAATGCCAAGCCTGTCGCAGTCGTGACCGGTGTAGGTCCGGGAACCGGCGCGGCTATTGCGCGGCGTTTCGCGCGCGGGGGATACGCAGTTGCGATGCTGGCGCGCAATCGCGAACGCCTGTCGCGGCTGGAGAGCGAGATCACGGGCTCGAGCGCAAACGCTGGCTGCTCGCGAATGAGAGAGCCGAGCTATCACTCAAAGATACCGCGTCCTTAAGACAATTGAATTGGCTTGGACTCCGGATGGAGCTGCTAGAGGGGAGGAATCGCGAACTCTATTCTTTCTCGACGCAGACTATTAATTGCCGGCCTTGGCGAATCACCAGATGCTCTCGCTCCAATTGAGCCAGATGCTCAGTTACTCTCGGCCGCGAAGCGCCGACAAGATCCGCAATGTCCTGATGGCTGAAGGATGCTCGCAGGAGGGAGCCGCGGGATTCTTTGATGCCGAAGTCGGAAGCCAATTCGAGCAGCGTAATCGTAATGCGTTCACGAAGGCCGAGGTTGAGAAAACTCGAGCTGCGCATCAGCAATCGGTACCACTGCTGCAAATCGTTCTGATGAAATCTCTGGAAGGCCGACTCTGTGCTGTGCACGGTAATGCCGTTGAAATCATTCCAGCCCAGACTGCCGACTCTGCAGTCATGGTATGCTTCACACCGAAAATCGAGCCGGCCCATTGGCTCGAAAGGAAATTCGGGAATCGGACCGGGCGGAAGCAGAGCGATCGTCACCCGCTCACCGCGAGCATTTTGGCAGGTGATACGGGCGATGCCTCTTAACAGGATGTGAGCGTCGGAGGCGAGCGCGGCCTCGCGAAACATTATCTGCGACCGTTTGTAGTCGGTAAGCGCTAGCGCCCCGGCGAGCATTCCGAGCTCGGAGGTGGAAAGCCAGGACAGAGTTTTAAGCCGGCTCAGTCTGTCGAGATCGCTGTCTGGAGAATTTCGGGTTTCATTCAAAATCACACCTCAAGGAGCATGTGACAAGCCTATGCCGGACGCAGAGATCAATCAATAAAAAATGTTATTCAGGGAACATAATGCGTTGCGGAGCAACGGATTTCCGCAGGCGATCGCCGTACTCTAGCCAGCCAAAACCGTGGAGGGCGGCTACCGCTCGAGCGAATTGTCTGAACCGTTGCGGCTGGAGTACGCATGTTTTTGCGCGAGAAATTTCTGCAATCGGTCCCGTCTGACAATCAACTGACGCCCGTCGCGAACAATCAGGTGCTCGCGCTCGAACGTGGCGAGAAATTCGGTTACTCGCGGTCTTGAAGCACCCACCAGTTCCGCAAAATCCCTATGCCTCGCCGGCACCGTTAGCCGTAATCCCTGCCGATCGGGAACGCCGAAGTTCTCACTCAACTCCAGCAGGATCAACGCCACTCGCTCCTCGAGTGTGCAGCTCATGAAATTCGCGCAGCGCAATTGCACCAGGTCCCATCGTCCGGAATAACTCGCCGCCATTCGCTTGAAATCTGCCGAGGCGATCCCGAGCGCAATTTCGATAAATGCGTCCAAGGGAACCGCTCCAACTTGGCAGTCGGTGACCGCCTCGCAGCGGAAGTTGTACCTGATTCCGGAAACCGGCGGCGGAAAGCCAGGAATCATTCCTGGCGCCAACATGATCACCAGCGTGCGATCGCCTTTGCGATTCCGGCAGGTGATTCGCGCGACCCCAGCCAATAAAACGAACGCGCATTCGGGAGATTGCTTCTCGTCGAAAATAATCCCGTGGACTTTGACTCGCTTTATTGTCAGCGCTTCTGCGAGCCTGTTCACCTGGCGCGATGTGAGCCAGGAAATATTCTTAAGACCACGGAGTCTTCGGATTTCTGATGCCCGCCCTGCGCGCATAGCGGCAGTCTAACAGACCAGGCACGGAGACGGCGTTCGGCTTCAACCCATTTTGTTCTTCACATAACCAAAGGAAACGTGAAGCGATAGCTCAAAAACCCCTGTCGCGATAACCTTGAATCTCAGCAAATGTCGTCAGGAGCAAAGGAGACCGAGACCTCCAAGGCGGGATTCAATTTCCCTCTGTCAATTCTTTGCATGCCGCGCGGCATCCGCCGCAAGGCAAATGGTGCGCAGGCAGGCATCCGGGAGAATGTACCTTCTTCGGGTCCCTGCCAATTCCGATTTCGCCTCGAGTGAGAGAGAGGATGATATGACGTTTGACTACGCCGCATACCCAGTGACGAATGGGGCGACAAACAATGGTAGTCCTCTCGATGGCAACTCCCGCCAAGCGCTCAACGATGGTCACAAAGAAGCCCCGCGATACGTGCAGGAAAGAGGACTCGGTTTCTACTTCCGTGAACTCGCCCACCGAGAACCCTGGCTGGCGATCGCGGCGACGTTCACGATTGGCTATTTTACCGCGCGTCTCATAAGACGTGCGACCTGATGGAGCGGATGTGGCGGATAGCGAGCCCAGTCGAGAAGAGAATTCCCGCAACTCCGCGGAGCGAAGCGAAGCGCGCCAGGATCTTCGGAGCACGTTGACCGAGGTCGGCGTGAGGATCGAGCGCGCGGAAAGTGACTTGCTGCCCAATCATCTAATTGAGAACCACGCGTTTGGTGCATCAATAGCCGCCGGCGGCTTGGGTTTCTTTATCGGGTCGAAAATAGACAATTGGCTGACCGGGCCCATTATCGTCGTCGCGTTGCTCAGCTTCGCATTCGTACGACGTTCTTCGAGCCATCGGCGTGCAACGACGGCGCAAACAAAGCCGGCAATTTCCGAGATCCAGCCGGTATCAAACTGACTATTTTATTTCATTGACTGCGACACTAGGTCGGCGGAGACTGAATTAGTTAGGGTCGATATATGATTCGGGCCTGGCTGCGACCCGGCCTGATTGTGGTTCTTCCTCTCGCCTTCGACCACTCTCCGCTCGACCAACGCGAAGCTTATGAATCGAAGGCTTGAGGAGGGTCGCATGAGACCGCCTCGTTTTCACCAGAGCACTAAAATAAAATTGTTCACCTGGATTGGCGCGGCCCTGGCGATGCTCGCTATCGCTGTGCCGGTCCGCGCCGGCTTCGCGATGCCTGAGGTCCCGGGGTTTTCGAATAGCTATCCTTGGTTCAACAATGTTTCTCAATACCCGGGAAACCAGAGCTTTCAGTATTTTCTCGCCTACCATCCGAATATCGCGCAAGCTCTCGCACGGAATCCCAGCCTGCTTTACAACGCCGGTTGGCGATACCAGTTTCCTGCGCTGGAGCAATACCTGGCGAATCATCCGTACGAATGGCAGGCGTTGAACCAACAGGATTGGGCGGAGGGGCTGCCTGAGACCCCATGGGGCGGATACGACCAGGATCATCAGTGGCGCGATGCGTATTGGTGGCACGCGAACGATCCCAATTGGTTCTATGATAATCATCAGGCGTGGGCTTCTCTCGACTCGCGATGGCTCACTCGGGACGGCGCTTACGACGCACAGCATCAGTGGCACTATGGAGAATGGTGGTACAACCAGAATCCGAAATGGGTAACGGCGAATCATCCCAACTGGCTAACCGAACACCATAACTGGCAGACGCCTTCTGAACAGCAGAGCTATCGCAAACAGCACGCGATGGCTACGGAGAATCATCACAGCGGCCGTCCTACGCCAGCAGTGGAAAACGCGAGCATTCAACCCCGAAATATCGGACCCTCGAGCAAGCTCCAGTTTGAAACGAAGCAGGATCAGAAGGATCTGCAGCGCGCGGGCGATCGGCAACATCAGCAGCAAGCCAAACGAGAGCAACCGCCGCAAATGCACGTTTCCAATTCTCGCAATACGGCACGACACGTCCCCGAGCAGCAAGCCAAACGAGAGCAACCGCCGCAGATGCAGCGGAGACCTGAGCCCGCGGTCCGCAAAGGCGGAACGTCGCAGGAAGCGTCACGTGAGCAGCACCAGCAAGAGCCCAAGTCCGCGCACGGAGAGCAGGGGCAGCACGGCCAGAAAAGCGGGAAATAGACACGGCCGCGCGTCCACGACATCCCGCATGACCCAGCGATAAATGCTGGCACATATGGCCGCAAGCTCCATATACTAAGTTAGGCAGTGATAGCACGAATTGAGCTGGAGAAGGTGGGAGACTGAAAGATGAACCGCGCCCGGGAGTGAGCCTATGACGCTAGTGAGTATAGTTGTTGTTCTGGTTGTGATCGGATTGGTTATGTGGCTGATCAATACCTACATTCCGATGGCGGCCGGGATCAAGAGTGTGCTCAACATAGTAGTGTTCATCGTCGTTGTCGTCTGGCTCCTACAGGGCTTTGGGCTGATAGGAAACATACCGGGAGTGCGCATGCCGCCGCTCAGGTAGCCTCCCCTGCTGGGTACATCTCCGGGGCCTCGCGAGCGGCGCGCTTACCAGGTCAGCTTGCTGTTGACACCTTTGACTCCCTGCACTGCGGATGCGATTTCGACCGCCTGATGCGCAGCCGATGCGGAAGCGACCGCGCCCGCGAGCGTCACTGTGCCATGGTCGCAATCCACTACTACGGCCTGGTTAGCGGTAACACCGGATTTCGCCAAGGCGGATTTAACTTCAGTGATGAGCAGGGCATCATTTGCGCGAGCGGTTTCTGATGAATAGGTGTGCGTAGTCGCGGAGTGAACATGCTCCTCTTGTGATGTTTTGCTATCGACGGTTGCGGCCGGTGTGCCTGCCGCTTCAAGAGAAGGTATCCCCGGCTGCTGAGCGCTGGCGGTTGCCGTCGCGATCGCCAGGCACGCCGCAGCTATACCGAGAATTCCTATTGCACCACGCATTGGTGACTTGAACTGAGTTGTCATGCGGTTCACTTTACCTTTGCTCTGTGGTCGCCGTAGTGAGAGCGGGAAGGTCAAAGACCTTCCCGCTCTCGAACCTTTTAACCTCAGCTA
>JBARDN010000043.1:0-3861 GCA_049795175.1 Binataceae bacterium (SeqCode) | reverse complement strand
GGCCGCGCACGTCGCGAGATCCTCGGGCGTCGAAGCGCCTTCGAGGAAGCTGAAAGCGCTGCGCGCGCGCAATTCGATATAGTCAGTCGAATAGTCAGTCATAAACGCCGTCAACAAACCATCGCTCCGAGTCGAGATCCCGGAACACGCGGTAAACCCCACCATCGTCAAGCGCCAGCTCATAGTAATCGCGCAAAAACCCACTGCCCCGCGCGCTTCCATTTGATTCCGCGCCCGGTCTTAATCCTTCGCCCTGAAAGGGAGGTGCCACTGGCACGCGGTCAGGTGAGGGTCCTTTAGATGCGGAGGGAAGCGGAGCGCGATCAAAATTCTGAGAACGGTTAGGCGCAACCGCGGCGTATAGGCAGATGCCTTCGGACGATGTGGATGAATCGGGGGCGGACGCGCTCTTCCACCATTCGCCGTCGCGGCGCCATGGGCCGGCGATCGAAACCACGCGCGCGCCGAGGTTCGGGCCGCGCACGAACTCGGGTCCCCCGCGCGATTGCATCACCTCAATTTCGAGCGCGGGCCTGAGCGCCCGGAGCACAAGCTGCGCGACCGCTTTGCCGCAGGCGCCGTTGTGGTCAGGACGGGGAGGCGGCGGATCGAACGGCTCCAGGCGGATCGCCTCCGGACGATACGAATTCTCCGCATTTAGCGCGCCGACGTTGCCGGGACCGCACAATGCCGCAAGCCGCGCGATCGTGGCCGCGAGCTTGTCCGGCGCGGGCGCGGGTGGCAGGAACATGTCGGCCTGCGCGGGACGCGGCGCGCGCGGCGTGACTTCGAGCCTGATCGTCTCGACGGCGGCCTCAGGCGGCGCGGCTTCGAGCGCAAGGTTGATGAGCGTCAGGATCGCGCGCACGTCACAGGTGGGCGCGGCGATCGCCACGCGGCGGCTCGCGATCCGATGGTCCTCGAGGCCGAGCACGATCATCGCATCACCCGCTGCAAATCCGCGCAGATGAAGGCGCGCGACGATCCGCTCCAGAATTCCGCGGATCACGAAGCCCAGCGGCTCGAGATTGTCGATCGCGTAATCGAGTTCGGCCGCCTCGGTGAAAATTTCCGCGCGCCGCCGCGCCACAATCGGCCGCGAGCTTCCTCCGCGCGCAAGCCGCACCAGCTCGACGCCGCGGCGTCCGAGCCTGCTGCCAATAGCGTCCGGATCGAGCCGCGCCAAATCGCCCAGCCGGCGCATCCCCCAGCGCGAAAACGTGCTTTCGAGCTCCGCGCCGGGTTCGAGCATCTCGAGCGGCAGCCAATCGACGAACTCGCGCTCGCGTCCGGCGCCGATCACTCGGACCCCGCCGCATCGCGCCGCCATCGCGGCGACCTCGCGGCTTGCGCCGACGCCGACCGCGGCTTCCATCCCGAGCTTGCGCACGCGCCGCTGAAGCTCGACGGCGAGTTCGTCTTCGCTTGCGAAAATCCGCCCGAGGCCCGCCAGATCGAGCCAGACGCATCCGGGCGCTCCCGGCTCGACGATCGGTGAGATCGATTCCGCAGCGTCGGCGAGAGCCTGATGCGCTGAATTCTCGGCGGCGGGCGCGGGCGTGTTGACGATCAGCTTGGAAGAGATGGCGCGCGCCTGCGCAAGCGTCATCCCGGCGCGGATTCCGAGCCCGCGCGCGTCGGTGGAGACGGCATCAATCTCGGCGTGCGCAGCGGAGCTAGCGGCGATCGCCAAAGCGGCGCCTTCTAGGGCGGGATTAGCGCGCACGATCGCGGCGATCGGAAAATCGGGAACTAGAATGCACGCGATCCGCGCCATGATCCATCCCCGTCAGCGCACCGCGGATAAGGCTGGTTCTGATCCCTCGCCTGTTTTTGATTCCTCTCCCTGAAAGGGAGGTGCCACTGGCACGCGGTCAGGTGAAGATCCTTTAGATGTAGAGGGATGCGGAGCGCGACTAAAATTCTGACGATGACTCGATGCAAAAGCCGCATCAAAAGCTGGGTCAATCGCGGCGACGATCCGCGTGATCGCACCCGAACCGCCGAGCTTGTTGCGGGTGATGACGGGTTCGAGCTTAAGCCCGTCAAAGAGCGCGGGCGCGCCGGGACGAATCCGGCTGAACGATGCGCCGGCGCGATTCATCGTGAGGCTCAGCGCCGCGAAGGTTCCGCAAATCCTGCGCGGCGCGATTGCGATCACGGCAGTGCCGCTGCGCTCGGCCGCACGCGCGATACGCAGCACAGCGCTGTCGGGAATCGCACGAAAAATATCGCCGAAATCGACTACGATCAGGCCAAAGCCCCCCGCCTCGAGCACCATCTCAGCCGCCTTGAGCACGCGGCCCTCGCGCGAGGAGGTGGGACGCGTGCGGCTAGCCTCCCGCGGGATCGAGGCCCACAGCACGCGCGCGAGTTCGACTCCGGCCGCCGCGATACTCGTGGGATCGAATGCGCCCGCGGCATCGATCCACGCGATAACCTCGCCACGCCCGGTAGCATTGGCAGCGAACGCCGCCGCGAGCGAGGTCCTGCCAGTCCCCGCGCGTCCGATAATTTCGCTAACCCGCCCGCGCGCGATTCCGCCATCGAGCAGAGCATCGAGCGCAGCGATTCCCGAAGCCAGCCGCCGCGCCTTGCGAGTAAGCTCCCGCCCCCGAAAAACTCCTGCAAAATCAGATAGTTGAGACCTATTTACTGGGACAGCCGAGAGTGCATGGAGAGGCGAAATTGCCGGTGGTTGGAAAGAAATCCACGGAGCTTTAATCGCCGCTGCCATGGAATGATTTTCGCTTTTCTTTCGCTGCTAAGTCAAACCGAATTTATCGCGATGAGCTTTTGCATAGATGGGCTTGATATTCACGATCACTTTTTTTCTGTCATCGTGAAGTGTCTATAGAAGACAGGGCGCTAGCCCGTGTATGTGGCGAGCCACCAAGTGTTGCCGCAGGAGTCTTTCACGCCGGCGGCACGTTCCTGATAGGGCTTGTCCGCGGGCTTCGCGATTGACGATGCGCCCGCTTCGATCGCGCGGCGGTAGGCAGCGTCCACGTCTTCGACATAGACATAGATCGAGGCGCGTGTGCCGCCGGGATGAGGCGGGTCGCCGGCCTCGATCACGATCATGGAGTCGCCAATTTTGGCTTCGATATGAAAACCGTTACCCACCGGCAGGCGTTCGAGCTCCTGAGCGCCGAAAGCATGCTTCACCAATTCAGGCACCTTGAGATCGCCGTACAGATACGGACGGACACTGCCGATTCCGTGGCGGATATGCTGGTTGGTGGCGCTCATCGAGATTCCTCCCGGTCGAGTTGATAGCAATTGGATGCTTACTACAGATCAACTGATCCGGTGCCTGTTACGCCGATGACGGAGCGAATCAGACTTCGCGGTCGATTTGTTCGTCGATAATCGCGGCCAGGCTGTCGCGATAGGGCGACGGACGCAGCTCGCGCAGGATATCGCGCGCGATCTTTACCTCGGCGGCGGCCATCGCGCGCGCCTCGGCAATCAAGGCGGGTTCGCGCAGGATCGCGAGTGCGCGCTCGAACGCCGCTCCTGTCATCTCGACGCCGTCTTGCAGCATCCGCTTGAGCTCGGGATTGCGCGCCGCCGCCAGCACAACCGGCAGCGAAGGAATGCCCTCGCGCAGATCGGAGCCTACAGGCTTGCCGATTTTTTCCTCCGGCCCCAGGACATCGAGCAGATCGTCGATCATCTGGAAGGCGAGTCCCATCGCAAGGCCCAGGCGCGCCATCGCGTCGATTCCGGCGGGACGCATCCCGGCCAGATCAGCGGCGACTTTTCCGCCGGCGTAGAATAGCGACGCGGTCTTGCGCGCGATCACCTGCCGATAATCGGCGACGCTGGCCGACGCGCTATGCCGCAGCCGCCCTTCCA
>JBARDN010000042.1:0-1921 GCA_049795175.1 Binataceae bacterium (SeqCode) | reverse complement strand
CAGCGGGAGCGGACCAGAAGCTCGGCGACGACGTGAAGACCGCGAGCGGACGCCCGCTCGTGACGGTCGATCGCCCGCGGATGTATAACCTGATTTCGAATGATTCCGTGCTGCCGGGCGCGCTCGAACTAAAGGTGCTGCAAGCGGGAGTCGCCGCGTATGCGTTCACATTCGTTTCGTGCGTGGTGAGCTGATGAAACCCGCAGACGAAAAATTCGCCACCGATGCGCATATCGAGCGCGCAGCCGAGCTGATCCTCGACGCCGAGTATACAATCGCGCTGACCGGCGCCGGAATGTCGGTGGAAAGCGGCATCCCGCCGTTTCGAGGGCCCGGTGGCTTGTGGACCAAGTACGGCGAGCCACCGATGAACGGCTTTCAGCGCTTTCTGGCCGATCCGAAAAAGGCCTGGGAAGAGCGGCTCAGCTCGCGCAACGACGAACTTTACAAGCCGCTATCCGAAGCGCAGCCGAACCCGGGGCATCGCGCGCTTGCGGAGCTCGGGCATCTGGGCGTCGTGCGATTCGTGATTACGCAGAATATCGACGACTTGCATCGGCAGGCCGGGCAAAAAGAGATGGCGGAGATTCATGGCAACTGGAAGCTGGTGCGATGCCTTGAATGCGGACTGCGCTTTCGGCGCGAGCAGATCGATTTTGCGGAGCTGCCGCCCAAATGCCCGGAATGCGGCGGGCTGATGAAGAGCGACACGGTTTCGTTCGGCGAGCCGATCCCAGTCGATATGCTGAAGCTATGCGCGGAGAACTCGGCGCGCGCCGACCTGGTGATCGTCGCGGGAACCTCAGCGACGGTCTATCCTGCCGCGGGATTCGCGCTCGAGGTCGCGCAGCGCGGAGGCGCGATGGTCGAGGTGAATCTGTACGAATCCGAGCTGACTGCGCTATGCGACATCAGCCTGCGCGGCGCCTCGGCGGAGATACTGCCGCGCCTGGTGCGCGCAATTGTCGCGCGCAGAAAGCATCGCGCGTCGTGAGGTCCGGACGGAGAGCTTTGCGCGCCGAAGGTTTGATTTCCTTGTAGGGAGTTCGCGCGACACCTCAGAGCCTGGCCGTGCGATTGATGTTCAACCGCGTGCTCAACGACCCAATAATTCAATTCTGGAGGTCCCTCACCCGCGCGTCACGACGATTGCTAAAAAGAGCAATCGCCGCGCCGCGCACCCTCTCCCAATTCTGTAGGGAGAGGGACAGTCCAGAAGCGCGTGGCGGCTTCTCCTTGGATCAGGAGAGGCCGATGCCAGCGCTAGTACTGCTTGATCACGCAGGTGCGGCCGGCGTCGTCATAGACGTAGGTGTCGGCCGGATTTTCGTCGCGGGTCTTCTTGTGCGTGCCGTCACAGAAGGGCTTGTTCTTGGAGAGTCCGCACGCGCAGATGTAGAGCGGAAGCTCGGTACCTTCGGGAACTTCGTAGGGGGAATTCTTGTCGTGTTTGACCATTCGCGCCATGGAATTGATCCTCGTGGTTGTGTGATTCGAGCCTGCGGCGCGCATCTTTGAACGCGCGCACGGTGATGCGCCCACTTAAGACCACGCGGCATCCATAGTCAATTGCTCGACGCGCGTTGTGAGGACGACGAGCGCGATTAGTTGTCTTCAGTGGGACCGGCGTCCCGACGGTCGTCGCCGCACAGCGGCGACTTGAGCGTCGAAGAGGCCGGCGAGACGCCGGTTCTAGCGAGATCAAAGTGTCAGCATGGCCCGCCTGACCTGCCCCCAAGTTATGGTCCACCCATAATGAGAGGCCGGGTGAGGTATCAGAGAACGCGATCGCCGTGCTTCAGCGGCGCTACGCGATCGGTTGATGAATCGCTTCGGCGGCTTCAGCGTCGGCTGGATACGCGGCTTCCTGCTCGCCCGGATACTGCCGATGGGCGTCGGCGCCAAGCACTAAGGCCAGCAC
>JBARDN010000041.1:0-3790 GCA_049795175.1 Binataceae bacterium (SeqCode) | reverse complement strand
CGCAATGCGCCCGAGCCGATTCCGTGCACGATTCGGACTTCGGCGCGGTTGGTCAGAAACGCCTGGTCGAGAAATTCTTCGAGTTTTCGGAGCGCGTCGCCCGAGCGCATTCCGATAAGATTCAGCTCTGCATGCTCGCCCGCGTCGGCGGTGAAAGTTACCGCGTGGCTCGGCTCTTTGCGCGCGGCCTCGTGTGGTTGCGTGGCGCCTTCGCGTGCGCGGCGCAGACGCTCGGGCGAGACTTCGATCTTGAGTCCGCCGCGAACGATCACGGCGCGTTCCGAGTCGATCGAAAGCAACTCGGCCCGAATCTCGCCAAGCTCGACCTGATCGCCCGGCCGCAGCGGCGCGTTGTCTGTCGCCGGCCGATCCGATTGGTGCGCGGGCGCCGCGGTTTCGAGCCGAGCTGCCGCTTCGGTCACGAATTGGCCCAGGTCGGTGCGCGACTTCGAGCGTTCCTTGAGCTCGCGCATCAGGTCGGAGCCCTCGCGGCGCAAGCTCTCGATTATTTCGGTCACCGAGGCACGGCCGCGCGTGCGCTCGAGCTCGGATTTTTCGCGCGCTCGCTCAGCTTGCGCGCGCGCGTCGCGCAGTTCGCGTTCGAGTTCCTGCTGACGCGCGTGCGCGAGCTCGGCGTCGTCGCGAATCCGCATGCGCTCGGCCTCGAGGCGGCTGAGCGCCTGGTCCAGCTCGACGCTGCCTGCGCCCATCGCGGACTCGGCCGCGCGGATTATTTCCTCGGGAAGGCCGAGGCGCCGGGCAACCGCCAATCCGTAGCTCTGGCCGATCGTGTGCGGCTTCAACCGGTAGAGCGGAACCAGCCGCTCGGGATCGAAATCAACCGCCGCGGCGTCGAAGTCAGCGCGCGAGTATGCGTGCAGCTTGACCGCGGTCGAGTGCGTCGCGATCGCGACCATGCATCGCCGCGCAGCGAGATGGTTCATCAGACCGATCGCGAGCGCCGCGCCCTCGGCCGGGTCGGTGCCCGCGCCCGGCTCGTCGAGGATCACCAGCGCGGGTTCGTCGAGCGAGCGCACGATCTCTGACAGGTTGGCGATATGGCCGGAGAAGCTCGACAGATTGGCTTCGATCGATTGTTCGTCACCGATATCGGCAAACACGCCCCGAAACACCATCGCCTTGCTGCCCGCGCGCGAGGGAATGAGCAGTCCGGTTTGCGCCATCAGGGAGAGCAGGCCGATGGTTTTGAGCGCGACGGTTTTACCGCCGGTGTTCGGTCCCGAGATGACGAGGCCGTGCTGTCCGGGCGCGATACTCACGTCGATCGGCACGACTTCGCGTCCGCTTTGCAGCAGGAGAGGATGGCGCGCGTCGGTGAAGTCGATTCCGTCTTCGACAATCTCGGGCTCGACACAGGCGTATCGCTCGGCGAAAATTGCGCGCGCGTTGAGCGCGTCAAGCTCGACCATCGCGGCGAAAGTCAGCTCGAGTTCGCGCGCGTATCCGCCGGTCATCGCGGTCAGCGCGGCCAGGATTCGATGTTCTTCCGCCTCCGCCTCGCGCTCGAGCATCATGACGCGATTGTTCAGCTCGACCGCCCACATCGGCTCGACGAATAGCGTCTCGCCCGAGACCGAGCGGTCCTGCACGATACCCTCGAGGCGCTCGGCATAGTTGAGCTTGAGTGGCAGCACGAAGCGGCGGTTGCGAACCGTCACGACGAAATCTGAAACGAACGGCTCCATCCCTCCCGCGCTCAGAGAGCGCGCAAGGCGCGTTTCGAGCTCGCTACGTTCGTCGCGCAGCCGACGGCGCAGGCGGCGCAGTTCGGGGCTCGCGTCGTCGAGCAGGGTCGCGTCGTCGGCCAGGGCAGACAGGAGCGCGTCGGCCAGCTCTTTGGGCGCGAGCAGGTTCTGATGCAGTCCTGCCAGATGCGGCAGCCGCTCGATGCGCGAGCGCATGAAGCCAGCGACGTGGCGCGAGGCGAGGGTGAAATCGCGAATCAGCAGCAGCGATGCGCCGTCGAGCACCGCACCGCTGCGCGCGGCCACCAGCAGCAGGTTTCGCTGGTCGGCGAAGGATTGCATCGGCAGCGAGCCGGTGTGCGCGCGCAGCTCGACCATCTCGGCGCTGGCGCGCAGGCGATCCTGAACCTCGGCGGGCGCGGTGGCGGGCCGCAGCCGCATCGTCGCCTCGCGTCCCGGATCGGAGGCGGCGTGGCCGGCGACAAGGTTCAGCACCTTGTCGAATTCGAGCGCTCTGAGGTCCCGGTCACGCATGGTCGGATTCGCCCCGTTCTTGCACTGCGCAAGCGGGACGGCTTAACGCTAATATCTAGCCGAAACCGCAACGGCAGGCATCATCAGGAGATCTTGAGGCAAGCTTGAGGACAGACATGGATCGAATCGAATCACGCATCCAAACCTCGTCAGAGGAATTCCGCAAAAACCGCGAGGTGATTGCGGCGCAGGTGCAGGCGCTGCGCGGCGAAATCGAGCGCGTCCGCGCGGGCGGTCCCGAGCATGCGCGCAAGCGCCATCTCGAGCGCGGTAAGCTGCTCGCGCGCGACCGGGTACGCAAGCTGCTCGACGACCAGAGCCCATTCCTCGAACTCTCGACGCTCGCAGCGCACGGGATGTACGGCGGTGAGGCGCCGGGCGCGAGCCTCGTGACTGGAATCGGGCGGGTGCATGGACGCGAGGTGATCGCGATCGCGAACGACGCGACGGTCAAAGGCGGCACCTACTATCCGATGACGGTGAAGAAGCATCTGCGCGCGCAGGAGATCGCGATGGAGAATCGGCTGCCGTGCGTTTACCTGGTCGATTCGGGCGGCGCGTTTCTACCGTTGCAGGCAGAGGTGTTTCCCGATCGCGATCACTTCGGCCGTATTTTCTACAACCAGGCGCGGATGTCGGCGATGGGAATCGCGCAGGTCGCGGTCGTGATGGGCTCGTGTACGGCGGGCGGCGCCTACGTGCCCGCGATGTGCGACGAAAATATTATAGTGCGCGAGCAGGGGACGATCTTTCTGGCCGGGCCGCCGCTGGTGCGCGCCGCGACCGGAGAGGAAGTCAGCGCCGAAGAGCTCGGCGGAGGCGACGTGCACACAAGACTGTCGGGTGTGAGCGATCATTTGGCCGAAGACGACGAAGACGCGCTCAGAATCGCGCGCGCGATTTTCGAAAACCTCGGACCGCGCGAATCTGTCGCAGGGATGCAGGACTCGCCGGAAGATCCTTACTACGATCCGGCCGAACTCTACGGCGTGATTCCGGCCGACACGCGCAAACCCTACGACGTGCGCGAGGTGATCGCGCGAATCGTCGATGGCAGCAGGATGCACGAGTTCAAGCCGCGCTATGGGAACACCCTCGTCACGGGATTCGCGCGAATCTTCGGCTATCCAGCCGGAATCATCGCGAACAACGGCGTGCTGTTCAGCGAGTCCGCGCTCAAGGCGACGCACTTCATCGAACTCTGCTGCGCGCGGCGCATCCCGCTGATTTTTTTGCAGAACATCACGGGATTCATCGTCGGCAAACGCTACGAGCAGGGCGGAATCGCCAAGGACGGGGCCAAGATGGTCAACGCGGTGGCCAACGCGCAGGTGCCCAAGTTCACCGTGATAATCGGCGCGTCGAACGGCGCGGGAAATTACGGGATGTGCGGGAGGGCGTATTCGCCGCGGATGCTTTTCATGTGGCCCAACTCCCGCATCTCGGTGATGGGCGGAGAACAGGCGGCGAACACGTTGCTGACGGTGAAGCTCGAGCAGTTGAAGCGCGAGGGTGCGACGATGACCGACGCGGAGCAAAAGGAATTCATT
>JBARDN010000040.1:0-12742 GCA_049795175.1 Binataceae bacterium (SeqCode) | reverse complement strand
AGACCGCCCGGTGGTGCAGCGCGCAGATCGGCGAACGTGAGGTTGAGCGCGGCCACCTGAGCGCCAATGCGAGTCACGGCGAGCGATACTCGTTCGGTATTCGCGAACAGCGAACGACGGAACCGGCCGTGATGCCCGCCGAGATGCAGCTGCTCCAGCCGCTGTCGGGTTACCTCTGCGTCACCGGACATCACCGCTCGTTGGTGCGCTTCGACTATCTCGCGCCGCAAGTCCGACAGGAAGGTTTCATCCCGCGCGTCAATCTGCCTGCGCCGGTCAAGCCAACGCGAGGATCGCAGGTGATCGCGCTTCGCCCCGCTGCGGCGAGCAAACAAAGGAAACGGATCTGAGCCATGCTGGTAATGTCGAAAGGCGCGCTGGGTGTTCACCAGGCCGAGACCTACTATCAGGAGAAATACTCCGAGGACGACTATTATACCGAGTCCCACCGCGTCACCGGCCAGTGGTATGGAAGAGCTGCGGAAACTCTCGGGCTGAGCGGAGCAGTCAGCGAGGAAGACTTTCGGGCCATCTTGCGCGGAACACGACCCGGTAGCGGCGAAGTCCTCGTCAGTGCCGCCGCCGGCAGGGACGAGCGCCGCGCGGGTTGGGACGCGACGTTCAACGCGCCCAAGTCAGTCAGCATCCAGGCGCTGGTCGGCGAAGATGCGCGGCTGGTGGAGGCGCATCGGCGCGCGGTCGAGCGCGCTCTCGGAACTTGAACAGTTCGCTCAGGCGCGCCGCCACCGCGGACAGGAGTGGATTACCACCGGCAATTTCGTTGCGGCCCGCTTCGAGCACATCGCCGCTCGGCCATCGGAGATCGGGATTCAGGATGGCTACGGCCCTGACCCACACCTCCACACTCACGTTGTAATCGCCAACATGACGCTGCGTCCGGACGGTAGGTGGCGGAGTCTCGACCCAATCGAGATCTATCGCAGCCAGAGCTTTGCGACCGCGGTTTACCGCTCGGAACTTGGCCGCGAGGTCCAAGCGCTCGGGTATCGAATCAGTGTGACCGCGGCCGACGGACGCTGGGAGCTGCAAGGATACACGCGCGAACAGGTGATGGCATTTTCGCGCAGACGCCAGGACATCGAAGCACTTCTTAACCGCCAAAACTCAACCGGAGCGGCTGCGGCCCAGATCGCCGCCCATCAGAGTCGCCTTGCCAAAGAAAAGCGCAACGAAAACGAGCTTCGCGCCGAATGGCAGGCGCGCGCCCATGACAAGCGAATCGCGCTCACCGGGATTTCGGAACGCGCGCTCGCGCGCGGCCCCTCGCAGGCGGTTTCTCCGACTGGGACAGAGGAAGCGGTCAGATTCAGCGTAGCTCACAACACCGAACGCGAAGCCGTTACCGACCGGCGCGCTCTGGAACGCACCGCTCTTCAGTACGCGATGGGAATCGCCAACCTGGAGGGCGTGCGCCGCGAAACCGGCATTCTGGAATCCCGTGGCGACCTAGTCGCCCTCGCTGTCTCCCCTTCGTTTCCGGGAGTCGTCTACACCACGCCGGAGATGGTGGCGGCGGAGGCCGAAAACCTCGAACTTATGCGCGCCGACAGAGGGCGCGCCCAGGCGATCACCACTGAACCAGAGGCGCGCAGTTGGGCAGCCGCGCGTTCGCTATCGGCCGAGCAGACACAGGCCGCAGTGCTGACGCTCACTGCTACTGATTGGCTTACCTCGATCGAAGGACGCGCAGGCGCAGCGAAGACCACTACGGTCGGAGCGCTCAACGACTTCGCTGAAAGCGTTGGCTACGCGGTACGCGGGTTCGCGCCGACCACCCGCGCCGTAAAGGCGCTCTCCGAAGCGGGAATCGAGTCCCGGACTGTCGCGAGCCTGCTCGCCAGCCCGCGTTTCGATCGCGCCCCGAAGGAACTGTGGATTATCGATGAGTCGAGTCTGCTCGGCACTCGCCAGATGAATGCCCTGCTACACCAGGCGCGCGAGGCCGGGGCCGGTCGCGTCGTCTTCGTCGGCGACCAACGCCAGCACCACGCCATCGAGGCTGGCCGGCCCATCCAACAGATGCAGCATGCGGGCATGCCCATCGCGCGATTGGAGACTATTCGGCGCCAACTTGATCCAGGATTACGCGAGGCGGTCACGCTCGCTTCGCGCGGAGAGATTGGAGGCGCAATCGCACTCCTCGAGCAGCAGGGCCGCATCCGCGAGATTGTCGATCCGAATGAGCGCCACGCAGTGATCGCGCGGGAATACCTCGCGGCTTATGAAGCAGGTGAAAAGGTGCTTGTCGTCAGCCCTGCCAACGACGAGCGCCGCCAATTGAACGCCGTAATTCGCACAGTCCTCAAGGAACGCAGGCACATCGCCTGCGACGGACGAGAACAGATCGTGCTCGTAAACCGCGCGCTGACCCGCCCTCAGCGCAAACGAGCGCAGAGCTACGAAGTCGGCGATGTGCTCCGATTCCGGCGCGGAAGTGCGCGACTAGGCATCGACCGCGGGAGCTATGCCCGCATCGAAGCAATCACCCCAGAGCGGAACCAAATGGTGGTGCGCGATGAAAAAGGAAAAGCTGTCAGCTACGATCCCTCGCGACTGTCCGGGGTCGAGATCTTCCATCAGGAGCGCCGCGTTCTAGGCGCAGGCGACCGGATTCAATTTCGCGCGCCCGATCGTGCGCTCGGGGTCGCCAATGGAGAATTCGCGACAATCATTGCCATCGACGATCAAAGAGCACGGCTGCGCATCGACAATGGTCGCGAGCTCAGCGCGGCAATCGAGCGTCTGAAGCACATCGATTACGGCTACGCCTCGACCTCTCATTCAAGCCAGGGCGCCACGGTTGATCGCGTGATCGCTAATATCGATACCGCTCGCTCGGCTGAACTCGTTAACCGCAAACAGTTTTACGTCTCGATCAGCCGCGCACGGCATGCGCTGACCCTGTACACGGACGACCGTGCCAGACTCGACTCAGCCGTGGGGCGCAATCGCGAAAAATCGATTGCCCTGGAGCAGGTTCGTCCCAATATACAGCACCAGATCAAAGTCGTTCCCGAACGCGGCCTCCACAACCTCCAACACAGCCACGGAATGCGAAGATGATACCGTCGGAACCTGTGCCTCGCCGCGCATTGCCTCAAGATTACATTCGAAAAATTCTATTTTGTGGCTTGTCGCGGCGCGCGGCCCTTGGCCAACGGAGGACCGTCGGCCAGCGTGCCGCAAAGCGCCGCGCCTGCACATCCCGAAATCTTATCCCCACCCAACCCCGCCACCGGCACTTTTTCCGTCGCCCTCAATCCGCAGTTGAAGGGCGACGGGAAAAAGTGCTTACGCAAAGCCATCCGATCCGCTTGAGGACTGCGCGAAAGTTTTGCACTCAACACGCATGCGCTGCGGCGGAGCCTCTTTTCAAGCCTCAACCTCGTCGCTTGACTCGTGTTCGATATTTAGCTACATAGCTAGTTAATCGCTCCCGCTGGTAAGCCACCGGGGCAGGAGGCAAAGATGGGCCTTCACACTATAGCGGTCCCAAGTCTGGATGATTTGATTCGCGAACCTGCTTCTGCCGCAAACCTACCGCGCAAGGCACGCGCAGTATTGACTGCGCGTGCCGCTGCCCTGTTAGCGTCGTTGGCGTCGGCAGAAATTGAGAGCAGTTCGGACGAAGAGCAATCTTCAAATGCGATTGAACGGTGGCTCGACGACCAAGAAGCGTGCAACCTCATGCGCGTGGATCGCCCTTGGCTGGTGCGCCATCGGAACGGGTTACCCTTCGCCCGTCGGCTCAGCAGGAAGCGTTGGATTTACAACGAACGTGGAATAGGCCGATGGCTTGCTTCCCGCAGAGCATCATAATTTTCCCTTTTCAGTAGGAGGTACGACGGTGAGCCTTAGTAATCGCGGAATGGGCGGGATCTACCGCCCAGCTTATACGGATCGGAGAACGGGAGAGAAAAAGCAATCGGCGGTATGGTGGATTCATTACTATGCCGCGGGGCAATTGCACAGGGAATCTACCGGTTCGACGAACGAAGCCACGGCCTACAAGCTTCTCAAGCAGCGGATTGGTGCGGCAGTTCAAGGCAAGCCGGTCGGTTCCGCAGTGGAACGAACTAGCTTTGAGGATCTCGCGCAGATGTTGATTGACGACTACAAAGCTAACGGGCGGAAAAGCCTCAGACGCATCGCCGGCAACAATGGAGATGGCGGTGGAGGCTCGCTCGGCCATCTTCGGGAATATTTTTCAGGGACGCGCGCCAAAGATATTACCACCGACCGCATCATCGCTTACACAGCCTTTCGTCGGGCGGAGAAGGCCGAGGCGGCGACGATCAATCGCGAGCTCGCAGCTCTCAAACGCGCGATACGCTTGGCCGCCCGAGCAGGCAAAGTGGCGCAGGTGCCCGATTTCTCCCTTTTGCGAGAGGACAATGCACGTAAAGGATTCTTTGAACCGGAGCAATTTCAGGCGGTCTTGAAGCATCTGCCGGATCATCTGAAACCCGTTTTTCAGGTTGCATACATTACCGGCTGGCGCGTGCCATCCGAAATCCTAACTCGGCGATGGCAGCATGTCGATCTCGCAGGAGGTTGGCTCCGGCTGGAACCGGGAGAAAGCAAGAATTACGAAGGCCGCATGTTTCCGATGACGCCAGAATTGACGGGTATATTGGCGCGCCAGCTCGAACGAACCCGTCAGCTCGAGAAGGCAAGCGGACGCATAATTCCTTGCGTCTTTCACCGTGATGGAACTCCGATCAAGGATTACTACGACGCTTGGGACAAAGCATGTAGTTTGGCTGGCGTGCCGGACCGACTGGCGCACGATCTCCGCCGCACGTCCGTCAGGAACCTGGAGCGCGCCGGCGTGGCGCGATCGGCCGCGATGAAGATGACTGGGCACAAGACGGAATCCATTTATCGGCGTTATGCGATTGTGGATGAGGCGATGTTGAAGGAAAGCGCGTCCAAACTTGCGGCTTTTCACGCCGATGAAAAGAATGGTGCTCGCAAAGTCGCTCCTGTAAGAAGACGCAGACCGCAGTAGCCAAGCCATCAAGCAGAAACGCCTATTTTTTCGGTCGGGAAGATTTCCTAATCGTAGCGCGTCGTTTAGAGCCAGCGCTCCGCTTCCTTTCGACCGCGCTGAGCATCTGAGGATAGCGCTTTTCCAGAAAGCCCGCCGGACATCCAGTGAGGTCCGACGGTTCCGGGATACCACGCAGCAAATCGATCGCGTAGTCGAGCCAGGCAGTAAGGCCGGTTCGGTGAATCGCGAGGCCGAAAATACGCTCTATGCTGGGAAGAACGTCTTGGCGCATTGCCGATCCCGTGGAAACCTGATACGTCAAATACGCTCGGACAGCCTCGACTGAAAGCCGCAGACGCGACAAATTTTCCTCGGTAAGTCTTCCCGGTAGCTCAAAGGTGTTGAAGAGGCGACTGGCGAGCGCAAGAACGGGATGCATGATATACAGGATTTTTCCGGAAGCCCGATCGTCCACTATTCCAAGTTTGCTGGACACCAGGTCCGATGCAGAGATTCCGTGCAGCGAGCGTAGGAAGTCGATTTGTAATTCCACACCACCTACGCTGAATCGGACTCGGGCAACATCGGGAACCCGCGGCTCTCTAACTATGAGTAGTTCGCCGGAAAGATCTTTTGCGCATTCCACAGCAATGCCCGGTCGCCGTTCGGAAAGAAAGACATCGATGTCTTTAGTCGTTACGCGTCGGGGGTCGGCGATCTCGTACTTTGCAATCCAGAATGCGGCAGCTTGTCCGCCGACTAAGATCAGGCTTTCAAGTCGTGATGCGCCGAGCTTGTCTAAGGCTTCAAACGCATCGTCGATCGTTAACCTGAGAGCTTTAGCTCCTGTCGCCATTGTCGGGTCTGACGGACATCCGGAAAGCCGTCGGGTGTATCACGGTTGACTCTCTTGCCCGCTCCGGAGCGACACAAGTGGCTCTTATGGAAGTTTCTTTCCGAATCTTTCTCCAGTAGTCGGTCTGTTCTTTGCTCTTTCGATCGCGAAACTCCGAGCTACGTATAATCTCGACCTTGACACCGATCAGGGTAGAAAAATCAACACCGAGTAGGCGAGCAGCTAGCTGCCTGGCACGGACTTCGCGGGCCGTCGCCGCGCGAGATCGAGCCCTCTTAAATTCGCCTTCGCCGGCACTGGCCCAGCGTGCCAAGGCCGCGGAACGGGTCAGCCTGGAGCGCTCCTCGGGCAACACATTTTCCCAACGTCGGCGAGCCATCTCGGAAGCGTTCATTGTCTCCATTCTAATGCAAGCGCTTGCATCAAAACAAGATCGGCACCCGCCGGGAGATGGGCGGTGAAAACAGAGAGCGAGAACTTGGCGTTGGTGCGCTGTTGGACGGGGCGACTTTGAAAGTACTTTGAAAGAGTTGTCGAGCGGTAGGGTTAAAAATCTGCTGAACGGTGATTTTGCGGTATAAGAAACTCCTTGATTTTACTGAATTCTCACCAATCACGGAATTTGGCAACTACCCTCGCTGCGACTTAAAATCCTCTGGAGCGAAAGCTCCATGCGGGTTCGATCCCCGCCCCCGGCACCAATATTTCCCAACCTTCATGCGGTCTTTCCAGCTCAAGCTTAGTGATGTCAAGTCTCTGGACCATCTATTTCGATGCGACTTTGGCTGTACTTTGGCCGTTGTCGCTGGGCGATACCCATTGTTTTGATGGTGGCGGCCGAATCGGCCTTATCATCGTCTAGACGATAGCGACGGTCCCGGATCCGGATCTTGTAGTATCCCCCGGGGAGACTTTATCCAGATCACGACCCGGGTGGTCTCGCTCAAAGAACCGACGACTCTTTCAGTAAAAAGCGATGCCGCATACGTGAATCGCTGGGCCAGACGATCAGATGGTATATAGGTCTCGACTTCGTTCGCGCAGAGATAGGCAACCATTGCGTCACGATCTCGATGAATGCTTCGGTGCTCATTCCCGCATGCGTCGCCGCAACGATAATTTCCCATTCTGCTTCCGAAAACTCAGCCATCGTTGCGATCCAATGGCTACTTGCCGAGATGGGCGACGGCGTTGAGGAGTGGAGCGTCGGAAATCTGAATCAGCCCGCCGAAAGGCTGATCCAGTTCCAGTATCAGAAAGATCGCACCTGAAACCGAAAAAGCGCAGAGGAATATGGTAGCGACGACGGTTGCGTTGCGAGGCGCGAAAAGCCCAAAGCTCAAAAAAATAACAGTTACCCAGAAAACCATTAGTACGAGGAACGGCATGGGGATCGAGCTGCCGCCCTGCTCGAATAGTAGCCATCGTGTCTGCCCGAGATCGATGCTCATCTTCAGCGCCTGAGCTTGTAGCGAGCGCTGAACCTCGTTCTGCGGCGAAAGTTCCTGGATCGCATCGTAGAAGCCTTCGGCCGCGGTAGCGTTCGGCTGCAACTCAGTGCCTCCCGAGTGGCTATTGGGCCAGGTCCGAGCAATCATCTCAGCAACCGTGTTGGCGAGCATCTCGCGAGCCTTCTTCGTCTCTGGCCCATAATGCGCGAGCACGCGATCAAGCAGGATGACATTGGCGGAAATCTGTCTGACCTCGTTTCTCTGCGCGTCGTAGGAACTTTTGGCCGAGTTGATCAGCAATGCGAGAACCAATGCCGACATCATCGAGGTAAGCGCCATCCCCAGCTTGATAACGTCCTTGGAATCCGCGCTCAAATGATGGTCTGGGAGAATCGGGCGCAGACCCATCCCGAGAAGCGCACCTCCGAAGACGCACGCCAACACGACAACCCCGATGTCCGTTGCGCTCACAAGCGTCTTCTCAAAATTTCAATTGCCATCGACGCCATCGTGAAATCCCGGCGAACGGCGCGATCCGGCTTCCCTATGGACTTCCCCATCCTTGCTTCGAATAGTATGCGCTTATCTGGTCGACAATCTGGGTGATCGTCTTATCGGCCAGGAATCCGGTAGACGATGTCACATTCTTCACCCCTCCGGCCGCTACATTCACGCCTATGCTTGCCGCCGCCGCGGCACCACCTGCCGCCGCACCAGCAGGCCCGGTGATCCCGGCGCCCGGCATATAGCCGCTGTCTGCGTGAGTAGTGAAATCCATCAACTGTTGAGAACCTTGGTCCGTCTTCTGGTAAACCTGGACCACAGTATCAAGCGTGGATTTACCGGCGCCCAGACCAATAACCATCCGACGAAGTCGGTTGCCCTCGTTGATGTCGGTAAAATCGCCGTCGATGATCAGTATGTTACTTCCGGTGGGCGCAGTACCGCGATTCAGACAGACTGCGCTAATCCCTTTTTTTTTCAGGTTTGCCGCAACCTGCACGCATACATTTTGCGCTGTCTGGTCAGCGAGCTGAAGTTGATCCTGGGTCTGATCAGTTCCCGCCATCTGTACATATGCCTTCTGGAAAAACCCTTGGTTCATGGTGACTTCGGAAGGACTGACAGCAAACGGATAGATGACAACCACTGAAGGCGGTGCGTTGGCAATTGACGCTTGATCGGACTCTCCGGTCACTTTGGCGCCAGCGCAACCCGCCGCAATTATCGCCAGTGAAAGGAGCGCTGCATTTAATTTGGCTGAGTTCATAATTTTCTCCGCTGTTGCCTAGTCTCTGGCCTCGGCGAGTCTCTGCGCGATGAACTTTCGATCTGCATTCGTCAACTGCTCGGGTCCTAGGTTGAAGGTAAGCTTGTCGAGCGTGCCGGTGAATGCGAACGGCACTTGGTAGTCGTTGTCGTCGACTCCTGTGCGAGTGTCCGCTCCGATATCGAAGGTTTCGCCGACCGGAAGTAAGAATGGGATGGTGTGCGGAATCTTCTCGTTGGCGACTTCCTTGCCGTCGACTTTCAGCACTCCGGTTCCTCCCTTTGCAATACCGGGGCCGTCATAGGTGAAGTCGAAGACGATAGTATGCTTACCCGGTGTTAGTGCATCCGGTCCCCGCCAGAGGAATCGTGCGAGATCCAGGAAGTTGTAGGTGAATGTCGGCTTGCCCTTGAGTATATACAAACCGTATCCGCCAAACCTGCCACCCTCGGTGACGATCATCCCGTCACCGCCGCCGTCCGGGACTTCGATGTCAGCGGTGATCGTATAGGACTTGTCCAGGATGCTTGGCGCGTTGCCTATATCAGTGCCTGACACCTCATCCTTATAGGTGAACACGGTCTTTCCGGCGATTGCACTGGGCCGCGCTGCGATTGCGCGCTGAAATTGAGAATTGTCCAATGGAAGGACAGGCGATTACTGAAAGGAAGGTACAAACTGTGGCTCTTATAGTTTGCATAGATCTTCTCCATCTGAGTGGGCGCTCAAACTTCAAGACGCCTGGTGCGGATGTCGCCTTCCATCACCGTTCTGCGATGTTAATACTGCGCGCGAGCAGGTAGCGATATTGTACTTTGGTACAACGCGAGGACTCTGAGACGTCCGATTCTCGATCAGACCGATGGCCGGATCACTCTGCGCGATGGGAATCGATCCGGGATGGAGCTGGCTGGCGTACGGATTGGCTCATTTGTAAGCCTACCAGTCGGGCGACCAGAATCGCCAAATAGAACTGTCCGGTGATGCCTTCTGCCACTGCCGCGTAGCGGGCCTGCAGAGTGAGCGGAGTGATGTCGCCAAATCCGATCGTCGAAAGCGTGGTCAGACTGAAATAGATAAGTACCGGGATGACTTGCTGCTCGGAAGCTGGGCCCGAGCTGCCGAAGCTGAAAGCATTGGGCTGGATGTCGTGAAGAACAATATACAGAAGGCCGAAAGTCAGTCCGAACAGCAGATATACCGAGATCGACAGACTGATGACTTCCGCGGTGATCTCTTTCTGTCTGAGCACGGCACGTAACTCGTTCCACGTGATAAAAGCGAAGAGCGCTAGCCACAAAATTGAACCGGCCAGGTAGAGCCAAGGGGTTGGCTCGAACGGGATCACGAATCGTTCCGCAATCGCGGGAACTCCCAACGTCCAGGCTATGATGCTTCGCTTCCGCCGCTGCGCTAGAAGGGTTTCCCGGTCTCCGACCAGCTCATCGACATTGATGTTGTAGAGCGCCAGCAATAGCAGCGCCAACATTGCAATACTGAAAGCCGGAGGACCCATTCCGGAGTCGCCAACCAGTGGACGCACCAAGAACGCGGCGACGATCGCGACGAGCAGCGCAGTATGCCTGTGCGGCAAGAGGCGAAGGTGAATGGCTTCTCGCAGTTGTCCGATCACGTTTTCGCCTTTTGGCATCTCTATTCGCCCTGTTTTTAGGACTTCTGTTCGGCTTGCCCGCGAATTGCGGTAGCAATATCAGCGCTCACCTTCGCAATCGCCCTGCTGTGGGCGGCTGCGAGCGCATCGAAGCCGGGTCCGTGTACCGACTCACGCGAAATGGTGCGGCCCGAACGGGTTACTCCGTTCGCAGTCTTGCGCACGGCCCAAACTGCCACCACCATTGCCGCTTGGCCGGGAACAGATTCGAATTGCAAGACATCGATCGTCACCTGGTATTCGGGATTAAAGTTAGCCAGTTGTGCAGTGGCCACGTTCGGCGTGCCGAGTAACACGACGAGGTCGCCGGCGACAGCGCGTGCGATGGCGTCGTTCAGCGGCGAAACCCAACGATTGAACTCGTCGACCTCGACCCGGTTGGGGGCGGTGTTGACCACAAATTCAGGCTGGTCGACCGCCGCGGGGATGACAACCGGACCGACCATGACGGTAACGGAGGTAGCTGGGGCACCGTCGGCGATCGCAGTGGAATCGAGCGAGTAGAACCGCGCCGGCGCCGTGGTGCCGCATCCTGTCACGGCAGCTACGAGCAACGAGATCGAGAGAAAATACGCGATACGAGTTCCCATTACTTCGGCCCCCCTTGCTTACCCCTGATAAGCGCCTCGGGATGGCGCGACAGGTAGTCGGCCAGCACCCGCACAGCGCGTGCGGCGCGGCTCACCTCCTCGAGGGTATTGTCCAGTTTCTGTGCCTGAGTTGAATCAGGCGAGACCAGATGGTTGGCGTTGCCGACGAGATTGTTGGTGCTGTCTATCGCGCCGCGCGCGCTTACCAATGTTAGATCAAGACTAGCTATTGCCTTGTTGAGGTTGTCGCCGATCTCCTGGAGGGGCATCTTGTCGACTTTCTTGATGATGTTCTCGACCGTCGCCTCGGTCGCTTCGAGCTGGCCCGGCGTGGTCGGCAGCCGCACTGGTTTCTGCGACCAGTCCACGGTCACCTGGGGCGCGCCGGGGAAGAAGTCGAGCGACACGTAAGCGGCGCCCGTCAGGAGGTTCCCAGTCCGCAACTGCGCACGGACCCCATGAGCGACCATGCTGTCGATCAACTTTCTGCGCATGATCTCGAGAAAATTTGGCGAGGGTGCGCCAACGATCTTGACTCCGAGCCTCGTTGGATCGAGCTGGATAGTCACCGGCACCAGGAACTCGAAAGTCTTCACGTCAATCTGCGCGCGGACATCGGTGACCTGGCCTATCGGGATGCCGCGGAACTCAACCGGAGCGCCGGGCGTCAGCCCCCGCACTGAGTCTTTGAAAATGAGTTGATAGGTCTGGGGATTGCGCGGGGGCGGGTTGAAGGCCTCGGACCGGTTGGAATAGAGGGTGAAGACCGTATTCTCCTCGGCCGGCGGCGCGATCGGATCACTTGCGGACGTCTCGAACGCGATACCGCCAATCAGGATCGACAACACCGACTGGGTCTGCACCGTGAGACCGGTCGCCGAAAGTGATAAGTCGATTCCGCTCGCGTGCCAAAAACGGGTATCTGAGTTGACGTACTGGTCGTACGGGGTCTGCACGAACACCTTCACGGTTAGATTCCTGCCGTCCTTGTCGAGCTCGTAGGACGCGACCTGGCCGACCTGCAGGCGCCGGAAATATATCGGCGTACCCGTATCCAGCGAACCGAGGTCAGGTGTCTTCAAGATGAAGAAGCGTCCGGGGATCTCGCCGGTTATCACCGGGGGGATTTCGAGCGCAGTAAAGTCACGCTTACTTTCCTTCGAAGAGCCTATTTCCACGCCGATGTACGCTCCAGAAATAAGAGTCCCAAGCCCCGTGACATTGGCGCCCGACACACGCGGCCTCACTACCCAGAACTTGGTATCTTCGACGAGAAATGCTTCGGTCCTCGGCGCCATCTGAGCGGTCATGATGACGTGCTGGTGATCTTCCGACAGTTCTATCTTGGTGACGGTGCCGATATCGACGCCGTTATAGTGAATCTTGGTTTTGCCCGCTTCCAGTCCCTCCGCCGATTTCATCACGATCGTTATGTCGGGACCCTCGCTTAATACTCTCGTCACTGCCACCCACGCGCCGACAATCGCCGCCACAATTGGAATAATCCAAACCAGCGAGAGCCGCGTGCGTTTCTTGGGAATAGCTCTCGACTCTGGGACCGAAGAGCGCGGCGGATCGCGATCAGGCATAAGAAACCTCTTCCGAACTTGTCTCTTGCGAACTTATGGAATCCCAAATCAATCTTGGGTCGAACGACTCCACCGCGAGCATCGTCAGCACCACCACCGCGGCAAAGAAGATCAAACCAGGTCCCGGCTCTACGGACATCAACGGCTGGAGCTGAATTAGCGCTGCGGTGAAGGTGTCGACGAACACATCGACCATCGACCAGCGCCCGACGAACGCGACCATCCTGTATAACCGGATCCGCTGTTCGTTGTTCGCCGCCGAGCCCCGCTGCGCGGTGATAAGCAGGTATGCGAGCGCCA
>JBARDN010000039.1:0-17183 GCA_049795175.1 Binataceae bacterium (SeqCode) | reverse complement strand
GCGGATTCGCCGTCCGGGCTTGCGATTACGACCACGTACCCGTCGTGATCGCGCAGCCACATCTCTCGATGCTCGGGTGCCGGGTTTACATGCGGCTCCTCGACGATTTCGGCGTGCAAGGAGCGTGCTCGCTCGACCGCCGCATCGAAGTCGGGCATCTCGAACCACAGCAACACGCCATGCCCGGGCGGAGCGGCGTCTGCGTTGACGAGATTTGGATGATCCTCCTCGTCCCAGGCATGAAGCTGGAGGATCAGCCGGCCGTCACAAAACAGCCGTTCATAGGCATCGCGATGCTCGTGCTCCGGAAGCGCCTCAGCTCCCAGCAGCCGTTGATACCAGCGGCTGCTTGCCCTTACATCGCGCACCGCAATCAGAGGCTGTGAGTGGACGCCCCCGCTCCGAGCCGCGGATTTCTTTTCCTCTTCGGGCATTGAGCCCTACTCCCGATTTTCTTCCGCTACAGCATCGAGGAGATCACCACAATCGCGCCGGAACCGGGTCCCTTCGCCGACGGGTCGGCCAGCACCATCTTGTTGCCGACGAACTTCATGCAGTTCGGATCGGCGATGTTGCCGACGAACGGACGCGCCACGTCTTTGTACACGCGATAGACCGAGCCGTCCGCGGCGCCGCCGCTCTCCGCGGGTTTGCCCATGTCGGCGATCATGAACGTGTCACCATAGGTGCCGAAGCCGGACGGCGAAGTTCCGAATCCAGTCGGATTGATGAATCCCACCAGGTACGGATCGTTGTTCAGCTTGCCGTCGGGACCGACCACCGAGATGCGCCCGATCTTCGACGCGCCGGTCATCCGCGGACGCATCCCGACCAGCATCTTGCCGGGAGCTTTGCTGTCGCTCGACGACGCAAATGCGATCGCGCTCAGGTCAAACGCGAGCGGCTTATCGAAGGTGCCGAACGCGCTCGCCTTGCCCGATGAATCGACCGCGTAGATCGTCGAGTTGCCAGAGGTCGCCGCGTAAAGCTTGCCCGCGTAGGCTCCGGCCGGCGCGAATTCGAGGTCGCGGCATAAGAGGGCTTTGTTCGCTCCGACGTCGGGTAGCTTTGCAAACACGCTGACCGTCCCCGACTTGTCGATTCGATCGACCTCGCACGAGCCCTTGACGCCCTCGGGCGCGTTCAGCACGAACACTTGTCCAGCGTATGAGCCAAATCCCGCGGGTGCCTCGGCGAGGCCCGCCGGATGCGGCACCTTGGTCTTGTCGGCTAGCGTCTTCGTCGCGCCCGACATCGTGACCGAGTAAACGCCTCCGGCAGCGTCGGAGACGATCAGACTGCCGCCCTTGGGCTGAAGATAAAGCGGCTGCTTGATTTCGGGAGTCTTGAGCTGAGATCCGTCGAACGGAATCTCGACGTCGACGCCCTTGCTCTTCGCGAGCGCTGCTCCCGCGGTGATCGAGATTGCGGCGGCAAGCGCAAAAGCCGCCGCTGCGCCGACGCTGAAGAAGATGAAAAAGAGGTTACCGGTCTTTCTTGTCGATGAGTTCATCTAACGCCTCGTTCACGAAATATCTGCGGCTCGGATCGAGATTGTCCAGCTCGGCGGCACGGCGCGAGGTCCAGCCCGCAATCGCGATAATCGCGGCTTCGCCAAGCGTCGTGATTCCCAGCGCCTCGGCTACCCGCCTAAGCGTATTGGCCAGCTCGTCGGGCAAATCGATTTCAATCTGGTTTCGAGCCATCGGTTCGACCTTTCATATAGTCTTTGTCCACGGGCATCGTCAAAATGAAATCTGCGATGACGACAGACACAAAATATCCGGGCCGTTACGCCGGCGCGATTGTCGAGTACCTCGACGAGGGGCGCTTTCGCGCCGCGCTTGCGCTTCGCGACCAGGAACGGCACGTCGCCGTGCTCAGCGGCGAGGGCCGCGAGCGCCTGATCGCGCGCGATCTCGTGATGATCGCGCATCCGGAGCGCCGCCCCGCGCGCGAGGCCGCGGCCGGCGCGATCGCGGCGCTCGAAGCCGAGCGTGCAGCTCTCGCGGGCGAACTCGACCTCAATCTGCTCTGGGAAATCGTGCAGGAGCAAGGGCGCAGCTTCACCGCACCCGAGCTGGCAGACCTGTTTTTCGGACGGCGCTCGGCAGTGGCCGACTCGGTGATGCTCGAGGCGCTGATCGGCGACCGGTTGTACTTCATCCGCCGGCACATGGATTTCTTGCCGCGCGCACCTGACCAGGTCGAGCGCCTGCGCATCCAGCAGGAACGTGTGCGCACGCGCAGCGACGATTACCGGCGTATCCAATCGACGCTGCGTGAAGTGCTAACCTCGGACGCGCGTCCCAGCGCGGAGGAAGCCGCCGCCCTCCGCGAAGACTTAAACAAATACTTGAAGAATCCATTTGCCCGCTCGCGCGAGCTCAGCCTGATGCTGGCCGCCATAGCGCCGGACGTCGATTCCGCCGAGGCCGCCTTCGAGATTCTGGAAAAGCTCGGCGCGCGGCCCAGTGCCCCGCGCTTTGCGATGGTTGCAGGGCTGCGCGAGGACTTCAACGCCGCCGCTCGCGCCGAAGCTTTGGCCGCCGCCCCGCCGTCGCGTCCGCTTGCCGATAGCGGATACACGATAACCATTGATGATGAAGATACCGTCGAAGTTGACGACGCGCTGGCCTGCGAGCCGCTGTCCGATGGTTCGCTGCGGGTGCGGGTGCATATCGCGCTGGTAGCCGACTTCGTGAAAAAAGGCGGCGCAATGGATATCGAAGCCGCGGCGCGCGCGACCACCGTCTATCTTCCCGAGGCCACCATCCGGATGCTGCCCGACGCGGTTTCGTGCGAGGCGGCGAGTCTTATCGCGGGGAGCGAGCGCCCGGTCATGACTACCGACGTGACCGTCTCCGCAACCGGCGAGATCCTGGCCGCGTCAATCTATCCGTCCCGAATTGCAATCTCCCGCCGCCTTGACTATGTCGAGGCGGATCGGATTCTTTCGCGCGAGCCTGCGTACGATCCAGCCGCTAATACGCTGGCGATGCTCGCCGACGCTGCCGAGCGCCTGCGCGAGCGGCGCCGCACCGCGGGTGCGATGCTGATGCATCGGCGCGAGGCCAAGGTCCGGGTGAGTGAGGACGCGATCGAGATCTTCCTGCTCGATTCGAATTCGCCGAGCCGGATGCTGGTGGCGGAGTTCATGGTGCTGAGCAATTTTGTCGCGGCGCGTTTCGCGGCGGAAAACCGGATTCCGATAATCTACCGGGTGCAGCCCGACATGCGCGGCGACGCGGCGATGCAGCGCCCGCGGCTCTCGATGTATCCGGAGTTTCATGCGGGAATCGGCCTGGGCTTTTACGCGCAGTTGAGCTCGCCGATTCGGCGCTATGCGGACCTGGTGCTGCAGCGCCAACTGCTCGCGGCGCTGTCGAATCCGGGCGCCCCGGCATATAGCGTCGAAGAATTGCTGACCGTGCTGGCCGGCGCCGAAAACGCCGAGACCTCAGGCCGCGAACTCGAACGCCGCGCCAAACGCTACTGGACGCTCCGCTACCTCGAGCGTTACGCCGCCGACCAACCCCTGCGTGCGAGCGCTACTCGCGACGGCGCGGGCGCGGAGTTGGTTGACTACGTGGTGCGCGGCACCTTGCGCGGCGCTCCCGAGCTTACCGACGATACTTCGATCATAGTGCAAGTGAGCCGCGTCGATCCGCTGCGCGGATGGCTGGCGTTCGACTTTCTGCGCGTGGCCGATCCGCCGGACATCGCGTAGCGATCCCATCTGCCGACGCCCCCCTGGCAGGGTTGAGATCATCCTTCCAACGCGCTGCCAGGCGGCGCCTCATCAACCGCTTTCCCCTCTTTCCCCGAAGTTAGTCCTGAGACCTAGATTGACGCGCCGCGAAACGCGTCCTGCTCCAATCGCCACCGGTCAATCGATTCGATATTGAACCGCCAGTCACTGCCGACCTTGAACGCGGGCAATTTGCCGCGCTTGAGTTGGCGATAGATCGTGGACGGATGAACCTTCAGGTAATCCGAGAGTTCTTTCACCGTTAACACATGGCTACCGTCATTCCTAATCATTGTCCGTTCGCCCTCCTTTGCTGCGCTTGCTCGTCGTCGCCGAGTTGACTTTCTGTTAACGCAAGCGCCGTGCCGAAGTTTTTGCGGTACGGTTGCCGGGAAATAGAATCGCTCTGCTCGGATCTTTGATCTCGCGCACGTTAGGATTTTGCCGCGATGACGATAAATTGGCAGTCAGAAAAGCACAGGAAGGCGCCTAAAGCCGTTGTTCCACCGTTCTGACATGATCTGGCGTTGGTTCCCCAGGGAACAAATGAAGAATATACGGCGTCAACGGCAGCCGTTGGAGGTAGCAAGCAATAGGGCGACGGCGAGATTCGCCACCGCCCGGTTGCTTAGACTTTGCCGATCAGGTCTCGTCCGACCTCGCTCACCTGGGTCAGAATCGACGCCTGGTTGTTTCCACTCTGGAGCAGAATCAGCCGATGCACTCCCACTTCCGCAAAGCGGCGGGCCGCATCAAGGTCGATCTTTCCGCGCGGAGTCACGCTGATCTCGATCTCTGAAAAACTGCGCTTTATTTTGGCGCACGCTTCCTTGACACCGGCTATGCACTTCTTCGCGCCCTCGAGGTCGAGCGCGAACCCGTACCATCCCTTTGCGAGCCTGGCGGCGCGGCTGAAGGCCTCGGCTGAATGGCCGCCGAAGACGATTTCCGGATGCGGTTTCTGCACCGGCCGCGGCATCGTGTTGACGCCCTTGAACTTTACCCATCGTCCGTTGAACTCGGGCTTGGCCTGGGACCATAGCGCGATCATCGCGGCCAGATATTCCTCGCTGCGCGCGCCCTTGTGATCGAACGGAACGCCGATCGCTTCGAACTCCGGCTTGAGATACCCGACTCCGATTCCGAAAATCAGCCGTCCGTTCGAGAGCACGTCGGTGGTCGCAAGTTCCTTTGCGAGCACAACCGGATTGCGCTGCGGCAAAATGATTATCCCGGTGCCGAGGCGGATCTTTTCGGTATGCGCGGCGACAAACGCCAGCGCGATCGCCGGATCGAGCATCGGGTAGTCGGGCGCCACCGGCGACGGCGGCACTTGCGGGTCGGGCACAATAACGTGCTCGCCCGTCCATAGACTTTCAAATCCGGCCTGTTCAGCAGCTCGCGCCACTGCCGCAGCGGTTTTTGGGGAAGCGCAGGGACCATTGTTGATTCCAAATAAGCCGATTTTCATGATTCGAGATTTACCACGCCTCACGTCCGCGCGGAAAGCACTCGAACTCAAACACCAAGGCAGCCGCGACACCAAGACACGGAAAAGAAAAAATCTCTTATTTGTGCCTTCGTGTCTTAGTGGCCGCCTTGGTGCCTTGGTGTTGGAATTTGGTTTGCCTATTGCGCGATCGTTTCAGCATAATCTCGATCGTCGAGGGCGGGAGGTGGAAGCGCGGCGCGATGCGATGTCCCCAGTGCGGAAATGAATGCCCGCAAGGCGCGCAGTTTTGTTCACGCTGCGGCACGAGGATGTTCGCGCCCAAGCCGGCCGCAGTGCGCGAGTACATGCTCGCGAAGATTCATCCCTCGATGTGGCGCTATGCAAACTCGATGGTCGTTGGCGGAGCGCTAATCGTCGGCGGTGCGATCATGCTCGGGAAAAATCTCCAGACCCAGCCGAAATTGTGGCCGGCCGGTTTCCTCGTCATGGGCGCGGGCGTGATTGCCATCATCAACGCGATGATCCAGCGGCGGCGTCAGAGCTGGACCGTCACCTCCGATCGAATCATGGAACAGCACGGAATTATTGCGACCTCGCGCCGCGAGATGGAGCTCGCCGATATCCGCTCGGTCGAGGTCTCCAAGCGCGTGATGCAGCGAATGCTCGGGCTGGGCGACGTCACGATCGCGTCGGCGGCGAGCGCCGACTACGCAATCCGTCTGCTTGATGTCGCCGACCCTGACGGCATCGCCGAAACCGTGCGCAAGGCGCGCCTTAAGAGGCTTGCGTAGCGCGATGTCCAAGCGACCCGACCTTCGCTATGAACGCCGCCTGTGGGTGAGCGGAATCACCGAGGTCGCGGGCGTCGACGAAGCCGGCGTCGGTCCGATGGCGGGCCCGGTGGTCGCCGCGGCGGTGATTTTCGCGCCGGAGAAATTCATCAAGGGCGTGCACGACTCCAAGCAGCTATTGCCGGAAAAACGCGAGGCGCTGTTCGAGCCGATTCGCGCAGGCGCGCTCGCGGTCGGAATCGGAGTCGCGGAGGTCGAAGAAGTCGATCGGATAAATATCTTCTGGGCGACGATGAGCGCGAGCCGTCGCGCAGTCGCCGCGCTCGGACGCACGCCCGCACACGTGCTGGTCGACGGCCGCAACATCCCGGGACTCGGCCTTCCGCAGACTCATATAGTTGGCGGCGATCGCAAGAGCTTCTGTATCGCGGCCGCGTCGATTATCGCCAAGGTGACGCGCGACCGCATGATGGTCGAATTTGACGCGCGCTTCCCCGGCTACGGCCTCGCGCAGCACAAGGGCTATTGCACGGCCGAGCATCTCGAGGCGGTGCAGCGCCTGGGCCCCTCGCCGATTCATCGCCGCTCGTTTTCGCCAGTCGCGATGGCGGCGCAGATGAAACTGCTGTTTGCGGATTGAACGGTTTTCCGTCCGTGCCAAAACGATCATCACGCGCGTCTCGCAGCACTGCGCTCGTCGGCGCGCTTATGTTTGCCGCGCTGATCGCACTCGCGGCAGGATGCTCGAGTGTCTATCCGTCGCGCGTCGAGCTCGAATATCTGCCGTCTCCCGTTTACAGCCAGGTTGAGGGTGCGCATCGCGTTGCGGTGCGGGTCAATGTCCGCGACGTGCGCAGCGACAAGATCGATGTGGGCCAGACGCTCGACAGCGTCGAGCAGGAGTCGGCGCAGATCACGATCAAGAACGATGTTGACTACGTGCTGCAAAAGTCGATGGAGCAGGCGCTCACGATGCGCGGGTTCACCGTGGCCGCCAACGCTCCCGTGGTCGTCAACCTGGAGCTCTCGCAGCTCTACTCGACCTTTCAGCCCACCTGGCGCGTGGGCGATGCGCACGCGACTCTGGTGATGAACGCGCAGGTGGTCGCGCGCGACGGCGCGGTGACGTTTTATCAGGCCGTCTCCGGCCAGGGCGGACGCAACGACCAGGATCCTATCGGCGACAATCGCGCCGCAGGCCTCGATCAGGCGCTGAGCCGCGCGGTGGACAATCTCGCGAATCGCGCAGACTTCCAGCACGCGATCCTGTACGCAGATCGCCTCCGACCGGTGCCGATTCCCGTCTCCACGCCGGGCACGCCCCACTCTTCTACTATTTCGCCGCTGCACTAGCCACATCGCCATTTCACGATCGCGGCGGTTGGTCTAGCGTGGACCTCTGATAGCGAACCGGTGGCGCCGCGAAAATGAAATCCGAACGGGCTGAAAAACCTTCTGGAGCGAACACGGCCGCCATTTCCGCTGAGCGAGCCTTCGAGCTGTACCGCGCGATGCGGCTGATGCGGCGTTTCGACGAACGCGCCGTCACACTCGGTCTCGCTGATTCCAACCACGCGACTCTCTGCCGCGGTGAGGAGGCAACCGCCGCCGGCGCGATCCTCGCTCGTGCAAAGAGCGATTGCATAGTCAGCGCGTATCGCGCGCACGGTCATCGTATCGCCGCGGGCGCGGATGCGAAGATCGCGATGGCATATAGACGTGGCAAGATCTCTCGCGATGCGATTGCCGATGCAGATGCGGATTTGCATTTCGTAGGCGGCACGCCGGACGCGCTGGCGATCGCAACCGGGTTCGGCCTCTCGATCGCATATCGTGAAGCGCAGCGGGCCGTCTGCTGCATATTCGGCGACGAAATTCTCTCGCAGGGCTCGTTCCACGAAGCGCTGAATCTCGCGTCGCTATGGACTCTGCCGGTGGTCTTCGTGTGCGAGAACAATTTTTTTGCGATGGGCACGATCACCGACAACGCCGTCTGCCAGGAACAACTCCATCGCCTTGCCGCGTCGTACAAGATCGCGGGGACGCGCGTCGATGGGATGGAAGTGCTCGAAGTTCACGCCGTCGTGGCCGAAGCGCTCGCGCGTGCGCGGGCCGGTGAAGGACCGTCGCTGGTCGAGGCGGTGACTTACAGGCCGGGAGGCGCGCACGGAGATCGAATCGCGCTCGAGCGTGATCCGATCGCAACCACGCGCCAGCGAATGATCGATCAGGCAGGCGACGCGGCCGCGCGCCTCGATCAGATCGACGGCGAGATCGAGCGCCTGTTCGACGAGGCGACCATCTTCGCCGAAAGTCTTCCGCCATGCCGATAATCACGTACCGAAAGGCGATCGCCGACGCACTTCGCGAGGAACTCGCGCGCGACGAACGCGTATGCCTGCTCGGCGAAGGCATCGGATACGGCGGCGGCGCATTGGGAGTCACCGCCGGGATGCTCGCCGAGTTTGGAGAGCGCAGAATTCGCGACGTCCCGCGCGCTGACGCTTCGCTAGCGGCCATCGCGATTGGCGCGGCGCTCGGCGGGCTCGTGCCGATAGTGGAAATGCGAAACGGCGCACTTGCGCTCGCGTCCGCCGCGCAACTCTTGAACCATCGCCAGCTGCCAATCGTGATTCGCGCGCCGCTCGGCAATGACGGAGCCCGCGCGTCGATCACAATCGGTTCGGGAGTTCGTGTGATCTCACCGGCGTCGCCCGCCGACGCCAAGGCGATGCTCAAGTCGGCGATTCGATGCGGCAGCCCGGTCATCGTTCTGGAGCATCGCTTGCTCTACGAGACGAGCGGCGAAGTGCCGGAGGCTCCCGACGACCTGGCGCCGCTCGAAGGTGCGCGGATTGTCCGCGACGGCGCGTCGTTGACGATCATCGCGTATTCGCACGCAGTGGAAGAGTCGATGGCGGTAGCCGCGCTTCTGAAAGGTCGCGGCGTCAGCGTCGAAATAGTCGATCTTCGCGCGCTCGCTCCGCTCGACACGGCGACCATCGCCGCTTCGATCGCGAAGACCGGGCGCGCGATCCTCGCAAGCGAAGGACCGGTGGGTGTCGAGGCAGAAATCGCCGCGAGCATCTACCGTTGTGCGTTCGGGTCGCTGCGATCGCCGATCGAGATCGTCTCTCCCGCGCGCGCAAGTGATATCCTTAATATCGCGATGCGGCCGATGTGAGCGCGCACCGCAAAGGACTTCATCTTGGCCAATACACGTTATGACCTGATCGTTATCGGCTCCGGACCGGGCGGCTATGTCGCCGCGATTCGCGCGAGCCAGCTCAAAATGAAAGTTGCAGTTATCGAACGCGACCGCCCCGGCGGCGTGTGCCTCAACTGGGGATGTATTCCGTCGAAGGCGCTCCTCAATTCCGCCGAGGCGATGGAGACGATTCGCGGCGCGGCGAAGGAACACGGAATCGAAGTCGGCACCGTCAGCGTCGATTTCAAAAAAGTGATCGCGCGCTCGCGTGCCGCGGCTGAAAAGCTGTCGCGCGGCGTCCGTTTTCTGCTCAAGAAAAACAACATCGATTTTTTCGAGGCGAACGCCACCGTCGCGGGACCAAACACCGTTGCGCTGACGCAGGCCGAGGACAAGCCTGCGCCGCCGGCGGCGTCGCTCGAGACGGATAGAATCCTGTTGGCCGCCGGTTCGAACGAGCGGCTGTTTCCGGGAATGAAAATCGGCGACGGCGTGATGACCAGCAAAGAAGCGCTGGTGCATGACGTGCTGCCGAAGAGCATCGTGATTATCGGCGCCGGCGCGATCGGACTCGAGTTCGGTTACTTTTACCAGGCTTTCGGAACCGCGGTGACGATCGTCGAGCTGGAAAAGCAGATGCTTCCCGGGTTCGACGCCGAGATCGCCGAGGAGCTGCGCAAGTCGTTCATCAAACGCAAGGTCCAGGTGATGCTGGGGCACGGTTTCAAGACGATGGCGAAAAACGGCGGCGTGTGGAACGTGACGCTAGACGCTGCCGGCACTGCAAAATCTGTCGAGGCGGAAGCCGTGCTGGTCGCGGTGGGACGCACGCCGCTTAGCGCCAGTATCGGGCTCGACAAGGCCGGCGTCGAACTTGAGCGCGGCGGTTTCATCAAGGTAGACGATTCGTTTCGAACCACCGCGCCGACCATCTACGCGATCGGCGACGTGATTCGCCCTCCGCTGCTCGCGCACAAAGCCTCGGCGGAGGGAATCGCCGCCGTCGAGATTATGGCGGGCGTGCGCGAGCCGGGCTTCGACCTGCTCTCGATCGCGGGATGCATTTACTGCGAGCCTGAGGTCGCGACGGTCGGACTGAATGAGGCCGACGCGCGTGCTCGCGGGATCGACGTCAAGGTCGGCAAGTTTCCGTTCCGCGCGCTCGGCAAGGCGGTTGCTATTGGCCACACCGACGGCTTCGCCAAGATGGTTGCGGAGAAAAAATATGGCGAGGTGATCGGCTGCCAGATAATCGGCCACGGCGCGACCGACATGATCGCGGAAGTGGTTCTGGGCAAGACCCTCGAGGCGACCACCGAGGAATTCGGCAAGATGGCGCATCCGCATCCCTCGATGTCCGAAGCGATCATGGAAGCGGCGCTCGCAGCCGACGGCGAATCGATCAACTTCTAGTGCGATGAATCTGGAGCATCGAAATCTCGCGGTCGCAGAACTTGGCATCGTGGACTATAGCCGCGCGCTCGCGCTGCAAATCGCGCTAGTGCAGGCGCGGCTCGCTGGCGCGATCGGCGACACGCTCCTGCTGCTCGAGCATCCGCATGTCTACACGCTCGGGCGCGCCGCCGACGAGAAGTTCATCATCGCGCCGCGGCCGGAGGTTCCGGTCGTGCGCGTCTCGCGCGGCGGACAGGTGACTTATCACGGACCCGGCCAAATCGTCGGGTATCCGATCCTGAAGCTCGATGGAAACGCGCGCGACGTGGCGAAATATCTGCGCGCGCTCGAAGCGGCGATGATCGCGGCGCTCGCGCGATGCGATATCGCGGCCGGCACTCGCGCCGGTCTTACCGGCGTATGGAATGGGACGCAAAAGCTCGCGTCGATCGGCGTCGGCATCCGGCGCTGGGTGACCTATCACGGCCTCGCGCTCAACGTGTGTCCCGATCTTTCGTATTTTCAATCGATCATTCCGTGCGGAATCGAAGGATGCGAGATGACCTCGATCGCGCAGCTCGGCCGGACCGATATCGGCGTCGCGCAGTTCTCGAAGATTCTTGCCGAGTCCTTTTGCGCGACCTTCGATTACGATTCGGCGGAATCGATAAACCCCTCGGCGCTGTGGGCGTTCGTTGACCCGCCGGGCGCGATGGCCGAGGATCGAGTCGAGTGATCCCCGAACGCAAACATCCCGACTGGATCAAAGTGCGTGCGCCGGTTTCGGCCGAGTACCTGCGCACCAAATCGATTCTGTCGGAGCTGAAGCTGCACAGTGTCTGCCAGGAAGCATGCTGCCCGAATATCGGCGAGTGTTTCTCGCATCGCACCGCCACCTTCATGCTGATGGGCGACGTATGCACGCGCAACTGCCCTTACTGCGCGGTCGCGCACGGCAAGGTGCGCCCGCTCGATCCGGAAGAGCCGGACAGGATCGCGCAGGCGGTCGCGCGCCTGGGGTTGCAACACGTCGTGGTGACATCGGTCGATCGCGACGATCTGCCCGACGGCGGCGCCGCGCATTTTGCAGCCACCGCGCGGGCGATAAAGCACGCGCTTCCCGCGTCGCGAGTCGAAGTGCTGGTGCCGGATTTTCAGGGCGAGTTCTCGAGCGTCGAGACAGTAGTGCGCGCACCGATCGATATCTACAACCACAATATCGAAACCGTGCCGAGTCTTTACCGCAGCGTGCGGCCGGGCGGGAATTATGCGCGCTCGCTCACGGTGCTGAGGCATGCGAAGGATACCTCGCGCAGACTTGGCCGCGAAGTTCTGACCAAGGCGGGAATGATGCTCGGGCTGGGCGAAGAGCGCGGCGAGTTGATGCGCGTGATGCGCGATCTGCGCGGCGTCGAATGCGACATCGTGACAATAGGGCAGTATCTGCGTCCGTCGGGGGAGCATCTGGCGGTAGTCCGCTATGTTCCGCCGGCGGAGTTTGCGGAGATTGGGAAAGAGGCGCGAGCTCTTGGGTTCAGGCACGTCGAGTCGGGTCCGCTGGTGCGCAGTTCGTATCATGCATGGGAGCATGTGCGATGAGGATGATGCTACGGTCCTCGCCCGCCGCCTGGTCCTCGCCCTGAAAGTTACGTGCCGCTGGCACACGGTAAGGTGAGGGACCTTATTCAGCGCGAACGCGAGAGCGCCCCGCGATTAAGGAAAGCTCTCCGCAAGGCGCCCCGCGCTCTCCCGGAGCGAGAGCGTATCGGCAGAGGAGAGTAGAAAGAAACGCGCCGCGCGAGGGTCGCGCGGCGCGTTTGATTGTCCGAAGAGAGCGGCTGACGAGCGCTATTGTTTGAGTTCTTTGGTCTCGTGAACCCGGGTCTGCAGGTATGCGTCCTGCACCGCGCCGTAAAGATCGACCGCGTAGCGATCGGCTTCTTCGAACTGGTTCAGATGCAGCGAGCGGTAGTTGACCGCTTCACCGACACGCCAGCCCACGTCGGCCGGAATATATACGTACCACGGCAGCAGGTAGCTCATCGGATTCATCGCGCCATCGACGACGATCCCGACCGTGTCGCCGATCGTCGAGGGTCCGAGGAACGGCAGCATCACGTACGGCCCGGTCGGAGCGCCGTAATAGCGCAGCGTCAGGCCGAAGTCGTCGTTGTGCTCCTTCAGGCCGAACCACGCATCGGCCGGATCGAAAAATCCCGCGACACCGAGAGTGCTGTTGATTCCAAACCGCGCGACTTCGCCGCCGGCCTCCGCGAAGCGGAGCTGGAACAGGTTGTTCGCGAAGCGCGGAATCACGTTGACGTTGTCGAAGAAGCGCCCCACGCTCTGACGCACCACGTCGGGAGCGATGAACGCATAGCCCGACGCGACCGGTCGCAGCACCCAATCATCGAGCTTGAGATTGAACGTGAGCATCGATTCATTGAAGGGCGCCAGTGGATCGCTGTACACGCCCTGGTCTTCGCCCGGCGGAGTCTGTTGCGCCTGCTGCACAATTCCCTGGCGCTCCGGACTGTTACTGAGCGGGGCGACATCCTGCGCCATCGCCGGAATCGCCGGCATCAGACAGGCAGCGATCGCCGTGGCGGCAAGGGCCCCCACTATCCGCGATATCGCGGCCGATTTACGAACCGATCTCATAGTTTCCTTCTCCGTGCATACGCGGCGCGAATTGCTAAAGTCAGATGCACTTCGCGGCGCTGGCTGAGCCACAGCGTACCATGCCGCGTTATTGTGGCAAGGGAGTCTACCTTAGTGGCGATCGCCAAGCGAAGCCGCCAAAGAGGCCTGCTTGCTCTTCAAATCGGCGATCAATTTTGAGTAGCCCTGGTTGTTCATCACCCGGTTAAACTGGTTGCGGTAATTGGCGATGATGCTGATCGCCTCGACGGTCACGTCGTAAACCTTCCATTGGCCGTTCTCACTGAGCAAGCGGTAGTTGACCGCAATCGGATCTTTGCCTGGCTGCACGATATTGGTCGCAACCTGCGCGTATTGAGCGCCGTCCTTGGTCTGGCGGACGAACTGCACCTGCTGGCCCGAGTAGTCGTTGATCTTGGCCAGGTAGGAGTCCTCGATAAAAGTTGTGAAGACGGTGGTGAACTCCTGCTGCTGATCGGGCGTGATCTGCTTCCAATGATAGCCCAGCGCCGAGCGCGACATCTCGGTGAAATCGAAACTTCTCGAGATAATCTGCCTTAGCTGGTCGCGCCGCTGCTCGGCCGGGACCTGCTTGTTGCGCAGCACGCCGAGTGCGTCGTTGACGGTCTGCTGAACCACCGCCATCGGATCATTCGCGGCGAACGCGGGATGAATCCCGGCTGCGAGCATGAATACCGCCCCGAGCGCGAGCATCGCGGCAGCTTTGAGGAAGTCCGCAATCGGGCGGGGACGGATTGCCAATTTCACGTGAGTATTCTCCATCGAATTGTTCCGAATTAATTCCGAAAGTTTACGACTTCTTTGCCGGAGCGGAATGGGCTTTTTCTTTTCCGCCGCTCGCTCCGGAAGAGGCCTTTGCCGTCGGAGTGGCGAGTCCCGGCGGAGCGCCGATGTCGTTGTCGCTGCCCGCGCCGCCACCGCTCGAGGCTCCGGCTGCGCCGGAATCTTTGCCCGACGATGATCCTGCGTTGTTTATCAGTTGCCCGATCGCGTTTTCAATCACGAACGCAGACTGGGTCTGGCGGATCGTGTCGCCGTTGACCAGCGTTTTCTCGCCCGGCCCGGGAGCGATCGAGACATACTTGCTGCCGATAAGTCCGCTGGTCAGGATCGACGCGATCGCATCGTTATCGACCGCGATACCGTCGTCGATCCGCATCGAAAGGCGCGCGCGTTCGTCCTTGAGCTCGATCGATTGCACGCGGCCCACATGCACGCCCGCGATCTCGACTTCGTCACCAGACTTCAATCCGGCGATATTGTCGAAGCTCGCGTAGAGGGTATAGCCGGGAGGCGGAATGATCGAAATCTGCCCCAGGCGGAAAGAGAGGATCACGAGCGCAAGAATTCCGAGCAGCCCGAAAATCCCGACGATAAATTGCGTTGTGCGGCTTGCGTACATTTCTTGCTCTGCGTCTCTACGAACTCACTTGGTTGTTTTCCAGGTCGTCGCCCGAGGCGCGGCCCGCCAAAAAGCGTTTGAACTCGTCGTCGCTCGAACCCATCACTTCGTCGACCGTTCCCGTCAGCCGCATCTTGCCGTGATGCATGAATGCGACACGGTCCGAGACCTGGAACACGGCCGGCACGTCGTGACTCACCATCACCACCGACAACCCGAACTTCTTCTGGGTCGCGCGGATAAGTTCGTGAATCGCACCGGTGCGCGTCGGGTCGAGGCCGGTGGTCGGCTCGTCGAGCATCAGGATTTTCGGGCGATGCACCAGCGCGCGCGCGAGCGCCGCGCGTTTCTGCATCCCGCCGCTCATCTCGGACGGATATTTTTCGCCCATCCCCTGAAGCCCTACGGCAGCCAGTGTTTCCAGCACCTTGGCGTGAATCTCGCCGCGGCTGAGCGTGGTCTTCTCGACCAGCGGAAAGGCCACGTTATCGAACACCGTCATCGAGTCGAACAGCGCTCCCGCCTGGAACAGCATCCCAAACTTCTCGCGCACCGCGTTCAGCGCGCTGCCCCTAAGCCCGACAACCTCCGTCCCTTCGATCACGATCGAACCGGCATCGGGACGCAGGAGCAAATTAAGATGCTTCAGCAGCACGGTTTTGCCGCATCCCGACGGTCCCACGATCGTGACGATCTTGCCGTCGGGCACGCTCAGATCAACCCCGTCGAGCACGACTTGCCGCCCGAAGCTGCGCCGCAGTCCGCGCACTTCGATAGCGTTGCCGGAATTATTGCCAGCCGTGTTGCCAGTGTTTTCGCCGATGACTTCAGGGTTCATCCGATGCCCAGGAGAAGCTAGCGCCAAGTCCGCCATGTTACAGAAGAAGTGCGCCGAGGATATAGTCGGCCGCCAGGATTAAAACGCTCGACAGCACCACTGCTTCGGTCGTGGCGCGGCTGACGCCGGTCGCCATCCGCTGCGCGTGGTAGCCTTTGTAGCACGACACCCACATCACGATGATCCCGAAGGCGAGCGCCTTGTACAGTCCCAGCGCGATATCGTGCGAGCCCATCTGCGCCGCGATGCCGTTGAAGTAGTCGCCCGACGGCGCGCCCATCAGGCCGCATCCCACCAGCCATCCGCCCCAGATTCCGACCACGTCGAAGATCGTGGTCAAGAGCGGAAAGCTGACTATCCCCGCGATCATCCGCGGCGAGACGAGATACTGCACCGGGTTGATCGCCATCACCGTGAGCGCATCGACCTGCTCGGTCGATTGCATCGAGCCCAACTCCGCGGCCATCGCGGAGCCGGCGCGCGCGGCGATCATCAGCGCGGCCAAGACGGGACCAAGCTCGCGCACTATCGTAAGAGCGACCACGGTGCCGAGCGCGCCCTCGGAGCCGAAGCGGCGCAAGGTGGTGTATCCCTGCAGTCCCAGCACCATCCCGGTGAACGCGCCGATCAGCAGGATCAGCAACAGCGAATCGGCGCCGATTATCCGAATCTGGCGAATCGCGAGGCGCGCCTTATACGGCGGCACCACCGCAAAGACGATCGAATGGAACAGAAACAAGACGAAATTTCCGAGCGCAAAAATACCGTCGAGTATGGATGCGCCTAGCTGCTCAATCATTTCCACTGCGGCTATATCCGTTCGCGAAAAATTTTCAGTGATGCGCAATTCCCAGGCGGGAGAGCTGGTTCAGGGTGTGGGTGGTCGAAGCCGTGCGGACAAATTCGTAGAGGTCATTAACCAGATCCAGATCGAGCGCAGGCCGCGCAAGCCTTAGAACCTGGCACGGCACCGCGTGCGCGCGGCATTCGTCCAGATGCTTGGCCAGGCTCTGGCGGCCGAACCGGGTCCTGATGATCCCGGCTGGAGAGCGCGCGATAACGTTGGTGCCGCTGAAATCGCGCGAGGGCACCAGCACCACCCCCGGTCCCGGATGCATCGCGCCGAAGACCGCGTCGATATCGCTCGCCGTGATCATCGGGATATCGGAGAGCACCGTGCACACGGTGGTGGCGCCGTGCCGGGCCAACGTCGCCGTCGCCATCGCAACCGCGGCGTTGAGTCCGCGCACGTAGCCTTCATCGATCGCCATCGCGCCCGCGCCGCGCGCCATCTCGAGCACGCGGCGGCCCGAACTCACGACCGCGACCATCTCCGCCGCGCGCGAACCGAGCGCCGCCGCCAGCACGTCGCGATACATTGCCTCGGCCAGGGCGCCACGCTCGTCTTCGGGCATCACGGGTCCGAGCCGGGTCTTGGCCAGACCAAGCTCTTTGGCGACGATGAGAATTACACGCACGGCGACACTTTATAACGCACCAGTCGAATAACGGAAACCGTCGCGACCTGCCGCAGATCCGAGGCTGTCGATAAACGAGAGTTTTGGGTGTCATCCTGAACGGAGGCAGCCAGCGGCTGCCGCAGTGAAGGATCTCCGCGAAGCGATTAGTGCGGAAAGCCTTGGCTGGTTGCATTAATCGCTTC
>JBARDN010000038.1:0-18241 GCA_049795175.1 Binataceae bacterium (SeqCode) | reverse complement strand
CTACCGTCATCGCGTCGGGCGAGAGCATGTAGAGAAAATTGAGCCGCGCGATCATGTACACGCCGGCCGTGACCATGGTGGCCGCGTGGATCAGCGCACTGACCGGAGTTGGGCCGACCATCGCGTCGGGCAACCATACGTAGAGTGGAATCTGCGCGGACTTTCCGGTCGCGCCCATAAAGAGCAGCAGGCACGCCGCCGTGGCGGTGCCGGTCGTGAAGAGGCCGACGTGGGCCTGGATAGTCGGGAAATCGAGCGTCCACACGCCGCCGCGCGAGAGTACCGAGATGATCGTCAGCATCCCGAGGATAAAGCCCGCGTCGCCGACCCGATTGACGATGAACGCCTTGCGCCCGTTGTAGGCGAATTGCGGATTCGTGTACCAAAACGCGATCAGCAGATAGGAGCACAGCCCCACGCCCTCCCATCCGACGAACATCATCAGCAGGTTGCTCGCGAGCACCAGGATCAGCATCGAGAGCGCGAACAGGTTCATGTAGGTAAAAAAGCGCGCGAAGTCCTCGTCGTGCGCCATGTAGCCGACCGAGTAAAGATGGATGAAAGCACCGACGCCGGTGACGATCATGATCATCACGCCCGAGAGCGTGTCGGCGCGCAGTGCGAACTCGACGTGAAAATGGCCCGCCTCGATCCACGGCCACAGCGTGAACATCAGCGCGTCGCCGCGGGGCAGCATCAGCAGGCGCACGAACACCCAGGTGGCGGCGGCCAGCGCCAGGAACATCACGCCCGGACCGACGATACTCACGGCGCGGCGGCCCAGGCGCGCTCCGAAAAACAAATTGAACAGCACGCCGAGCGCGGGGAACAGCAGGATCAGCGCCAGTGCGGAGGACGGGAGATTAGCCACCGTGGTCACCATCGCAGCATCGTCAGGTCGTCGGCGTTAACGGTTTCGCGGCCGCGGAAGATTGAAATGATAATCGCAAGCCCGACCGCCGCCTCCGCCGCGGCGACCGTCATCACGAAAAACACGATCACCTGCCCGTCCATCGTGCCGAGCCGGCTGCCAAGCGCGATAAACGCAAGGTTGACCGCGTTGAGCATCAGCTCGACCGACATGAACATCACCAGGATGTTCCTGCGGGTGAGAAAACCCAGCACGCCGATCGCGAAGATCGCGCCGCTAAGCGCCATCAGGTACGGAAGCGGAACCATCATAGTGAAGCGCTCCGCTGCTTGCGCGCGTTCTCGGCGGCGTGCTCCCGGATTTCAGTCGCGGTGCTGCGCCGCGCCAGCGCGACCGCGCCAATCACCGCGACCAGCAGCAGCACGGAGGTAACTTCGAACGCGACCAGGTATTCGGAAAATAATGTTTGCGACAGGCTGTCGATCGATCCGTAACCAGCCGCATGCCCGGCGAATTTGACTTGCAGATGCGGCGGCAGCAGGAACGCCATCAGTTCCGCGAACATCGCGGCGACCGCGATCGTGCCGAAAAACTTGAGCGCCAGATGGCCGGTCGATCCCATCTCTGCGCGCAGGTTGAGCAGCCAGATCACGAACAGGAACAGCACCATGATCGCGCCGGCATATACGATTGCTTGCAGGAAACCGACCACCACCGCGTCTTCGCCGATGAACAGCACCGCGATCGCGAGCAGCGTCATGATCAGCGCCAGCAGGCAGTGCAGCGGATTACGCTGCAGCACCACGCCGAACGCCGAGAGAAGCGAGACTGCGGCCAGAAACCAGAACAGCGCTATCGGCATGTCAATGCGCGCCTCCGGTCACGACCACGACAAACGCGGTAATCAGGATATTTAGCAGCCCGAGCGGCACCAGTATCTTCCAGCCGAGTTTCATCAATTGGTCGTAGCGAAACCGCGGCAGCGTCCATCGGATGAGCCCCATGAACGCGCACAGGATCACAACTTTGATCAGAAACGCGATGACTCCGACGATCGAGACGATTATCGGAGTGACCGCGAGTATGGCGCCCCCCGGCAGATGAAAGCCGTCGCGATAGAGCCACGGCACCTGCCATCCGCCGAAGAAGAACGTGACCAGCAGCATCGCGACCAGCGCCTGCTCCGCAAGGTCGGTCAGCATGAAGGCAGCCTGCTTGCCGCCCGAGTATTCGAGCATGTAGCCCAAAATCAACTCGGACTCGCCTTCGGGCAGATCGAACGGAATTCGCTTGGACTCCGCGATTCCCGCGGTCAGCAGCAGGATGAACGCGAGCGGCTGCACGAAGATTCCCCACCGCGGCAGCCATCCGAACCATACTCCGCCCTGCATCCGAACCATCTCTTGCAGGTCGAGCGAGCCGTAGGTGACGACGATCGCGATAATCGCAAGCCCCATCGCGATCTCGTAAGAGATCATTTGCGCGGTCGCGCGGATTCCGCCGAGCAGCGCCCAGCGATTGTTCGAGGCCCATCCGCCGAGCGAGACGCCATAGACGCCGACCCCGATAACCGCGAGCAAATAGAGCGCGGCTGCGTTGATTGGGGCGGCTTGCAGTCCGAAGGTGCGTCCCCCGAACGTGATCGTGTCACCAAATGGAATCACCACGAACGCGATCATCACCGGGAACAGCGCGATGAACGGCGCGAGGCCGTGCAGGAAATGATCGGCGCCGGCGGGTACGAAATCTTCCTTGGTGAAGAGCTTGATCGGATCGGCGATGAGCGTGTTGATGATGCCAAGGTTGGGCAGCCCGAGTTTGCGCCCGAGCCCGGTGATCGACGCGCGATTTGCGCCCACCCGGTCCTGGATAAGCGCGCTGCCCTTGCGCTCGAAGTAGAGCAGGAAAATCGCGAGATTCAGCCCGATGAGAATCATCAGGACTGCTTCGATTGCGCCGACTATCAGTTCAGCCATCACGTCCGGCGAGCTCGTCGAGCAGCTTGAGCATGCTCTCTTCGGTCAGGTTCTCGTAGTACTGGTCCTGGTTGAGCTGGAGCATCGGCGCGGTTCCGCACGAGGCCAGGCACTCCGCGGTGCCGAGGGTGAACTTGCCGTCGGGCGTGGTCTGATCAACCTCGATACCCAGGCGAGCGCGGATACAATCGACAATCCGGTCGGCGCCGCGCAGGCGGCACGACAGGTTGGTGCACACGTCGATCAGGAATTTGCCGACCGGCTCCTGATGAAACATCGGGTAGAAGGTGACCACCGCCTTGACGTGCGACAGCGGCAGTTCCATCAGCCCGGCGACGTAGCGCTGGATTTCCTCGCCGACCCATCCGAAGTCGCGCTGCGCCATCCACAGCGCAGGCAGCAACGCGGCGCGGCGAGTCGGATAATGCGTGAGCATCTCCTGATATTCCCGCATCGTGGCGTCGGAAAACTTAAGCTCAGCCGATGTCAACATGACAGTGGTATTACAAATCCTTACAACAATCGGGGTCGCGGCGTTCGCGAATCTTATGATGAGTAGCTAAAATCCCGCAATCCTTCCAGAGGCGCAAGACTAAATTGATGATCCCGCGGCCAACTTGCTCCGCGGACACGATACGGGTTATCTATCGAGCGCGACCCGGGTTGGGCGCGAGCGAAGATCTGTCAAATGCGCAACTTCTGTGCGACTTCCCGGCGCGGTGCGCGATGCGCGTGATTGCAGGACAGGCGCACGGGCGGCGGCTTGTAGCGCCGCGCGGGCTCACTACGCGACCGACTTCGGCTCGGGCGCGCGAATCCATTTTTTCCAGGCTCCAGGTCAGGATCGATTTCTCGGACATCCGCGTGCTGGACATCTTCGCCGGCAGCGGATCGCTTTCGTGCGAGGCGCTGTCGCGCGGCGCCGCACACGCCACGATGATCGATTCCTCGCGCGCGGCGGCGGCCGCGATCGCCGCGAATCTGACGGCGCTCGGGCTCTCCGCGCGGGCGCGGATCATCGGCGCCGACGTGTTTCGCGCGCTGGACGATCTCGGCGCGGCCGGCGCGAGTTTTGATCTCATCTTCATCGACGCGCCCTTCAAGAACGACCTTAGCGGTCCGGTGCTCGAGCGGATCGCGAGCCACAAGCTTGCGGCCGAGGGCGGATGGATTGTCGTCGGACAATCGAAGCGCGCGGCCGCGGCACCCGAAGCTCCGGCCGGATTCGAGCGCGCAAATATCGCAAATCTGGGCGATCATCGGATCGCCTTTTACCGGCGATCCGACGCGACGCCTGTTAGGAGTTGATGGTTTCCGATGAGTAGCAAACCTGCGGGACACGCACCTTCAATCGCGGTATATCCGGGCACCTTTGACCCGATTCACAACGGCCATATTGACGTGATCCGGCGCAGCGTCCTGCTGTTCGACGAAGTTATCGTCGCGGTCGCGTATAACCCGCACAAGGACTCGGCGCTGTTCGACCCCGACGAAAGGGTCGAGATGATCCGAGGAGTGATTCACGACCTGGAGCCGCGCGCGCGGGTCGACAAGTTCAGCGGTCCGGTGGTGGATTACGCGCAGGGCATCGGCGCGCGCGCGATTCTGCGCAGCCTGCGCGCGGTGACTGACTTCGACTATGAAATGAACATGGCGCAGATGAACCGGCTGATGAATCCGGCGGTCGAGACGGTTTTTCTGTTCGCGAATCCGGGACTGTTCTTCAGCGCGTCGCGGCTGATCAAGGAAGTCGCCGGATATGGCAAACGGGTGCCGGAACTGGTGCCGGAAGTGGTGATGAACCGGCTGCGCAAGAAGCTGGGCGTGGATTAACCACGCGCGCGGATCACGGCGAAAAATTCTCGCGGCAGTTTTTTCGCGCTCGCGTGATCGCTACAATCGGGTAAATCCATTCGCGTTGCGGCGCGGGCCGCCGCTTTTTTTCATCCGGACGAATGAATCATGATCAAACTCAACCGCAGAATTGCCGCGCTCAAACCGTCGGCCACAATGGCCGCAGAGGCGCGCGCGACCGAGATGAAGGAAAAGGGCATCGACGTTATCTCGCTCGCGGCGGGCGAGCCCGACTTCGACACCCCCGAACGGATCAAGGTCGCGGCGCGCCGCGCGCTCGAAGAGGGGCGCACGAAATATACCACGGTCAGCGGCATCACCGACTTGAAGAAGGCGATCGCGCTGAAGCTCAAGCGCGACAATCAGCTCGATTACGAAGTCGGCGAAATCGTGGCTACCGCCGGATGCAAGCAGGCCGAGGCCAACGTGATCGCCGCGCTGTTCGACGAGGGCGACGAGGTGATCGTCCCGACCCCGGCCTGGGTCAGCCTGGCGGCGATGGTCGGGCTCTCGGGCGCGACGCCGGTGCTGGTGCCTTGTCCCGAGGGTAACGGATTTCTGCTCGGTCCGGACGAGCTGAAAAAAGCGATCACGCCGCGCACCCGCGCAATCATTTTGAACTCGCCCTCCAATCCGACCGGCGCGGTCTATAGCGCAAGCCATCTGGCCGAACTCGCGAAGATCGCGCTGGACGCGGACATGTGGGTGCTGTCTGACGACGTGTACGAGCATATTTCGTACGACGGACTGCCCGCGCATATCTTTACGGTCGAGCCGCGGCTGCGCTCAAAAGGAATCGTTTTTAATTCGTTGTCAAAAACCTATGCGATGACGGGATGGCGCATCGGATTCGCGGCCGGCCCGAAAGAGGCGATCGCGGCGGCGGCGCGGCTGCAGGGCCAGAACAGCGGCAATCCGAACTCGATTACGCAGTTCGCAGCGATCGAAGCGTTGACCGGTCCGCAGGACGACGTGCGCGCGATGGCCGAGGAGTTTCGCGCGCGGCGCTCGCTGGTGGTCGAGCGGGTGCGCGCGCTGCCCGGCTTTCGGCTGCCGCACGTTCCCCAGGGCGCGTTCTATGCCTTTCCGAACATCTCGGAACTCGTCGGAAGATCGTACGACGGCCGGAAGATCGAGCACGGCGACTCATTCGCCGCGATCGCGCTGGACGGGGCGAGGGTCGCGATGGTCGGCGGCAACGATTTCGGCGCGCCGAATCATGTGCGGATTTCCTATGCCGCATCGCGCGACAACCTGAATGCCGCGTTCGATCGGATCGCGGAATTCTTAAAGAAGCTGAACTAGCGAATCACGGCGCGACGACGCGAATCTCGAAGCCGGCCTCGAAGGTGGCGCCGGGCGCAAGCCGGCGCATCCCGGACTCGACCCCGCGCGCGGAAAGATTAAATGTGTCGGGCGCGCACGTGTACGGCTCCATCGCAACCACGGGATTTCCCGGCGAAGCGAAGATCACAAAATCCTCGAACGGCGCGTCGGCCCTCACCTCGATCGCGAGGCGCGCGGCGGGATCAACCATCCGCGCGCATGGCGCCGCCGGATCCCGCGCAGAATCGAGCTTGAATACGTCGTCGTAGGTTTCGGTGCCGAGAGCGCGGGGCTTACGCAGGTCGAACTTGCCCTCGACCGGCTGCGGCGCGCCAGTCGGAATCAGCGAAGAGTCCAGTGGCCAGCGCGCGGGCGCCGCCGGCATTTGCAAGGTCAATGACTCGCGCGAGCCGCCTTTGCCGAGCGGAGCGTGGAAGTAAGGATGCGCTCCGAATCCGAAAGGCATCTCGGACTTGCCGGAATTGCGCACCCGAAACTTGACGCGCAAGCCGTCGCCAACCTCGTAGTCAATTTCCAACACGAATGGACACGGCCAGATGCGCGAGAGATTCGCATCCGACGCGGAGTCGAGCTCCATCGATGCGTAATACGGCCCGCGCTTGGCAACTCGAAATGCGGAGTTCCAGGTAAGTCCATGAATCGCGCTGTCGTGCGCGGGTTCATTGATCGGCAAAACGATTTGCCGGCCGTCGAAGCTGAACTTGCCCTGCGCGACGCGGCCCGGCCATGGAAACAGGATCGGAATGCCGCTGCGAAACGGATGCTCTCGCAATGCATCGACGCTGGTAGGCGCGGCGATTATCTCAAGCGAGCCGACTCGGTACCCGAAGCACTGGCACCCGAGTTCCGGGGCGATGACGACGCGCTCGCTCTGAGCTTGGATAGTTACAAAATCCACAGGACCAGCTTAATCCACGCCGTGCCGCTGCTCCATCACGAAATCGTGTCGCGGCAAAGCATAGTAATGGACGCGATGTCCGTGACACGGCCTCATCGATTCGCCAGAGCGTGAACTCTGACGCGATATGCAATCGGGCGATTCTGGCGGGACCCGCGCGTGGTAGCCATCCGCGCGGCGTACCGGCCGATTCCTAGTGATCGCGCTGGCCCGGGCGCGCGCCGCGATCGTTACTGCGCGCTTGCGCCTCATTGACGCGAATCGGGCGTCCCTTGATGTCGCGGCCGTTGAGATTTTTGATCGCGGCCTCTGCCGCTTCATCCGAAGCCATCTCAACGAAGCCGAATCCGCGAGAGCGATTGGTCGCGCGGTAGATAATCACCTGCGAGCTATCGACTGCACCGGCCTCCGAAAACGCTTCCTGCAGATCCTGGTCAGTCACCGTCCAAGCCAGATTCCCAACATACAGTCTGCGACCCATTAACTTCTCCCCGGCGCTACTCCAAGTCTTCCTGGACTTCCGAACGCGCGGCACGCTCCGGTGGCACTAATTCCGTACTGTGTCGGCGGGAATAAATCGGACGGGCAGGTTCGACAGCGCGCACCTCTGAAAACTTCCGGATTTATATCACTGAGGTAGTCGTAAAAATAGCTCCAAACCCTCTTGTCGTCGGGAAATTCAACTAAGTGTTCACAGCGGCCACAACTGCGACCGATTCACAGTCGCACCCACCCTTATATTTAATAGCAATCCGCGTGTTCAGTTCATGCGACGTTCGGTAGCGCGTGTCCCGAGTATGTCATGGCGTGATTGTGAACAAATGTTAATTTTCGCTGCCCGCCGGAAGACCTCTGCTGACGCCAGTACTGTCCAATCGCTAGGCCTTTGCCGTTTCTTACGGCGTCTCGCGAGTCGATGCGATCGGAGTACGCCGCGGCATTATTTTTCTGAGCGTAGTCTCGATCGCGTCGCCCGCCGCCAACACGTTCCGTTGCGCCATCAGTGAGGCTCCGGCGCGCAGCCGCGTGCTTGCGCGGATTGCTACTGGAACGATCGTTGGTCTGGACGATGTAGCATCGCCCGGTCACGCGCGAAGCGCGCTCATAATTTTTGCGCGAACAAATTTTACGCAAAAAAATTTTACGCGATGATTCCCGCGATCTCAGTTGCGGCCGGTTTATAGTTCGCCGCTCGAATGCGAAGCGGCAATCCAGTCTGAAAAACATACACGACCATCGAAGGCCGAGATGGGATTCAGCTATTAGCTGAAACATTTTTTGGGCATACCTATTGCGCCATCCGTGATGCCTCAGCTTGTGGTAGGGTTCCATATTGTGTAACGTCGATTAAATAAGCAGTAGTGAACGTTATGACCGTAAGGAGAGGAGTCGAATAAGATGCCAAGAAGGAAGAAGAGTGCAGACGGTATTACGTCAGCATTGAGGCAAGTGCAGAGTCAGGCCCGGACTTTACTGGGAGATCTGCACCGGCAAATTCAGATCCATGAGACGGAGCTCAAGCGTCTGCAGGCAGAGGAATCCAACTTGAGCCGCCTAATCGGAGGCGGAGGTGGAGTACGAGTGACTGCCGCCCCTGCTCGGGCGAAAATGACTGCGCGCCGCGGCGGTCGCGGCGGCCGAATCAATTGGAAAGAGATATTGAGCCAGTTGCCCAAGCAGTTCAAAGCCGCAGACGTGCGCGGCGTGCGCGGACTAAAGGGCAAACGTCCGTCCGAAATCTTCGCCGCAATCACGCGATGGATCGACGGTGGAATGGCCAAGCGCAAATCGCGCGGGGTCTACGAGCGCGCCTAAGTATTCGCGACTGCGCCCTTCATCATCTCAGTTGATTATAAGACGTTTGCTGCCCGGAAACGGGCAGCAAACGTATTTCCATTTGAGTAACGGCAGATGTCGGTAAAGACGATTGAGTGGCGTGCCGGCACGGTACGCATGATCGATCAGCGCCTGCTTCCCGGGCGCGAAGTGATACGCACTTACCGTGACTATCGGGGAGTTGCCGAAGCTATTCGCACGATGGTGATTCGCGGCGCACCGGCGATCGGCGTCGCGGCTGCGATGGGTATTGCGCTCGGAATGAAAGGCGTAAGGGGACGCGCCGCAAGCAGGCGCTTCGAGAGCGTTTCGCAAACGCTCAGGGCGACCCGGCCTACCGCGGTCAACCTCGCATGGGCAATCGAACGGATGCGCACGGTGCTGAGCGCAAATCTTTCTCTGGACGCGGCGAAACTCTTTCGCCGGATGCGCGACGAAGCAGTCGCAATCTACCACGAGGATCTCGCCATCAATCGCGCGCTCGGCCGTCATGGCGCCGCGCTGCTCGAGGATCCTGCGATCGTCCTGACTCACTGCAATGCGGGCGCGCTCGCGACCGCAGGTTACGGCACCGCACTCGGCGTGATCAGGGCCGCGCGAGATTCGGGCAAGAAGATTCAGGTGTTCGCCGACGAGACCCGTCCGTTTCTGCAAGGCTCGCGCTTGACCGCGTGGGAACTGCACAAAGACGGAATCCCCGTCACCGTCATCGCGGACAACATGGCGGCGACAGTCCTGTCGCGCGGCGGCGTAAGCTGCGTAATCGTCGGCACCGATCGCACCGCGGCCAACGGCGATGTCGCCAACAAGATCGGAACCTATCCGCTGGCGGTGATGGCGCGCCGGCACGGTGTGCCGTTCTATGTAGCCGCGCCGCTGTCCTCGATCGATCTGAACTGCCGCTCGGGCGCCGATATCCCGATCGAAGAGCGCGCACAAAGTGAGATTACCGAATTCGCGGGCAAGCGAGTTGCGCCCAGCGGCGTTGGCGCATTCAATCCCGCGTTCGACGTCACTCCCGCCGAACTGGTTACCGCGATCATTACCGAACGCGGCATCGCGCGCGCTCCCTATCGCAAAAGCCTGGCCGCACTGAAGAAAGGTCGCTGACCGGCTAGTCGGCGCGAGCGGTCTATTCGTCGAAGTGGTCCAGGTATTCGGCAAGTCCATAACCGACCTTGTCGCCCCAGCGCCATTCGGTCATACCCTCGGCGATTCGCGTGACCATTCCGGCGCGCCGGTTGCGCAGCGGGATCATCCCGATCACCTTGCCGGTGATCACAATCGGCTCGGCGCCGTCCGTCGTCCACGCGGTAACCCGCAGCCGGTCATGGAGTTGTTGTTCGCCGCTGAATTCGGTTTGCACGTCAACTTTGTGGATATGCACAAACGGCTGACCCTTGCGCGCGATGAATCCGCCCGGACGCTCGCTACCGTCGCGATTCACCGTGATCGTCGCCATCCCACCAAGGTCATGGTCAAAGTTCATCGTGAGCCACCGATAGTATTTCGGCGCCTGCCAGTAGCGCGGTCCCCAACTATGATCGCGTAGCCCGAGTCCGTCGATCTTATATTCAGTCTCGCCGATAACCAGGCGTCCGACCGCATGGCCGAGTTGTTCGAGATGTCCCTTCGCGAATTGCGCCTCGGCGTCGCCGTCGTTGCGTATTGAGACCCACGTGTCGCCAGATTTCTCGCGCATCTCGCCGCCCCATCCGGGCGCGGTGGCGCGATAGTCAATTTCCAGATCCGCCTTGGCGTAAGGATTACTCTTGAAGGCGGCGGCCGGGTCGGCCATCTCGAGCGGATTTTTGAGTATGCAGAGCTTTCCCTGGTAGGTGACGCGGTGATGCTCGAATGGCTTCAGCACCTGGAACTTCAGTCCGCCGGCGTCGTGCGCAAGATTGTTTTCGATTTTGGGACGTCCGAACATGAAGCCCACGGTATGGTCGGGGAGATAAAAGCATACCGTCATTTCGGCGTAGCCTTCGTTGGCCCGATTGCCCAGTCGCGCGAAACCGCCGACGCGCCGATCGCGATCATAGAAGTTGTAATATGCACTTTCGTTGTAGTTGGATTCGCCGGTGTTCGGATGCATCAGATCGTCCTGCTCGAGCAGGACTACTTTTCGTTCGGCCATCTAAGTCATCTCCATTGGGAATTGGATATCGGTCTCTTTACCATGCGGGCGCACACTCAGCCTAACACTGGTTCAGGCGCGGCGCTCAGCGCGGATCACGCGGTCCGTTTCGAGGTAGCGCGGGTTTGCGATCTTGAGCTTATTCTCGACAATCTGCCGCACCGCGGCCAGCACCTCGGCGCGCCACGGGCCGCGATCGGCCTCGCCGGCGCGAATCTTCGCACTCAGATCCTCGTTCAGTGTGGCCGCGGCCCGGCGAACGTCGTCAAGTCCGTGCACGTGCGGCGAGTCGCACTTGAGCAGCGCGGCGAGCGAGCGCATCTCGGCGCGCGCGAACGGATCCTCGTCGCGAATCTCGCGCGCGACGATCCGCATCACGTTTGCCACCACGCGGCTCTGGAACTGCACGCGGCCGGAAGTCGCGGTTACGATTTCGCTATCGACGAAATCGGCCGCGGCTTCGAGTAGTTCAATTGCGCTGGGTCGGTCCTGCATATCAATATACTTCCGTGGTTGCTATTCGATGAGATTCAGCAGCTCGAGTTCGGTTTCCGCGGTGCGCCGCCCGATGCTCGCAAGCTCGACGCTCTTCACGAAACCGTCAATATGGGTACGCGCCTGGCTGATCGTGATGATCCCCCAGCGCAGGTTGCCGAAGACTTCCCAGAAACGCGCCGCTTCCGGATCGACCGGCGCGCCGCTGGCCTGTTGGTACGCCGCGAAGAAATCTTCGCGGGAACCGAGGCCGCCGACCGGCTTGCGATCGTTACCGAAACGCCACGCACGCACGCACATCCAGCCCACGTCCTCCATCGGGTCGCCCAGATGCGCCAGCTCCCAATCCAGAATCGAGCGCATGCCGGACGGCCCGAAGATCACGTTTCCGATCCGGTAGTCGCCGTGGACCAGCGTCTGGCGCGGGGTCTTGGGAATCCGCTCCAGGAGCCACCTGAATGCCAACTCGAATGCGGGATGCGGCTCGAGCGCGAGGCGGCGAAAATTTTCCTCGTAGCGGCGTACTTCGGTAAGGGCGGCGTTCTCGCCCGGCGGGGTGAGGAAGTCGAGTTGATGCTTTTTCGGATCGATGCGGTGAATCTTTGCGAGAATCTCCGCGAGCTGCGCCGGCATCGCCTCGCGCGCCCGCGCGTACTCCGGGTCGCGCAGCAGGCGTCGCGCCAGGGTCTCGCCTTCGACGCGCTCCATGACAAAGAACGCCGCGCCCAGGACCGCGGGATCGTCGCTGACCCACAGCACCTCCGGCACCGGCACGCCCTCGCGATACGCGGCGCGCAGCACCAGGAATTCCGCCTTCCGATTGGTGTCGATCTTGTGCTCGCCCGGGTCGCGGCGCAGCACGAGGCCGCGGGTGCTCTTTACGCCGTCCTTTTCGAGCGTCGCGTCGAATGACCAGATCTCGCGCGAGGCGCCACCGGCCATGCGGCGAAAATTTTCGATTTCGACTTTTGCGAAGCCGCCTTGCTCACGGATGAACCGCGCCAGGCGCTCAATCAGTTCCTGCTTTTCCATCGGCTGATTCGATTACCCATATCCCAGTCGCGAATGAAGAACGTCTAGCACGAAGTTTCGCGATTGCGCACGCACGCGCTTTGCAACGAAAAAATCTCAGGTAATTTTTCGGTGGGTTCGTTTGGTATATTTTCATGGTGGTCGAAAAAAATTCTTCGTGGAAGTGCTGGAGAATTTGGCTTCGATCGGGGTTTTAATGGTATTTTCTGGTGCCATGTTCGCGGGGCTCCGTATCGCGATCCTCCCAGTGGAACAAAATACGAAAATTGTCGTTCCGAGCGCGATCGACTGCTCACTACACATCGGGGACATCCATATCGTTTCGCGCTGCATGGATCGCGAGAAATCTCGCCAATCGCGAAAGCTCACCAGGGCAATGATTTGCGCAAAGCTCTCCGAGAGAAGACTGAGAATACGGTTTGGTGGCGTCTTCATACGCTCTATTCTAAACCAATCGGCAAGTAGCATAAGGCTGAACTGTTCAGCCTTATAATTTTCGCAAAAACGTGCTAGTGGGTTGGCCGCGAAAATCGACGCTTTGCGTCGGCGGGCGAGCCGCCCGCAGCCACTGGCGGAAACAGATTTTCGGCAACTGCTTCGATTAGTCCGCAAAGCCCAGGTTGGTTGCACTAATCGCTTGGCGGAGATCCTTCGCTTACGGCTCAGGATGACGGACGAGGATTCGCCTATCGACTGCCTCTTTTTAACTGTAGTGGCGGGCGGCCCGCGCGCTGACGCGAAGCGTCATTCTTCGGAAAAGAGAAGGACCTGAATCAGCCGGAGCGGCCTGCGAGGGCGGCCAGGCCGTCGCCGAGGAGATTGAAGCCCATGATCGCGAGGCCGATCGCGACGCCGGGCGCGGTCGTCAGGTGCGGGGCGATCAACAGGAATTCGCGGCCCGCGTCGAGCATGTTGCCCCAGCTCGGGGTTGGGGGAAGCGCGCCGAGTCCGAGGAACGAGAGCGCGGCTTCGGCGCCGATGATCCCGCCGATTCCAAAGGTCGCCTGAACCGCGACCGGACCCGCGACCGCCGGCAGCATGTGGCGCAGCAGCACCCGCGCCGGCCGCGCGCCCAGCGCGTTGGCGGCGTGAACGTATTCGCGCTCGCGCAGCGACAGCACTTCGCCGCGGACCACGCGCGCGTATCCGGTCCAGCCCATCGCGGTCAGCGCGATCACCAGATCGATCAGGCCGGGCCCGAGGATCGCGGCCATCGCGATCGCGAGCAAGATCCCCGGAAACGCGAGCACGATATCGACCGCGCGCATCACCAGGTTGTCGATACGGCCGCCCGCTAGACCGGCCGCACCGCCGATCAGTCCGCCGACGATCAGCGACAGGAGCACTACCGAGACTGAGACTCCGAGCGAAAGCCGCGCGCCCCACATCACGCGCGCGAAAACGTCGCGCCCCAAGGCGTCGCATCCGAACGGATGCGCCAGGCTCGGCGCGGCGAGCGCGCTGGCGAGATTGACCGCGAGCGGATCGCGATGCGCCAAGAGCGGGCCGAACAGCGCCGCGACGATCATGATTGCGACCAGCGTGCCGCCGACCGCCAGCGACGGGCTTTTGCCGATCCCCTTCACTTCAGGCTCACCCGCGGATCGACCAGTGCATAGACGAAGTCAGTCGCCATGTTCACCACCACGTAGGAGAGCGCGAAGGTGAGCACGCATCCTTCAACCAGTGGGTAGTCGCGCGCGCTGATTGCGGAGATCAGCATGCGGCCGAGGCCCGGCCAGGAAAAAATCATCTCGACGATTAGTGCGCCGGTCAGCAGTCCGCCGAGCTCGAGCCCGAGTAGCGTGATTACCGAGGTCATCGCGTTGCGCAGTCCGTGGCGCAAAAGCGCCGCCGTTGGGCTAAGCCCCTTGCTGATCGCGGTGCGCATGTAGTCGCTCGCGCGCACTGCGATCAGGCTTTGGCGCAGCATCCGCGCGATGATCGCGGCGAGCGCGGTTCCAAGAGTGACCGCGGGCAGCACCAGATGGCCGAGTCCGCCGCGTCCGGTCAGCGGAAACCATCGCAGATCGAGCGAGAACAGGATCATCAGCAACGGGCCGAGATAAATGTGCGGCACCGAGATGCCGAGAATTGCGAAGCCCATTGCGCCGACGTCGCCGGCGCTGCCGGGTTTCGCACCCGCGATGAATCCTAGAGGAAAGGCGATCACGATCGCGACCAGCAGGCCTGCGCCTGCGAGCTCGAGGGTCGCGGGAAACCGCTCGGCGATCAGGCGCGCTACCGGCTGATGATATGAAATCGATTCGCCCAAATCTCCGTGCGCAAGACCGGTGATGAAGGACGCGTACTGCGCGGCAAGCGGACGATCGAGGCCGAGCTGATGCCGCATTCCCGCGAGATCGGCGGGCGCGGCAGTATCGCCAAGCATCGCGACGACCGGATCGCCCGGCACCAGATGAATCAGCGCGAAGGTCAGCGTCGCGACGCCGAGCGCGACTGGAATCAGCGCGAGCATCCTGCGCATCAGGTAGCGAATCATGGTGCGGGCTCCGCGCCGCCGGGCGCCGCGAGTGTCACCTGCGCGAGAGAGCGCAGGCTCCCGTTCGGATAGGGTTCGAAGCCCTGCACTGTGCGGTTCAGCACGGCGACGGTGTTGACCCACCACAGCGAGACGTAGGGCAGATCATCGGCGGCAAGTTTCTGCACGCGCGCGTAGATAATCTTGCGCGCGGCGGGATCGATGGTTCGTTGGCCGGCTTCTACCAGCGCATCCATTTCGGGATTCGAGTAGTAGCCGCGGTTGGTGCTGCCATGCGGCGGCGCCATCGCGGAATCAAATACTGTGTAGTAATAATTCGGATCGTCTATCCCGACCCACTGCAGCGAAGTCAACTCGAATTCCCCGCGCTGGATATCTCCGTAAAAAGTCGCCCATTCGAGGGTGCGGATATCGAGCTGGATTCCAACCCGCTTGAGCATCGCCTGAAAAACCTCGGCCAGGCGCGCGCCCTCGGGCGTGGTCTTGTACTCGAAGCGCAGATCGCGCTGTCCGCGTGCGTCGGCGCGGTAACCGGCCTGGTCGAGCAGGCGGCGCGCGGCGGCAGGGTCATAGCCATAGGTTGCGACGTCGCCGTCATACGCCCAGCTCTCGGGCGTGAGCATCCCGGTCGCGATACGCGCGGTTCCGTGCATCATCGAACTGACTATTGCGCCGCGGTCGATTGCGTATGCGATCGCGCGGCGCACGCGCAGATCGCGCAGCCGCGGGTCGCGGAAATTGAACTCGAGGTACTTGTACGTCGTCCCCGCCGTATTGCAGATTTCCAGAGTTTGATGGGCGGCTAGCCACGGCAGAACGGTCGCTTCGATATTATTTTCGGAGAGATCGCAGATACCTTCGGCCAGTTCGAGCGCGCGCACCGTCCAATCGGGAACCACCTTGAACAAAATTTCTCGCGCGGCGGCGGGCGCGGCGGTGCGATACGGGTTTCGCGCGAGCGTCACTGATTCGTCACGCCGGTACGAAAGCATCTCGAACGGTCCGGTTCCGGGCGGTCCCGCCGCGGCGCTCTTTGCCGGCAACGGGGTGCCGGCAGGCACAATTCCCTGCATCGCGATTTCCAGGGCGGGCGCGTACGGACGCCGTGTCGTCATCCTGACCGTGTAGTCGTCCGGCGCGGTGACCGACGCAAGCTCGATCATCCCAGCACGCTTGGCCGACATCGCGGCGGGCGCGAGAATCGAATCGTAGGTGAACTTGACGTCGCGGGCAGTTAGCTCGCGGCCGTCGCTGAAACGAACTCCATGCTTCAGGTGAAAAATCAGCGTGGTCGGATCGGGCCGCTCGATCCGCTCGGCCAGATCGCCGACAAACTCGCCCTCGCGCGAGATCTTGACCAGGGAGTCGAACACCAGCTCGTTCACGCGAGAAGAAATCGCGTCGGTGGCGAAGCGCGGATCGGTGGAAGTCGGCGAACTCTCGATATCAACCTGAATTCGTCCGGGCACCCGCTCCTGCGACGGACGCGAGCACGCGCACGCGACAATCGCGCATAGCGCAACTGTAATCGCACCCGACCGCGCCCTGCCCCGCCTCATCGCATTAACCGCCGCTCGCCTTTGGATCATCGCGGATGGCGAGATAATAGCAGAAGTGATGCGCGCTCGCGGTGCATCGCAAGGGAGGTTTCCGATGGCAACAGGATGGCGAGCGATGGTGAAGCTCTGTCAGGGCGATCTGACTGAATCCGGAACCGACGCGATCGTAAATGCCGCGAACAACGATCTGATCCTGGGCGGCGGCGTTGCCGGCGCGATTAGGAGCAAGGGCGGTCCGGCGATTCAGGACGAATGCGACAGTCTGGGACCGATCGCGATCGGCGAGGCGGCGATTACCGGTGCCGGGCGCCTGCCCGCGAGGTTTGTAATCCACGCGGCGAGCATGCGCCTGGGGGGAACCACGACCGAGGCGCACCTGCGGAGCGCGACGCGCAATTCGCTTAAGCGCGCGAACGAGAAGGGGCTCAAGTCGATCGCGTTTCCGGCGATCGGGACCGGAATCGCAGGGTTTCCGGTCGATCGATGCGCTCGCGTGATGCTCGACGAGGTGCGCGAGCATCTGAGCGGCGCCACGAGCCTCGAGCGCATCGAATTCGTCCTGTTCGACGCGGCGGGACTGGCAGCCTTCGAGCGCGCACTCGAAGCCAGGCGCGATTAGTGGGAAGGTTATTGCCGGAGTCGCGACGCACCGCCCCGACTGGGCGCATTCTGCGCCGCGCGCGCTTCTGGATTGTCCCTCTCCCAAACGGATTGGGAGAGGGTGGCGCGCGCTGCGCGCGACGGGTGAGGGACCTACAGCAGGGACTCTTTGATCGTCTCGAGCGCAGCGGCCATGTCGCGCAGCAGGTCAGGGTTCCAAAAGCGAATCACGCGGAAGCCCTGAGCTTCCAGATAGCGCGTGCGCGCGGAGTCCTGCTCGATCCGTTCAAGATGCTGCCCGCCGTCCAGTTCGACGATCAGCCTGCGTTCGCGACAGCAGAAGTCAGCGATATACGGCCCGATCGGAACCTGCCTGCGAAACTTGAGGCCGGCACAGCGGCGACCTCGAAGCTTGTTCCAGAGCGCCTGTTCAGCGTCGGTTTGGGTGCGGCGCAATGTTCTTGCGCGGTCGCGAGTCAATTCCGGAGGCCGATTCATACGGGCGGAAATGATCGCAGCGATCGGATCTGGATTTCAATGCTGTAGGTCCCTCACCCGCGCGTCACGGCGATTGCTGAAAAGAGCAATCACCGCGCCGCGCCGCCCTCTCCCAATCTCATTGGGAGAGGGACAATCAGCAACGCGCGCGCAGCTTGGCGCCCGGGCGCTTGAGGCCGGGGATCCGTTCGAGTGCGGACGAGAAGAGATGGACCGATTCCTGAAGAAATTCGCCTTGGCGAACCAGTCCGCCAACCCCGCGCAGGCTGCGGACATTGCAGGAATTCGCGCTCTGGTCGTACACGCAAAGGATGAGAATGCTCGCCGCTGGTACGAGCAATTCGATTTCGAACCAAGCCCACCGACCCGCTTCACCTGTTCCTCCTGCTCAAGGACCTGAAGAAGCTGCTGAAATAAGTGAACCGCCGAAAGGGCAGTAAATTCGGTGTCATCAAAGAGCTAATGCGCCATCGAGGTGCCGCCTGAGGTGTCGGGGCGGCGCAGCGGCAGGAAGCTTGGGACCAGGATGATCATCATGAACATGAGCACGCGGTAGATGTCGTTAAAGGAAAGCATCGCGGCTTGTGATTGGATCATCTCATAGATCATCCCGAGACCCTGTTTTTGTCCGG
>JBARDN010000037.1:0-1677 GCA_049795175.1 Binataceae bacterium (SeqCode) | reverse complement strand
GCCAAGACCAACGAAGGCGTAGACGCCGTCGGCCGCGGCGAAGCGATCGCCGCGCACGTCGTCGCCACGCTCTCGCAACGATAATCATGCTCTTGGCTCCAATCCGATCCGCAATCGTGCGCTAAGATTCTTAGCATGCCTCCGCACGAGACTCCGAACCCCGCCGCGCCGCCCGCCGCTACCAACAAATTCACAGGGCGCGACGTGGCCGAAATTCTGCGCGAGCAAGGCTGGCTCCTCGGCGATGCCACTCCCGCGCAATTCGCGTGGTGCGAACGCGCCGCCGCGCTTCTCGGTGCTCAAACGCCAGATCGTGGCTCGCTCGGCGATTTGCTGAAACTCGTTTTTCGCTACGACGCGCATGAAATCTTGGCCAAGGTCGAGACACACGCCGTCCTCTCTCGTTACGCCGCGCGCGATGTCCTCCGCCATCTCGCGCTTCTGCTGCTTGAGGGTGCCCCCCTCACCAGCGAGCGATTTAAAGAAATCATCATTGCCCTGAAGGACCGCATAGGCATTGGCAGCCGCGAGATCTTTCATCCTATCCGCCTCTCGCTTGCCGGACGCGCGGGAGATCGCGAACTCGATCGCGTGATTCTGCTTCTCGATGATGCGTCCGCTCTCTCGTTCGCCATCCCCGTCAAGCCGGCCCGCGAACGCATCCTCGAATTCTGCACTGCCCTCGATTGATCGCCCATGGATCGGGTTGTAGGAGCACGATATATCGTGCCCCTTCGTGCTGTAGACTATTGCTCCGATGGACAAGCTCACCGGCATCCATGCCGTCCGCGAAGCGCTCGACGCGGGCCGCCCCTTCGATCGCATCCTGATCGCGCGCGGGCGGCAAGATACGCGCGCCGAGGAAATCGTGCAACTCGCCCGTGCGCGAGACATTCCCGTCCGATTTGAAGACCGCGGGCAACTCGATCGTCTCGCCGGCTCAAAAGATCATCAGGGAGTGGTCGCTCTAGCCGCCGCTAGCGCACCCGCCACCCTCGATAGCATTCTCGCCGCAGCCAACAAAGGCCCGGATCACGGAAGCAAGGGCCTCATCGTCCTTCTCGACGGGGTTGAAGATCCGCACAATCTCGGCGCCATCATTCGCACGGCTCTCGCCGCAGGCGCGCATGGCGTCGTCATTCCTGAACGCCGCGCCGCTGGGCTCACTGACACGGTTGCCCGCGCATCCGCTGGCGCGATCGCGCACATGCCGATCGCAAAGGTCACAAACCTCGTGCGTACCATGGAAGAACTGAAGCAAGCAGGCTACTGGCTCATCGGCCTCGATGAACGCGCCGACAAAAGCTACACCGAAGCCGACTACACATCCCCGGTCGGCATTGTCCTCGGTGGCGAAGGCAAAGGTCTCCACGACCTGACCCGCAAACGCTGCGACTTCATCGTCTCGCTACCGACGACCGGCCCCGTCAAATCCCTCAACGTGTCCGTCGCCGCCGGCGTCGTCCTCTTCGAAGCCCTCCGCCAGCGCCATTCGAAATAGCGCAGCGACTCAGCTTCCGGTAATGCGACATAACGCCCGCGGAGAAGATTTCCCAGAGTTCTAACCAGAGCTTGGCCTTTTCAGGCCCAGCAATATCATCAACATCCCGAATACAAACTCGCCGATGCCAAAAGTCGAAAGAGCAATTAGTCCAGGGGCGCTGGGACACTCGTTAT
>JBARDN010000036.1:0-50914 GCA_049795175.1 Binataceae bacterium (SeqCode) | reverse complement strand
CAGTAAATTCGGTGTCATCAAAGAGCTAATGCGCCATCGAGGTGCCGCCTGAGGTGTCGGGGCGGCGCAGCAGCAGGAAGCTTGGGACCAGGATGATCATCATGAACATGAGCACGCGGTAGATGTCGTTAAAGGAAAGCATCGCGGCTTGTGATTGGATCATCTCATAGATCATCCCGAGACCCTGTTTTTGTCCGGTGATCATCTGGGGCAGATAGTGGAACGGGATCGCGCCCGGAGTGTGAGCTCCGGCCGCACTCATTTTCCATGCGTCGAAGACCGAGAAATGCTCGACCAGGTATGACTGATGCATCTGCTCGTGATTAACCAGCGCAGTGGTCATGTAGGAGATGCCGATCGCGGCGCCCGCGTTGCGCATCAGGTTGTAGAGGCTCGCCGCGTACCCGATGCGCTCGCGCGTGACACACGACAGCGTGGTGGCCGACAGGGTCGGGAAGATCATGCCCATCCCGAGGCCCATCACCACGCTGGGCCAGATGACGACCCACATGCTGACTTGCAGATTCCATCCTGACATCGACCACAACGCCGCGGCCATCAGAACGAAGCCAAGGCCGATGAGCGGGCGAGTGTCCAGACGCGCGCGCGCGAGCTGTCCGACCAGCAGCATCGCGACCATCGTGCCGAGGCCGCGCGGCGCGAGCACCAGTCCGGCCTTCCATGCGTTGTAGCCCAGGAGTTCCTGCAGGAAGATCGGGTTAAGCAGTCCGGTGCCGTAGAGCGCAAAGCTCATCGCAACGATCAGCGTAACCGAAAAACTGAACACCGGAATTGCAAGGATGCGCAAATCCAGGATCGGCTCCGAGAAGCGCAACTCGTGCAGCACGAGCCACACCGCCGCCGTGGCCGAAATTCCGGTCGCGTACACGACCCACGCCGAATTAAACCAATCCGCGCGCTGGCCGCGATCGAGCACGATCTGCATCAGGCCCAGACTGACCACCAGCAGCAGCATCCCGAGGTAATCGACTTTGCCGCCGCGCGCGCGATGCTCGCGCAGGTAGTCGGGATCGTGCACGAACCACGTGACCATCAGGAAGGCGAGAGTTCCGACCGGGATATTGATGTAGAAATTCCAACGCCAGTTCCAGTTATCGGTGATCCATCCGCCGAGGGTCGGCCCCATGATCGGCGCGACCATCAGGCCGACCCCCCACATCGCCATCGCGAGTTGTTGCTCGTTGGGCGGAAAGGTCTCCATCAGGATCGCCTGCGACGACGGAATCATCGCGGCGCCGGCGGCACCCTGGATCAGCCGGAACAGGACCATCTGATCGAGTGATTGCGCCGCTCCGCACATCGCCGACGCGATCACGAATACGGTGACCGAGGTCAGGAAGTAGCGTTTGCGGCCGAAGCGCGCGGAGATCCAGCCGGTCATCGGACTCATGATTCCGTTGGCGACCAGGTAACTGGTCAGCACCCATGCGATTTCATCGACGCTGGCGGAAAACGTGCCTTGCATATGCGGCAGCGCGACGTTGACGATCGAGGTGTCGAGCACCTCGAGCGTAGTGCCGAGCATGACGGCGACCGCGATCAGCCACTTGTGCGTCGCAGGTCCGTACTCGGCTTGATCTACTGGCGCTTTGGTTGCCGCACCCAACTGATTGCCTGAAGAGTAACCCCGTTATCCTAGCGAAGCGCGGCGACCGAGGGCATCGCGCGATTGTGCAATCGTACCGTAACATGCCACGCGAATGATCGGTGCGGTTGCGCGAAATTTTTTCACGCTGAATCTTTTCGCATATTTCTTTGCATGAGGATGACTTCGCGAACTTTTGCGGCTACGATCCTTTCATGCGGCTGGCCGCGATTGACGTCGGATCAAACTCCGTCCATATGATCGTCGCCGACGCCACCCGCGAGGGCCGCGTCGAGGTGGTCGATCGGGTCAAGGAGATGGTGCGCCTGGGACGGCGCTCGTTTACCACCGGCAAGCTCACCGACGAAGCGATGGACCTTGCGGTGCGCTCGCTTACGAACTTCGGCAAGCTCGCGCGCGTGCGCAAGGTGGACAAGATGCGCGCGGTCGCCACCAGCGCGGTGCGCGAAGCGAGCAACCGGACCGCGTTCATCCGGCGGATCAAGCGCGAGACCGGAATCGCGGTGCAGGTGATCTCCGGAACCGAAGAGGCGCGCCTGATCTTCATCGCGGCACGCCATGCGCTCGGCCTCGACGGCGGACCGCATCTGCTGGTTGACGTCGGCGGCGGCAGTGTCGAGCTGGTGCTGGTACACGACGGCGAGCCGCTGTGGATGCATAGCCTAAAGCTGGGAGCGGCCCGGCTGGCCGAGCGCTATCTGACCGACGATCCGCCTACGCGCGCGCAGCTTCGGCATCTGGAAAAACATATCGAGAACGAGGCCGGCGTGTTCCTGCATCAGGCGCGCAAGGCGAAGATCGTTCGTGCGGTTGGAACCTCGGGCACGATCAACACTCTGGTCGCGATGGCGCGGGCGGCGCGCGGCGAAGAGCTGGGGCGGCTGCACGGGGCAAGCGCGTCGGCGGAGGAGATTTCGGGACTGGCGCGTGACCTCGTATCCGCAAATGCGGCGTTGCGCGCAGAGCTGCCGGGGATGGATGCGAAACGGGTTGATCTGATGCCCGCGGCGGGAGCGCTGGTGGATTTTATCATGCGCCGCTCGGGAGCACCCCAGTTGGTCGCCTGCACCTGGGCACTGCGCGAGGGGCTGATTTTGAGCCAGATGCGGACCGCGTTCCGCCACACGGCGGAGGATGCGCGGCGGCGCTCGGTGAAGGCGCTGGCGTCGAGGTTTTCCGGAGCCAACGCGCACGGCAAACAGGTTGCGAAACTCGCGCTCAAACTGTTCGACGCGACCGCGCCGGTTCTGCGGCTGGCGCGAAAAACGCGCGAGTTGCTGGAATACGCGGCGCTCTTGCATGATATCGGCCACGCGATCGATCATGATCGACACAACCGGCATTCTTATTATCTAATCAAGAATGCGGAATTATTCGGCTTCGATCAGGACGAGATAGAGATCGTCGCGCAGGCTGCGCGCGGGCATCGTAAACAGGCGCCCAAGCTCGATTCAGCGGAGCTGAGCGCGCTGGCGCCGGCGCAGCGCAAGACGGTGCGCGCGTTTGCCGCGATTTTGCGCGTCGCCGACGCGCTGGACCGCAGCCATTTTGGTGTGGTCAAAGATATCGAGGTGCGTTACTCGCCGGGACGGCTTATTATCGGGGTCGATTCAAACAGGGAAAAAGCGGATCTCGAACTATGGACATGCGAGAGAAGGACGGATCTGCTGTCACGCTTGCTGGACCGCCAGGTGACGCTGGCGCGCTAAGCGCCGCACAGAACGGGGCGCAGGCCGCAGCGTCCGCTGCGCAGCAGTCAGCACGGCCCGAGCCGGCGCAGAGCTTGCTGAGCGCGCCGCACGGATATCCGGGCCGGCTGATCGCGGTCGAGGGAATCGACGGATCGGGCAAATCGACGCAGCTCATGCTGCTCGAGCGATGGCTTCGTGCGCGCGGCTACCCGGTCATCTTCACCGAATGGAATTCGTCGCGGCTGGTGCGGCGGTCGATGAGCCGCGGCAAGAAGAAGAACCTGCTGACGCCGACCACTTTCAGCCTGCTGCACGCGGTGGATTTCGCCGATCGCCTGACCTACCAGATTCTGCCGCCGCTGAAGGCCGGGATGGTGGTGCTGGCTGATCGATACGTGTTCACCGCATTCGCGCGCGATGTGGCGCGAGGAGTCGATCCGGATTGGGTTCGTTCGGTGTACAAATTCGCGCTCAAGCCTGACCTGACGCTCTACTTTCGCGTGCCGATTGAAGTATCGCTCGAGCGGCTGCTCTCGGGCCGCGCCAAGCTCAAGTATCACGAAGCCGGGATGGACGTGGGCTTGTCGACCGATCCGGTTGAGAGCTTCCGGCTCTTCCAGAGCCGCGTGCTCGAGATTTACGACCAACTGACCAACGAATTCGGTCTGCGCACAATGGATGCGACCGGCGAGATTCCTCTGCAGCAGCGCGGATTCCGCAAGATGGTGCAGGAGGTGCTGCGCGACTACGATCGCGAGCGGGCAAAGAATAATCATGCGATCAAAACGCGCTAAAACCTGGTACGGACACGGGCTTCCCTATCTAAAGGAAAAGCGCCTGCCCGGCCATCTGATTGCAATCGAAGGAACCGACGGCGTCGGCCGCTCGACCCAGATCGATCTGCTGCGCCCGTGGCTGGAACTCGAGGGCTACGCGGTCAGCAATACCGGATGGACCCGCTCGCCGCTTTTGTCTGAAACCATAAACGAAGCCAAGGCGGGCCATCAGCTCACCGTCAACACATTCAGCCTGCTGTATGCCGCGGATTTTGCCGATCGGCTCGAGCACGAGATTCTGCCGGCGCTGCAGGCGGGGTTTATCGTGATCGCGGACCGCTATATGTACACCGCGTTCGCGCGCAACAACGTGATGGGCGCCGACCCGGACTGGAGCCGCGAGCTGTTCGGCGTCGCGCTGGTGCCGGACCTGGTGCTGTATCTCGACATCGATGTCGAAACGCTGATCCCGCGCGTGGTGCATGGCAAGGGCATGGATTATTGGGAGTCGGGGATGCATTTGGCGCTCGGCACCGATCTGTTCGACTCGTTCAAGCGCTACCAGAGCAGGCTGGTCGAGGAATATCGGCACCTGTCGGCGGAGTTTGGCTTCGTTTCGATTGACGCGCGTGCGCCAATCGAGGAGATCCAGAGCGATCTCAAAAGGCATATCGCCGACTACCTGAAGATCGCGGAACCTGCGCGCCCCGGCGCAGCCTCTGTCTCCGTCCGGAAGGAATGATGCGTGGAGGCTGACGTTCAGCCGGAGTCACGTAAGCTGCTGCTTGCGCCTGCGGACAGCCTTGGCGCCGCGGCGACAACGGCGCTCGCATTCGGCGCGGATAGCCTGGAACGTGGACGCGCTGCGGCGGTTGCGGGAGAGAGCGAGCCAATCCATCAGCTTCGCGTCGCGTCGCGCCGCCTGCGCGCCGCAATCGAGATGTTCTCCGGCGTGATCCACGCGGGACAGGCGGCGCTTCTGCGCCGGGATTTGCCGTGGCTGGCGCAGAGCGCAGGCAAGGTTCGCGAGTGCGACGTGATCGGCGACACGATTCGCGCGCGCGCTCCGAAACTCGAGCCGAAGCTGGCAGCGATGGTGCCGCCGCTCTATTCGGAACTCGAGGTTTCGCGCACGTTGGCGCTGGCCGAATTGGGCAAGGTTCTGGAGTCCCCCCGATACAACACCACGATGGCGCGCCTGCAAAAGCCGCGGATTCGGATTTCCGCTTCGGCGGCGCTCGGACCGGCGGCAGCGGGAATTCTTGCGCGGATGGCGCGTGCGATGTCGCGCGCCGGCGCGCCACTTACGGAATCCGCGATGCCCGACGCGGTGCATCGTCTGCGGGTACGCGTCAAACGGACGCGCTACACGCTCGAGATGCTGGCGGCTCTGGGCGGCAAGCGTCATCGCAAGGCGCTGGCGCGGCTCGAAGAGCTGCAAGACCTGCTAGGTTCGTTCAACGATACGATCATCGCGATCGCGTGGCTCATCGCGTATGCGAGCGCCGAAGGCGCGCCAGCCGAAGCAGTGCTCGCGGCCGGTGCGATGGCCGAGTCGCTCAGGCGGCGCGAACGCAAGCTTGCGCGCCGATGCGTCAAGGCCTGGCACAAATTCGAGCGCGGCGAGACGATGAGAGACGCCATCGAAGAGATGCGGCGCCACGGTCATTCGGCGCATCACGCGAAAGCCAACCTCGAGAAGACGGAATCCGCAAAATGATATTGTACATTTTAAGACATGGAATCGCGGAAGACGCGCCCCCGGGGGGCGACGATGGCGCACGCAAGCTGACCGCGCGCGGACGCGAAAAACTTCGCGACAGCGCGGATGGAATGCGCGCGCTGAAGCTCAAGTTCGACGTGATACTGACCAGTCCACTCACGCGCGCCACCGAAACCGCGGAGGCAGTCGCGGCAGTGTACGCGAATGATCCGCCTCCGCAGGTGGTTCCCGCGCTCACCACCGGAATTGCCCCGCAAGAGGCAATCGCTGCGTTGCGGCCGTTTGCGAAGCATCGTCACGTGATGATCGTCGGGCACGAACCGCAACTGAGCGGCATCGCGGCGATGCTGATGACCTCGGCGCCCAAGGGCGCCAACATCAGCCTCAAGAAAGGCGGCCTCATCGCGCTGGAAGTCCCCGCGGCGTCCGAGCGCGGCAGCGCGCAACTGCGATGGATGCTGACGCCGCGCCAGATGCGGAAACTCGGAAAGTAGCGCGACAGGCGCGCGGCGAAGGCCGCGGCTATTCCCAGACTTTGACGACCTTCACGCTCTGCGCTTGCACGCGGCGATTGCCGCTCGCTCCCGGCGGTCCGGCGGCTGACTCGGCGTAGCGATCGACGGTCCAGACTTTGGCTGGATGAAATTTCGTGACCAGACCGCGGCTGCGCGCGGGACTGTCCATCGGCGCCGATGGGTCGTAGCAGAAACATCGCGCGCCGTCGCCACCGCCCATCGGCATGGTTCCGGTGAACGGTTGGCAAATCGATCCATCCGCCAGCAGCATCGTCCACGGCTCGGGACTTTCGGCAGGCGGCGGCGTGTTGTTCGGCAACGGCTTCGTTAGCTTGAGCACGAACCCAGCCTGGTTGGTCGCGGGATTCGCGTCACATACCACTTCGCCCCGCAGCGGCGGGACCTGAAAACATGGGTCGTGTATCTCGTTGCCAATCATGCATCGCCAGGCGCCGGGCCGGGTCACCGCGATCGACTCGGTCCAGCATGATCCCGCGCGCGGCGTTCCCGTTGGACCCGCGGGAGTAAAGAAGCTGACCTGCGTTTGGGATGGCGCGGTAGCGTCAGCGGCGCGCGCGGGTGGCGTGACGCAAACTGCCACGAGCAGCAGGCCTGATGCGATCAAGGTCGCGAATGGTTTCATTTTCGATTACCCGGCAATATTTATATCAAGCGACCTGGCTTCCGCACGATCACAACAGCGGCAGGCTGATGCCCGCGGTCACCATCGCGCCGGTCGCGACGCCCATCAGCGCTTCGCCGGCGACCATTCCTGCGGCAAAGAGCAAGCCTGCGCCGCCGAGTTCGCCCTCTTCGTGGCCGAAGCGCGCGCGGATCATCGCGCCGAGCAAAATCGCGACGCTCAACCCCAGCGGCAGATAGAGTCCGATCGCCACCGGCATGATCGGCGTGCTCCACGCGGAACCTGCCGCCGCCAGAGCAGTGTCGCTCGCGGCGAGAATCGCGGCCAGGCCCGCACCCACCGCGATCGTTCCCCACGGGAGTCCGCCGCTGAAAACGCCCTGTGCGACTTTCGCCATCAGAAAAGCTTGAGGAGCAGCGAGAGCGCCGGCTTTGGCGGTGGCGGTACCGGCGATTCCGTATCCTGCGATGAGCAGGTTCAGAATCGGCGCCATCACGACGGAAGCGGCAAGCGCACCGATCAGCACGCCGATTTCGAGCGCACGCGGAGTCGCGCCGACGTGATATCCGGTCGCCAGATCGTGCAGCGAATCACCCGCCATCGCGGCCGCGGTGCAGACCACTGCGCCTGCGAGGATCGCGAGGCGCGGTCCGACGCTTGCGCCCTCGACTCCAACCGCGCGCAAATACATCGCGATCCCGAGCAGCACGATCACGGTCACTCCGGATACGGGATTGTTCGATGCGCCGACGATTCCGGTCAGGTAGCCGGCCACCGCGGTGGCAAAGAATCCGACCAGTGTTAGAACGATCGCAAGCGACAGGCTCAGCCATACGCTCCCCGACAGAATCAGGCACAGCGCGAAAATTACCGGGACGACCAGCGCGACCGCAGCAAGAATTGCGCGCGGCGACAGGTCGGTGTCCTCGCGCGAGCGAACGATCACCTGGCGCGAACGCAGCACCTTGATGCTGTCCGCGAGCGCCGCGCCGATACGCGCACGCAGCCGCCACAAGGTGACGACTCCGCCGGTCAGCATCGCGCCGACGCCAAGGTAGCGCACCTGCGCGCTCCACAACTGTGCCGCGGCGGTCGCGGCGTCGGGCGAGTTCGCGGCGCCCGGATGCGTGAGCATCAGGAAGGGAATCGCGACCAGCCATGCGAAAGCGCCTCCGCCGAAAACCAGGATCGCGATTCGTGGTCCGATGATATAGCCGACGCCGAGCAGCGCCGCTGAAATATCGATCGAGCCGGAGAGCGCCGCGCCGCCGATCCATCGCGCGCCCGAGAGCGCTGCCGGAACGATCCCGAGCATGTCCTGCGCGGACTTGAGAATCGCGGCGAGAATTGCACCCCACGCAAGCGGCGCAACCTGCGCCGCGTCCTGGCCGGTGCGGAGCACCTCTGCGCAGGCGAGGCCCTCTGGAAACGGCAGGCGTTCATCGACGATATACGCGCGGCGCAGGAAGACCACCAGCAGCGCGCCCATCGTGCCGCCCGCGGCGCTGAGAGCGGTTACTTCGAGATAAGGCAGCGAGCCGTGATTGCCCAGGATCACGAGCGCGGGGAAAGTGAAAATTGCACCCGCTGCAACCGCCTCTCCGGCGGAGGCTATAGTCTGCACGACATTGTTTTCCAGAATCGTAGCGCCGCCGAGGATGCGCAGGATCGCCATCGAGATGACGGCGGCCGGAATACTCGCCGAGACCGTCATCCCCGCGTACATCCCGAGGTACGCATTCGCGGCGCCAAGAATCAGCGCGAGCACCACACCGAGCAGGATCGCTCGAACCGTCAGCTCGCGTATCGGAGCGGCTGAGGCTTCGGGCGCGGACGATCCAGCAGGAGTGTCGATTCGCACCGCGCAACTATATGCGATCGCGAGCCGGGGAAAAATTATTCGGCGTGGAGCTTAGGAACCCGCCGAAGGCGTCGCAACGCGCACGATATTGCCGTTAGGCATCTCGACCGGCTCGCCCGCCGCGCGCCATCCTTCGATTCCGTCCTTCATCTCGCTCAGGTCGGTGTATCCAGCTTGCGCCGCCCGCCGGGCGGCGTCATCCGAGGCCATTCATTGCAGATTGTGACAGTAGAAAACCAGCTTGGCGTTGTGATTACTGGGAAGCTCGTCAGCGGCATCGTATTTGTCCGACGAGGTGAGAGGCCGGGCCCCGGGAATCATTCCCTCACCTTCGCGGACGCTCGGTACGTTCGCGTCATAAATTCGCACGTGCGCGTTCGGATCGGCGATCAGATTGGCGAGATCTTTGACATGGATGATGTGGATGTTGCTGGGAGCGGCGGGCGGATTGTTGATGACGCTGCCGATATCGGCGGCGATTGCGGATGCGCCGAGCGGGACCGCCAACATCACGATCGCACCGATGAGACCAATCAATCCGCGCCAGTGAATGTGCATTCGACCAATCATTTGAGATACGCTAGCAACTCTGCGCGCGGGTGAAAATACTCGGCGGCAAAGGAACTGTTCGCCATGATTAAACTCTATGAACATCCGTTTTCTCCATACGTGCAAAAGGTAAAAATCGCGCTCCACGAAAAAAATGTTGAATTCGAGACCGAGATTCCCGACGCGTTCAGCGGCGCTCCAAGCAAATTCGGCGCAACCAATCCGCGCCTGGAAGTGCCGGCGCTGGTTGACGACGGCTTCGCGATTTTCGACTCGACGATCATCGTCGATTATATCGACGAGAAATGGCCGCAACCCGCGCTGATGCCGCCCGCACTGCGCGAGCGCGCGCGTACCAGGATGATCGAGGACGTTTGCGACACTTACTACGAAGCAATCAATTGGGGCCTGATGGAAGTGCGTGCGTGGCGGCGCGCCAGCGGACAGGTGGCGGCAAAGCTCGAGGCGCGCGCCGCGGAACAAACTGCCGGAATCCACGGCTGGCTACAGCGCGAGCTCGGCGCGCACGAATGGTTCAACGGCGCATCGTTCGGCCGCGCCGACCTGGCCATCTATCCTTACCTGCACGGCTCCGCGGTGTGGGGGATTTCGCCGAAGGCCGGTTCATCGCTGGCAAAGTGGCTCGAACGCATCGAAAAACGGCCGAGTGTGCACAAAACGGTCGCGGCGGCCGAACAGTTCGCGGGCTCGATGGGTGAGGCGCTGCCGGCAATGCTCGAGTCCGGAGCGTTCAAGCGTCAGTACCGCGACCATCGTCTCGAATGGATGATGCGCAGTGGAGGCGTCGAAGTCGTGCTCGAGGGATTAAAGAAGGGCACCCTGCGCTTCTCAGAAGAAATTCGGTGAATATGCGGCGGCGCGCGTCGCATCCGCGCCGCCGCAATTGGGTCATACCCCGAATCTGAACGAGTCGCCCGATTTTGTGATCTTGCCCGCCGACGGCGTACCAAAATGGGTGCCGAACACCAGCACTTCCGTATCCGCGTAGCGCTCGCAAAACGCGCGGCGCGTTTTCTTGGCCATCGCACCGTCGGAATCGAACGAGTCGTCCCATTCCGGGAACATGCATTGAATCGGATGATGCATCAGATCGCCGGTGATCACCGCCTCGTGCCCCTTGGATGAAATCCGCACGCTGTGATGCCCGGGAGTATGCCCGGGCGACGGTTCGAGCCAAACCTCGTCGGTGATCTTGTGGTTCGACTCGACCAGTTGCGCGTGCCCGGAATCGACTATCGGGCGCACCGAATCCTCGACCGGATCGCGCATGTCGGCGCCGTCGAAATGCGACCAGAAATCCCACTCGGTGCCGCCTATGATGTACTTCGCCTTGGCGAAGGTCGGCACCCATTTGCCGTTTTCGAGCGTAGTGTTCCATCCGACATGATCGACATGCAGATGCGTACAGACCACGTGGTCAACGTTGTCGCGCGTGCATCCTACTTTCGCGAGGTTGTCCAGAAACGGGAGCTTGAGCTTGCTCCAGACCGGATTGGAGCGGACCTTGTCGTTGCCGATGCAGGTATCGACCACGATCCGTTTGCCCTTGGATTCGATCACCAGCGCATGGATGCTCATGATGAGCTTGCCCTTGGCGTCCATGAAATGGGGCTGCAGCCAGTCGGCGTACTTAAGCATGTTTTCGGGCGTGGCGTTGGGCAGAATGAAAGTGCCCGGCCATGGCGATTCGCTTTCGATAATGCGGCTTATCTTCACGTCTCCGATATTCCAGGAATTCATCGCATCCAACCTCCGGCGGTAACGTCTTATGAGTTCGTGCGGAATCTATCGCGATTCGGCGCATCGCACCAAACGCCGCGGATGAACTATATTCTTGTCAGCGCCCAATCGCTATTGACAGTGTGTCGGTAATGATTTCTACTTAACCCTCTTGTTCGGAGAATCGCGCTGAAACCTCCACGTTTTACATACGCGTGTCCCCTGACCCTCGCGGAGGCGATGCGGATGCTCACCGAACAGCCCGACGCGAAAATCCTGGCGGGCGGACAAAGCCTGATGCCGATGCTGAATCTGCGCGTGGCCGCGCCAGCGGCGCTCGTCGATATCAACCGAATAGCGGAACTTTCGTTCATCGCGATCGAGAGCGGCGAGATCAGAATCGGTGCGATGACACGTCATCGCACGCTCGAGACCGCGCCGGAAATCCGCGCGGCGCTCCCGATGCTCGCGCGGGGCGCAGCAGAGATCGGTCACGTGGCGATTCGCAATCGCGGGACGATCGGCGGATCGCTAGTCCACGCCGATCCTGCGGCTGAATGGCCGCTGCTGGCAATGCTGCTGGATGCGAAACTAGTCGCGCGATCCGCACGTGGTGAGCGAACGATCGCAGCGCGCGATTTTTTTTTGGGTCCCATGACCTCTGCGATCGAGCCCGGCGAAATCCTGACTGAAATTCGTTTTCCGATAGCGCCATCGGCGACCCGCTTTGGGTTTGCGGAGGTTTGCCGTCGCCGCGGCGACTTCGCGATCGTCGCGGTGGCATGCGTGATCGGCTTTGATTCGCGCAATCGATGCATCTGCGCGGATATCAGTATCGGCGGCGCAGGCCCGACTCCCGTGATCGTCCACGCGGCCGGTGCCGCACTCACATCCACTGGGACGCACCGCGCCATCGACGCGGCTGCGGAAATGGCCGCGGCCGAGGCTGATCCTTCCGCAGATATTCACGCCAGCGCGGAGTTTCGCCGGCACCTGGTTCGCGTGCTGACCGAGCGCGCGCTTCGGCAATGCTTCGATTCCACGCAGGTTGAAGAGGCGCTCGATGCCTGACGAATCCTTCGCCGAGCGGCGCACGATTCGGATCATCGTCAACGGCGTCGAAACCGAGCGCGAGGTCGGCGTGCGCAAGTTGCTGGCCGATTTTATCCGCGAAGATCTCGGGCTCACCGGGACTCACCTCGGATGCGAGCACGGCGTGTGCGGCGCGTGCACCGTGACGCTCGACGGGCAGAGCGCGCGATCATGCCTGATGCTTGCCGTTCAAGCTGAAGGCTGTACGCTCGAAACTGTCGAGGGGCTCGCGTGCGACGGAAAGCTCAGTGCACTGCAAGAAGCGTTTCGCGAGGAGCATGCGCTGCAATGCGGCTTCTGCACTTCGGGTTTCCTGATGACCGCGCGCGAGTTGCTCAAGGACGAACCGAGTCTCGACGAGCAGCGGGTGCGCGAGGCGATCTCGGGAAATCTCTGCCGATGCACCGGGTACGCGAATATCGTCGCCGCGATCATGCGCGCAGCCGCGGCGCGCGGAGTCAAATAGATGGCGGCGGTGCAGACACCGGCCGGAACGGGCAAGCTGGTCGGGGCGCGCGTGCGCCGCGTCGAGGACGCACGCGTGCTGCTCGGAAAATCGCAGTTCGTCGATGACGTGAGAATCGCGGGTACCGTTTCGATCGCGTTCGTGCGCAGTCCATACGCGCACGCGCGCATAGTCAGAATCGACGCGGCGGCTGCGCGGGCAAATCCCGGCGTGCTCGCGGTGCTCACCTACGAAAACCTGCCGGAGAAATCGCGAGCGCTGCGGCTCGAATGGGATCCGGCGATGCCGTCGCCGGCGCACAAGCTGGTCGAGTGGCCGGTCCTCGCGCATGAGAAAGTCCGTTTCGTCGGCGAGACGGTTGCCGCGATAGTCGCCGAGGATCGCTATCTGGCCGAAGACGCGGCCGAATTGGTCGAGGTCGATTACGATCCGCTCGAAGCCGTCGCCGACATGGAGCGCGCGCTCGAACCCGGCGCGCCGCTGGTGCATCAGGAGTGGGGCGACAATATCCTGCAGGCCGCAGGCGCGGAGTTCGGTCCGGTCGCGCGCGCGTTCGAGTCCGCCGACATCGTTATCTCGGAGCGGTTTTTGACCGGACGCCACGCCGCGCTGCCGCTCGAACCGCGCGGATGCCTTGCCTCATATGACTCAGCGGCGGATCTGCTGACGATGTGGTCATCGACGCAGATCCCGCACATCCTGCGCACCAATCTTGCGGCGATTCTCGGTGCTGCGGAAAATCGCGTGCGCGTGATCGCGCCCGACGTCGGCGGCGGCTTTGGCCTTAAGGCGCACGTGTTCCCTGAAGAGATCGTCACCGCACACGCGGCGCGAATCACCGGCCGACCGGTCAAATGGATCGAGGATAGGCGCGAAAATCTGATCGCGTCGATGCACGCCAAGCATCAGATCGTCACCGCCAGCCTCGCACTCGACCGCGACGGAATGATTCTCGGCTTGCGCGCGCGATGCCTGAGCGATATCGGCGCGTACACCGAGTTCCCGTTCAGCTCCGGGCTCGAGGCGGGAGTCGCGGCGGCCGCGATGCCCGGTCCGTACAAGGTTCCGGCCTATGAGTTCGAGGCGATCTCGATCGCGACCAATAAGGCGACGGTAGGCGCGTATCGCGGAGTAGGGATGCCGATCGCGGTGTTCGTGATGGAAAGATTGATCGATATCGCAGCACGCCGCCTCGCGATCGATCCGGCTGAACTGCGGATGCGCAACATGATCCGCTCCGAAGATCATCCCTATACCAATGTCGTCGACTTCCAGATCGAGAGCGGTAGCCATCGCGAGGCGCTGGCCAAGGCGCTCGAGATTCTAGGCTACGATAAATTTCGCGCGCGGCAGACAGAACTGCGATCGCGCGGACGATACATAGGTGTGGGAATCGCGTCGTACATCGAAACCACTGCGCCCAGCACCGCGGGATGGATGATGCTCGGGATGCGGATGGGTGGTTACGAGACCGCGACCGTGCGCGTCGATCGTGCGGGCAAGGTTACGGTGCTGGTGGGGACGCATTCGCACGGCCAAAGCCATCAAACGACATTCGCGCAGATCGCGGCCGATGAACTGGGAGTCCCGCTCGACGATGTGCGGATCGAGTTCGGCGATACCGCGAAAGTTCCGTACGGATGGGGCACCGGCGGCAGCCGCAGCGCGGTGGTCGGAGGAGGCGCGACGATGAAGGCGGCGGCGGTGATGCGCGAGAAGATTTTGCGGATCGCGTCGCGCGCAACTGAGATTCCCACCGACCATCTGGAACTGCGCGATGGAGCCGTCGCGCACAAGTCCAGCGGCGAGATTGTGATGCCACTGGCCGAAGCCGCGCGCCTTGCCTATCTTCCGCCGGGTGGAAATTTTGCCGGCGAGCAGCCGGGGCTCGAAGTGGCGCAGACCTATGAACCTCCGCTGATGACGCACGCGAACTCAACCCACGTCGTCACCGTCGAGGTTGATGCCGGCACCGGACAGGTGCGGCTGGATCGGTACATCGTGGTTGAAGATTGCGGAACCATGATCAATCCAATGGTGGTTGACGGACAGATCCAGGGGGGCGTAGCGCAGGGGATTGGCAGCGCGATGCTCGAGCAGATCGTGTATGACGGCGACGGCCAGATTCTTACCGGCACGCTGATGGACTACCTGGTTCCCACGGCGAACGATGTGCCGCGGGTTGAGATTGCGCACCTCGCATCGCCGTCTCCCTACACGCTGGGCGGAATAAAGGGGATGGGCGAAGGCGGAGCGATCGCGCCGCCGGGTGCGATCGCGAATGCGGTGGCTGATGCACTGGCGCCGTTCGGTGCGCTCGTCAATGTCAATGAAATTCCGCTCACGCCGGAGCGCGTGGCGGCGATGATCGCGAAAACACAGAGCTCGAAATAAATCACACCCGCGATGCGGGTGTAGGAGGATGCCGTGACAATCGCAGGGTTCGAAGGCACCGAAACGGACCGCAAGGAAATCATCCGGCTGCACGATCAATGGATGCGCGCGAACGTGAACTTCAATATTCCCGATGCGGTCGGAGTATTCGTCGGTGGCGATGGATTTCATGGTTTCAATCTCAATGGCCACACATACGGCAAGCGTGACGAATGGGTTCAGCTCTGGACTTTCCTGAAAAACGTCATGGTCATCGGCGACGTGCGGGGCGAAAAGGATTTGCGGGTCAATATCCGCGGCGATATGGCGTGGGTTTCATTCGAGGCCGACCTGATCGTCAAGGCGATTAAAGACGGCGGAGCTGCCGAGTCGGGAATGGCCCTTCCTGCGGAACCGATGTCGATGCATTTTCGCGGCAGCGAAGTTTTTGTGCGACAGGATGACAGCGGAGCGAAGAATTGGAAGATGTGGCACTGTCATTACTCGCCGCACGCACCGCAAGGCGAGCCGCGTCCGGCATTCAACGACTGAGGTATCCCGATGACGAAAGTAAAAGAGTTCGGCGTCGGATTCGAGAATCTGCACGCCCATGAATTCGTCCGCAACGCGAAACTCGCGGAAGAACTCGGCTTCGGCACCTGGTGGGTGCCGGAGGATTATTTCTTTCGGGGCGCGTTCAGCCTTGCCGCGGCGGCGGCTTCGGCAACCTCTCGAATCAAAATCGGGATCGGAGTGCTGAATCCTTACACCCGCCATCCGGCGATGACCGCGATGGAATTCGGCGCGCTCGATGAGATTTCGGACGGGCGCGCGATCCTTGGGCTCGGCGCGGGCCTGAAAGACTGGATGGAAGGCCGCCTGCATATCCCCTATACACGGCCGATGACCGCGATGCGCGAGACGATCGATATCGTTCGCGCGATGTTCCGGCGCGAGACGGTGTCGTACCAGGGACGCGTGTTCAATACCGACGGCGTCAAATTCAACTTCAAACCGCAGCGCAGCGAGATCCCGATTCATCTGGGCGTGCTCGGTCCGAAGAATCTCGAGCTTGCGGGCGAAACCGCTGATGGCGTGCTGCTGAGCGTAATGACCTCGCCGGCGTACCTTGATTTTGCGGCCGGGCATATCCGCCGCGGACTGGAGAAATCGGGGCGCAGCCGCGCGGATTTTCGCGTCGGCGGCTACCAGATTCTTTCAATTTCGGAAAACGAGCAGGAAGCGCGCGATCGCGTGAAGCCGCTCATCGCGATGCTGATCGCGCTGATGGCGCCGCAGCCGGAAGTCCCGATCCTTGCGACTTCCGGACTCCAGCCAGAGACCATCCGCGCGTTCGGCGCGAGCCTGGCGCGCGGCGAGATGCCAAGCGCGATGGTCACCGACTGGATGATCGATACGTTCACGATCGCGGGCAGCCCTGCGCGCTGCCGCGAGATCCTGTCCAGGCTGGTCGAAGCGGGACTCGATTCGCCGGTATTTTTCGAGGTGCCGGGAATTGGGGCCGAGCAGCTAATCCGCGATGTGCACGTGCATTTGATGCCGCATTTTTTGTAGAACATAGCTATGGCAATCAAACCACCCACTGACGACGAACTGCGCGAACTCGCGCGCGCGAACCAGATCGATCTCACGCCCGCGGAAGTGCGCTCGCTGGGCGGCGCAATCGCCGCGCAGATGCGCGGCTTCGAGCGAATCATGGCGATTGCGCCGGAGCAGCAATCGTCGGTCGCGCGATATCCGAAACGCGATCCAGGCATACGCGTCGACCGCGCCGGCGATCCGCTGAACGCCGTCGTCCGGCGATGCCATGTCGCGGGCGCCGGATCGGGCAAGCTTGCCGGCAAGAGAATCGGGTTGAAGGATAGCGTATGCGTCGCCGGAATTCCTGCCAGCGGCGGCTCGCACGTGCTGCAAGGCTACGTCGCCGACATCGACGCAACGATCGTGACGCGGATGCTCGACGCGGGAGCAGAGATCGTCGCGACGCTCAATATGGACGACTTCGCGCTCTCGGGTGACGGCCTCACCAGCGCCTACGGACCGACACATAATCCGCACAACCCTGAACACTGTTCGGGCGGTTCTTCCAGTGGATCAGGCGCTGCGCTGTACTACGACTGGATCGACATCACGATCGGCACCGACCAGGGCGGCTCGATCCGAATTCCTTCATCATGGTGCGGCGTGGTCGGGCTGATGCCCAGCTACGGCCTGGTTCCATATACCGGCGTGATGAGCATCGACCCGTCGGTCGATCACGTCGGGCCGATGGCGCGCACGGTCAGGGACGTGGCGCTGATGCTCGAGGTGATCGCAGGCAAGGATCCGCTCGATCATCGCCAACTGCGGGATTTCGCGGTTCCGCAATATACCGCGACTCTCGACCGCGGCGTGAAGGGCAAGCGGCTCGGGCTCCTGCGCGAGGGTTTCGGCCAACCCGGTGCAGAGGACGACGTCAGCAATGCAGTGCGCGCAGCCGCCGCGCAACTCGAGCAGCTCGGCGCAAAGGTCGAGGAGGTTTCAGTTCCGGCGCATCTCGACGCCGGGGACCTGCTCTTCGCGATCATTCCGGAAGGGATGACGCAGCTTATGCACACCGGGCTGGTGGGCGCGCATCATACCGGATCCTACAATGCCTCGTTGGCCGAGTTTTTCGGCACGCACTGGGGCGAACGCGCGAACCTTGAAGCGTCGTCGGTGAAGTTCATGGCGCTGCTGGGCGAATTTACCGCGCGGCGCTTTCACGGGAATCTGTACGCGCGCGCGCAGAATGCGCGCCGCGCTTTGACTGCGGCATACGACGCTGCGCTTACGAATTTCGACGCGCTCGTGATGCCCTCGACGCCGATGAAAGCGCGCCGGCAGGACGATGCCACGCCTTATTCGATGATCACCAACACGGCGCCGTTCGATCTGACGGGCCATCCGGGATTGAGTGTGCCGTGCGCGATGTCGAAGGGGCTGCCGGTCGGGATGATGCTCATCGGACGGCACTTCGAGGATGCGGCGCTGCTCGAGATGGCGTATGCGTTCGAGCAGAGCGGCGATTGGCAAAAGCGCTGAGCGCGATCAGCCGCGGCAGCACATCTTTTCGATCACCCGCTGAACGATCTGCGGGCCGCGCTCGAAGTGGTCGCGCTTAACGTACTCGTCGGGCTGATGCGCCTGGTCCATCTCTCCCGGTCCGCAGATCAGCGAGACGATTTGCGACTGCGCGAACCATCCTCCGTCGGTTCCGAACAGCACGCCGCCCGAGTCCTTCGCACCGGTCGCTTCGAACAGCGCGCTCTCGAGCGGGGTCGCGCGTGGCGAGTTGAGCGGCGGCACGACCATCGGCGGCCGCAGATCGATCACAGCCTCGGCGGTGCGCGACGCGAAATCATGCAGATCGAGCGCGCGCAGCCGGCGCGCGGTTTCGCGATAGAGCTCGAGCGGGTCGGTATCCGGCAGCGAGCGGTAGCTAATCCGGAGCGTACATTCCTCGGCGATCATGTTGAGCGCCATTCCGCCCGCAATCGTGCCAAAGTTCAGTACGTCATACGGCGCGTCCGGAAAGACTGCACGAAACGCCGCGCGCGGCTCGGCGCGGCATTCCTCCTGGATACGCCCGATCGCGTCGATAACGCGGCCTATCACCGCAATCGCGTTGACTCCCGCGGCGGGCGCTCCGCTGTGACCGCCGCGGCCACGCACCACGACGTCGAACAGGACGATACTCTTGTGCGCGTGACTAACTGCCCATGAAGTCGGCTCGCCGATCCACGCCAGGCGCGGCACCTGCGTCTGACCGAGAATCTGGCGCAGCGCGGGTCCGACTTTCTCGGCACCAAGGCATCCGACTTCTTCGCTCGCGGTGAATACAAAAACCAAAGGGCTCTTGAGCTTCGACAAATCGAGTTGCCGCACGCCGTCAAGGCATTCGGCGATAAAACCTTTCATGTCGGTGGTGCCCCGCCCGAACACGCGATCGCCCTGCACCTCCAGCGCAAGCGCATCGCGCGTCCATCCGGGTTGGCCGTCGAATGGAACGGTATCAACGTGGCCGGAAATGATTAGTCCGTCACCGCGCTGAGGGCCGGCCCACGCGACCAGGTTGGCCTGCGCGACCCCACCCAGCTCGAGCGGTTGGAGCGCGACTGAGAATTTCCGCGCGCGTAGCTCGGACGCCAGATACTCGATCGCCGCGACGTCGCTATGCGCGCTGACGGTGTCGAAAGCCACCAGGCGGCGCGCCACATCGTACAAATACTCAGTCATGGAATCGGCCTCGCATCGGCGCGTTCGCCACGCCGTTCGTAGCCTATCACGCGAGATTCGGGCGAGTCCCGTACAGCACGCGCATCCAGATGGTGATCAGAGTATCGGTCAGGACGCGGGACTCAATTTTCGGAGTGCGCTCTAGCTTCTCGTTCAGGTACCGCTCGCCCATCAAGACCAGCGCACGCGAGACCTCGTCGGCGTTGAGTGCGGTGGTGCGGCCGGCGCGCACCTCAAGGCGGATGCGCCGCGCGGTCGATTTCGTCATGCGGTCCAGAAACACTTCGTATGCGTGCGCGACCTGACGGTCATGGATCGCGGCCTCGGCCAGCGCGCGCATGAGATGGCGATGCTCGCGGTAAACTACGATCATGCCTTCGAAGCCTCGCGCGAGATCTTCCGCTGGGTCGCCCTTGCTGCTGAACCATCGATCACTCATCGGGAACATCTCGGCCAGCACTTTCTCAACCAGTTTCAGTGCAAGGTCGTAGCGGTCGCGAAAATATTCGTAGAAAGAAGGGCGCGAGAGCCCAGTCCGCGCCATCAGATCGTCCACCGTCATCGCGTGAAATGGCTTGCGCCGCAACAGCTTTTCAGCGGCCTCAAGAATTTCGGAAGCGGCATCCTCGGGTCGGCGGCGCTTGCGTCCGGACGCTACCGGGCGAAGCTTTTGCGAAGAATTGGTGCTGTCGCGAGGTTTTGTCAAAGGAGAAATCGCAATGGAGCCGGGGCTGACCAAGACCAAAGCGGTCTATCCTTTACAAGATCGGAACGCTGATAACAACGAGCCAATCCGATACTATCCTTCTGTTCGAGTCCGGTGCGGTCGCCTCAAACGCATTCGGCGCGATAGGATGATTTGGGGATCGGGCTTCGGGAGCCGGGGAGCGCTGTATGGCCAATCAGACTGCGATGACAGAGATCGAACCGATCGAGGACCATGCCGGCGCGCATTCGGTGGAACCGGAAACCAAAGCTCCGGCACGGTCCGGCAAGGATCCTGTGACGGACCTGCGCCCAACGGTGAGCGACGGGGCGGCGCCCGCGATCATCAAGGTCGATCCGGAACTGAACGCACCCGAGTTGTTTCTTAATCGCGAGTTGACGTGGCTCGCGTTTAACCGGCGGGTCTTCGAGCAGGCGCTCGATGAGCGCAATCCGCTGCTCGAACGAGTCAAGTTTCTGGCGATCACTGCCTCGAATCTCGACGAGTTTTTCATGAAGCGGATCGGCGGCCTTAAGCAGCAAGTCGTCGCCGGGATGCACGAGTTGACGGTGGACGGACGCACGCCGCATCAGCAGATCACGGAGTGCCTTGCGCAGGCGCGCGAATTCGATGCGCAGCAACGCGCACTGCTGCCGATATTGCTCGCCAAGCTGCGCGAATACAGCATCGACGTGCTTGCGTGGGAGCAACTCACGCCCGAGGAGCAGGCCGCGATCCGCGAATCTTATTTCCGCAATATCTTTCCGCTGATGACGCCGCTCGCGATGGATCCGGCGCATCCGTTTCCTTTCGTATCGAACTTGTCGCTGAATTTGCTGGTCACGTTGCACGCTCCGGACGAGCCCGATACCTCGCTGGCGCGGGTCAAGATTCCGGTCGGCGCGGGAATCCCCCGCTTCATGCGGGTGGATGGCACCACGCGCTTCGTACTGCTCGAAGACGTGATCGCGCACACGCTCGACTTGCTATTCCCTACGATGGTGATCGAGACGTGCGAGTTTTTCCGGGTCACCCGCAACGCCAACACCGAACGCGACGAAGACGAAGCCGACGATCTGCTCGAGCTGATTGAGTCTGAGCTGCGTGACCGGCGCTTCGCGCCGATGGTGCGGCTGGAAATCGTCAAAGGAATGAACCCGGTGCATCGCGGGATGCTTGCCGCCGAGTTGGGCCTCAATGAGCGCGACGACGTGTTCGAGATCGAAGGGATGCTGGCGTTGCGCGACCTGGTGGAGTTGGCGGCGGTGGATAATCCTGCGCTGCATGACGCTCCACATCACCCGGTGGACCATCCGCGGCTGACGCCCTCGCGCAGCATTTTTCACGTCATCCGCGAGATCGGGTCCGTCCTGCTGATGCATCCATACGAGTCGTTCCCGACCTCGGTGGGACGTTTCCTGCGCGAGGCGAGCGTCGATCCGAAGGTGCGCGCGATCAAGATGACGCTGTACCGCACCTCGAGCGATTCCGAGATTATCGGCTACCTGTGTGATGCCGCGCGCAACGGCAAACAGGTCGCAGTGGTCGTGGAGCTGAAGGCGCGCTTCGATGAAGCCGCGAATATCCAGTTCGCGAGCCGGCTCGAGGAATATGGAATCCACGTCACGTACGGTGTGCTAGGCCTGAAGACGCATTCCAAGGTGATCCTGGTGGTGCGCCAGGATTACAACGGGCTGCGCCGCTACGCGCATATCGGCACCGGCAACTATCATCCGGGAACCGCGCGAATCTATGCCGACTTCGGCATCATCACCTGCGACGACATCATCGGGCAGGACCTTACTCAGCTCTTCAACTTCCTGACCACCGGCAATCGCGGCGGGCGAACTTTCAAGAAGATCATTCCGGCGCCGGCGTTTTTGAAAAAGGCGCTGATCGAAAAGATCGAGCGCGAGAGCAAGCTGCATTCGTCCGCGTCGCCCGGGCTTATCCAGATGAAGATGAACGCGCTCGAGGACGCCGATATTACGCGCGCGCTTTACCGGGCGGCGCGCGCCGGAGTCAAGATCGATCTAATCGTGCGCGACACGTGCCGGCTGCGCCCTGGAGTTCCGGGGCTTTCGCAAACCGTGCGCGTGGTCAGTATCGTCGGACGCTTTCTCGAACATGGCCGGGTCTATTACTTCCGCAACGGCGGCACCGAGGAGTATCTGATCGGCTCGGCCGACTGCATGAAACGCAATCTCGAAAGCCGCGTCGAAGTGGTCGCACCGGTCGATGATCCCGCACTGCGCAAGGAATTGCGCACCGTGCTGGATCTGCAGCTCAAGCCCAATCGCGCGGCGTGGGAAATGCGCCCGGATGGCAGCTACGTCAGGCTGGCGTCCGATGATCCGACCAGCAACTGTCAGCAGGCGCTGATCGATCTGTTCGAAAATCGCGAAAAAGAGGAGTCCAAAACGCGCCGACGCCGGCGCAAGGGATTCGCCCGCCGCGCCGCAAAGTAGGCTTCCGGCAGCCGCGTCACTGGCCAGCCTCCCGCTCTCTTTCGGAATGCAGGATGTGCAGGGCGACCAGCCGCGCAACCAGGATTGCGACGTACATTTGGCCAACGATCGCCTCGAGCGCCGACACCGCACGTGCAGGTCCGACCGCCGGGATGATATCGCCGTAACCGAGCGTCGTTAGCGTTACGAAGCTGAAGTAGATGAGCCGTTGAAGCTCATCGTGGGTTTTCGCCAGGCTGGCTAAAGTCACCGTTCCGGTAAGGGTGAAGGCGCCGGGCCACTGCAACTCCATCGCCAGATAAACGAAGGAAAAGGTAACCCCAATCATGAGGTAAGCGCAAATCGCGCCGCTGATGGTGTCGTAAGTAACGCGGCCCGGACTGAGAACTTGTCGCAGAACTCCACTAATGACCAAAGCGAGAAATATCGTGATGCAAATTGCGGCGCCGACTTCAAGCTCTTTATTGAGACCGTAATTCGATAGCCATCTTCCAGTCAGCCCTGGAATCAGAAATGCCGCGGCGATAATCAGATCGCGCGCGTGTCGCGTGCTTGCATAGAGTGCGGCCAGCAACGCCGCCGAAAGCATCAGGCGCACCAGGGCCAGCGCGCTATTATGTCCCTCAAAGAACGGGACTACGCCGACCAGTCCGATCAGAAGAATGAGCAGAACCGTGAACCGTCCGCCAACCAGAGCTTTTCGCCAATCGGTCGGAGCGTGAATTATTTGATGCTTAGCCATCAAGGGTGTCGTGCATGCTCCGCGGTCATTTTCCGCCGAGAAACTCGCGCAGCCGCGCTGCCAGCTCCTGCGGTTTTTCCTCGGGGATGAAATGGCCGCAATCCGCGATCGCACCGCCTGCCGCGCTGTTCGCGACCCGCTTAAGCGACTCGACGACCAATTCGCCGCGACCGCGCGATCCTCCGCCACCCAAACCGAGCGTGGCCATCGGCAGTTTGAATCCGGCTGCGAGCGTTGAGCGATTATCTTGAACGTCGCGCGACAGCGCTCGATAGAAATTGAATCCCGCGCGCATCGCACCCGGCTGCGAGTAGGTGCGAACGTACTCCGCGATATCTTCGTCGGAAAATGTGTCTGCCTGATCGATGCCGTTCATGAAGAAGAATTCCAGGTAGGTCCGCTCGCGACCTGTGGTCAGCGCTTCGGGCAAGTCCGGCACCTGATGAAAAAGATGATGCCACCGCGGCGTTCCACGCGGATCGAACGAGCCGCCCGCGCCCGCGGGACGATCGCCGGGCACCGGCACATCGAGCATCACCAGATGCGTCACTTCATTCGGATGATCCGCGGCGAGACGAAACGCGGTCGGCGCGCCCCAATCGTGCCCAACCACGATAAAGCGCTGGTGGCCCAGATGATTGTGCATCAACTCCCACACGTCGTTCGCGACCGTGCGTTTGTCGTAGCCGGACGATGGCCGTGACGAATCGCCCAGCCCGCGCAAGTCCGGCGCAACCATCGAGTAGGTATCGGCAAGCAGCGGCATCAGGCGACGCCATTCGTACCAGGTTTGCGGCCATCCATGCAGCAGGACCATCGGAGCGCCCTGCCCCATCGTCACATAGTGGATGCGCACGCCCTTGAGATTTGCATAGTGATGTTTGAATTCACTCATCGTCGCGGCTCCCGCGCGCAAGGTTAGCAGAAACCCGGCGGTCCGGAGGAGGACGGTGTCACGAGCGATTCAGCGATTTGCGGCGGCGGCGATCCATGTCACATGGCCCGAGACCTCGATCGTCAGATCGACGACACTATCGACGCGCAGGAACAGGATGCCCGGATTGGTCATCCCCCACGCGACATAAGGAACGACGAAGTGGGTGGACGCGGTGAGGCTGTCACCGACAACTTGTCCGCTCACGCCGAGCGTGATTTCGTGATCGGAGCCGTGCAGGCGCAGGATGCCGGTCATGTGGGCAGTGAAGTTGCCGTCGGAATCTTCGTGGCCCGCGACTTTCTCCGGAACAAAATCAATTTCGGGATAGCGCGACGCTTCGAGCACGCTGTCCTTCATCTTGGCATCGCGCATGCTTTCGCCTGTGTTGGCGCTGCTGGCGTCGATGACAACATTGCCGCTTGCCTGGCCGGTCGCCGGATCGGCGGTGATCGTGCCGTGCTTCAATCGAAACGTGCCCGAGGTCGTGTGCAGCGGTCCGCCGAGCGTGAATGAGATTCGCGTGTGCGCAGGATCGAGCGCGAGCGTGCCTTTCGAGGATTGCGGACTGGCAGCGGATGCCGGCGCGGAAATCACAATCACTGCGAACAATATCATTGTCGCGGCGAACACTTTTGTACGCATCGTTCTTATTCTGTTTGGTGGCGAAACCTTGAATTATGAAACGTGCCGGGCCGGCGCGTGCGGGGCGAGCATGTTCCAGCCAAGGCTGGCGAGCGTGTCCAGGCCGACGGCGCGCGGCGAAAGCTCTCCGGCATGGACCGCCAGCAGCCGCGCGAAAATCTGCGGGCGCGCCGCCAGCGCGGCGAGAACCCTGGCACGCAGCCATCGGCGTTCCCCGACCATCACCAGAATCCGCGCCATTATCAGTGGCATCAGGAGAATCTTCGCGTGCGCGCGCTGATAGAGTTGGAGGTCGTCGCGCGCCATCGCATCGGCGAGCGCGAGCGATTGCCGCAACGCCAGCGAGATGCCATCTCCGGCAATCGAATCAACCGAGCCCGAGGCGTCTCCAACCAGCGCAACGCGCCCCTTAGTCACTGCGCGCAACCGGAGCGAAGCCGAGACACTCCCACGCACGGAAGTTGTGGCGGACGCACCGGCGAGGCGTTTCGCCAGTGCGGGAAAAACGTGCGGCAATTCCTCGATGCGCAACGCCGAGCGCGTTCCGGTTATCGCGATGCAGACTTCTTCGGGGGCGACCGGAGTGACATAAGCTTGTCCGAGCGGATGCCAATACACCTCGACGACGTCGCACCATGGCCGCACGCGATAGTGCTGCCGAAACCCTACTCGAGGCGTGGCTCCCGCGGGCGTGCTGATCCGAATCGAGTCGCGGATGCGCGACATGCGCCCATCTGCGCCTACGATCCATCGGCACGCGATCGTCTGCCCATCCACGCTGACACCGCGCTCGGTAATCGTGTCCACGTGCGAGCCCCATCGCAGCGCGACCCCCTGTTCGGCGGCCGCCTGCGCCATCGCCTGATGTAATGCGATGCGCCGAACGCCGACTCCGTATGCTCCAGCGAAGCGCGCCTCAGCCGTCACATCATTTTCGATGAAGCGGATTCCCTGGAACGGTTGCGCGGTCGCCGGATCGATCGATACTCCCAGCCGATGCAGCGCCGCGACTCCCTGTGGCATCACGCCTTCGCCGCAGGCTTTGTCGATCGGAGGACGCGCACCGTCCGCGAGCGTCACCGAGAGCCCGCGTGCGCGCGCTGCGAGGGCAGCGGCAAGCCCTGCGGGGCCGCCGCCAATCACGAAGACGTCGGTTGCGCGCTGGGCCGCGCCTACCATCGCACCAGCAGCATTTCGGAGCAGAAGCCGGGACCCATCGCGAGGATCAGGCCCATCGTTCCCGGCGCGGGCCGACGATGCTCGATCGTTTCTTCGAGCACGCATAGCACCGATGCCGACGACAGATTGCCGACCTGGCCCAGGCAATCCCACGACGCCGCGAGTTGGCGATCGCGCAGGCCGAGCGCGGACTCGACTGCTTCGAGCACTTTCGGACCGCCCGGATGAATCACCCAACTGCCAAGATCGGCGCGCGCAAGGCCGTGGTCGTGCAGGAATGCATCAACATCGCCTGCGAGATGGCATCGAATCAGGTCCGGCAACTTTGGAGATAGAACGATACTGAATCCTTTTTCGGAAATGTCCCAACCCATGATGTCTTCCGTGCCGGGATAAAAGACCGATCGCGTGCTGATGATTTCCGGATGGCCGCTCGGCAATCTCTCGCGACCTGCGAGGATCGCTGCGACGGCGCCGTCGCCAAACAGTCCGCTCGAGATCAGATTGACGGTGGAGATGTCGTCACGCTGAATCGTGAGCGAGCAGAGTTCGACCGAGAGAATCGCTGCAACCTGGTTGGGAAAGCCGTGCACGTAATCAGCGGCGCGGGTGAGTCCAATCGCGCCGCCCACGCATCCGACGCCGAATATCGGCGTGCGCTTGAGGTCAGGACGCAGCCCCATAAGGTTGATCAGCTTCGCATCGAGCGAAGGGCTGGCTACTCCGGTAATGGAAACGACGTAAAGCGCGTCCAGATCACTGCGCTTCAGGCTGGCTCGCTCGAGCGCGCGATCGATCGCGGCCGCGCCAAGTGTCTGCGCGGCCTGGATCCACGCGGCGTTGGTCTCGCCCCAGTTCTGGAATTGAGCATAGCGCTCGATCGGATAGGCGAGATGACGTCGCTTGACCATCGCGCGCGAATGTAGCCTGTCGATGAGTCCCGGACGTTCCAGCTTGCCGCCCCAATGCTGCTTGAGCGCACCGGTGATCACTTCCTGCGGATAAGAGTACTTGGGAAACTCGCTCGCCACACCGGCGATTCTCATTAAAATTACCTGTTCGAGGGGCCGATGGATTACTTTCTGTGGCCCGGCGATCCTTTACTAAACGATAGTCCAAATCATGCTATGAGTCAGACGGAAATGGCAGGGATAAAACTCGATTGCGACGCGGATAACCATTGCGGGACAGGGACTTGTGATTTTGATTCTCAGACGCAACATTTCCTTACGATTTGTTTATTCCACAACGCGATTTAGCGTGGAACCGGTTGCATGGGCGTTCGTGCGACGACTAGATTTTCTTTATCGGCGTTAACCGCGAACGACGACCGATTACCAAGCCCGCATTTTTTAGAACCTGAGAATCCTCCTGAACTCACAACCCAAGAATCGCTCTCAGACGCTCGCGAGCTCCCGCGATCGATGAACACCCTTGAAGCTACTGGCTTGCGCAAACATTACGGCCAACGCGTAGCGCTCGACGGCGTCAGCCTGAGCGTCAATCGCGGAGAGATCGTCGGTCTGCTCGGACCCAATGGCGCGGGTAAGACCACCACGCTGTCGATTCTCGCGACTCTGCTCGAGCCCGATTCGGGAACCGTACGGCTTGCGGGCCTCTCACCGCAAAGTGAGCGCAACGCGCTGCGGCGCAAGCTCGGCTATGTTCCGCAGGTGATCTCGCTCTATCCGACGCTGAGCGCGCGGCAGAATCTCGAACTCTTCGCGCGCATCCATGGCGCCGGCAAACGCCAGGCCGCGGCCACAACCGCGGACGCGCTCGAATCCGTGGGCCTCTCTCCCCGCGCTCACGATCCGGTTTCGATTCTTTCCGGCGGAATGAAACGGCGCCTCAACCTGGCATGCGCGATGCTGCATCGGCCGGAGATCCTGCTGCTCGACGAGCCGACTGTCGGGGTCGATCCGCAATCGCGCGAGCAGATTCTCCTGACCGTCAAGGCCGCGGCGGAGTCAGGCACCGCGGTGATCTACAGCACGCATTACATGGAAGAGGTCGAGAGCATCTGCGGCCGCGCGCTGCTGATCGATTACGGCCGCGCGGTCGCGCAAGGAACGGTGTCGGAGTTGATCACGCTGGGCGGACGGCATCCGAGGATGGAGATCGCATTTCAGGATCCGCCTGGCGATGGCTGGAGCGAAGGGGTCGATGGCGTAAGGCAGCTCGCGCGAGCGCGAATCGACGGCAAAATCGATCTCGAACTCGCCAGCGTCGCGCAGGTCAGCGAAATCCTGGAACGGATACGCGCCGCTGGCGGACGAGTGATTGAATTCAGCGTTCACAGCCCCAATCTCTCCGACGCATTTATCGCGCTGACCGGACACGCGCTGCGCGAGGACGGACCCGGGGGACGATAACCGATGCTGCGGACGGTCTATCTAATCTTCCTGAACGAATTCCGGCTGCTCGCGAAAGACCGTATCGGACTCTCGATGCTGCTGCTCGCGCCGGTCGTGATTATCGCCGTCGCCGGATTCTCGCTCGGAAATATCTACGGCGCGCGACCCTCGACGCACGCCTATTCCATCTCGGTAGTCGATCACGACCACGGACCGGTCGCGCAGGCTATTGTGGCCACGCTCAAGCGCGAGCCTGCGCTGCGGCTCGCGATGGTTCCCAGCGTGGCCGAGGCGCGGGCAATCGTCGGCCGTCGCGCCCGCGCCCCGCTCGCGATCCTGATTCCCGCGGGCACCAGCGCCACACTCAAGGCCGGGGGCGCCGCGCAGATTGTGCTGTACGTCGATCCGATTAAACGAATCGAGGTGGCGGGTCTTGAACTGCGCCTTAGCCGGATGTGCTCGGAAATCACGGCGCACATACAGGATACCGCACGCGCTCGAATCGTCGCCGCCGGCGCCGAGTTGCGATCGCGTCTGGGAACGATCGCCGCGCAAGCGTCCGCCGCTCAGAACGCGGGCGAGCGCTATCGCCGCGAGAGCCTTGCACACCGCGATGTGGCGGAGCACGAACTCAACGCGCAGCTCCGCCGCGCGGTTGCCGACCTGGAAGCGCAGACGCGCGCGGCGGCCGAACGCTCCGAAGCCGCGACCAAAGCCGCAATTGAGAATTCGCTCGCGCCGCGGCGCGACGCGCTAAACGCGGTTCGCGAATATTTGCTCGCGTTGCAGGCGAGCGAGCGCGACTTCAACCGATGGCTCGCCGATCTTAAAACTGCGGCCGGATCACATAGCGGCGAGATTCCGCCGCCGCCCGCCTTTCCGACACCGCCATCGCAGGCGCAGTTGGTCGAACTATCGAAGCCTCTGGAGATTTCGATTCCGTCGCCCACGTTACCTACTCCCGTGCTTCCCAGGCTGTCTATCGCAAACGTGGCGATACCGCCGCTCGCAACTCCGGATTTCAGCGCCGAGATCAAATCGCTCTCGGCCGCCGCGCCGCCGACGCTTCCGGGCGCGCTGGGATGGACCGAACTGTCGGCCGGCAACGGACCACCGCAGGTAAACGCATTCGATCAATATGTCCCCGGTTTCGGAGTCACGTTTCTGCTGATCGGCATGTTGATGGGAATATCGCTCGGGCTGATCGATGAGCGCGACTGGGGCACGCTTGCGCGGCTGCGCGTCAGCGGCGCGCCGCTGGCGGGAACGCTGGTCGGCAAGCTCCTGTCGCGGTTCCTGATCGGCCTGGTGCAAATGGTTTTGCTGTTCGCGATCGGATGGTGGATCTTCGGAATCTCGCTCGGAGCCGATCCGTTGATGCTGCTGGTCCCTGCCGCCGCGATCGCATTCGCCGGCGCCGCGTTCGGCCTGATCATCGCGTGTGTCGCGCGCACGCACGACTCGGTCATGCCGTTTGGCGCAGTGGTCAGCATGGCAATGTCCGCGATCGGCGGATGCTGGTGGCCGATCGACTTCGAGCCGGGATGGATGCGCACGCTGGCTCTGTGGCTGCCGACCACGTGGACGATGCAATCATTCAACGATCTGATGATCCGCGGCCTGTCCGCCCGCGCGATTCTGTGGCCGACGATCGTGACCTTCGGACTTGGGATCGCTTACCTTATCGCGGGAATCGCGGCGGCATCCTGGATCTACGACTGAGCGCGGCTCAATGCGCGGGAAGCGCCGGCGCCGCCGCGGCCCATTGTGCGATAGTCGCCTTGTCGGAATCCGTAAGCCGGGCGGAAGGATGAAGCAGCGTGAAATCCCACGGCGGCATTTCGCCGCCAGCGACGACACTGGCGGCCAGGCTGCGCGCCTGCGCCTTGGTCGATTGATCAAAATTGTTCCAGTCCGAAAAATTCATCTTTGCGCGTGCTGAGTTCGACATCAGATACGACGGCGCCACCGACGCATACCATGGCGCGCTTCCACCGTTCGAGTGGCAGCCGTAACAGGAGTTCTCGAGTATCTGCTCAACTGCGACATTCGAGGTCACTCCCTTGGGTGTCGTGTCCATCGCTTCCCCGGAGCTGCCGGAGGTGCTCGCGCATCCTGCGATCATCGCGGCGGCGGCCACTGCAATCAGCGTGCGAATAATTACCAGGTGTCGATGCATGGGCGCTTCTTTCCAGTTCGAGTCGCCGGTGGCGGCGCGGATTTCAGGCCGACCATAATCCAGTGTCGCGATTCGAGCGGATCAATTACGTCATCGATCTCGAAATGTGAAGCGGTATTGACCGCCTTCCCGTGCGCGTACATCCGCGCAACCATTTCATCGAACAGTTGCTTGCGCTTGGCGGGATCCTGCTCGGCCGTGAGTTCATTGCGGTAGCCGAGCTTGACCGCGCCCTCCAGGCCCATCCCGCCAAACTCTCCGGTCGGCCATGAGACCGTGAAAATAGGAGCTTTGAAGCTTCCGCCCGCCATCGCCTGCGCGCCGAGTCCGTATCCCTTGCGCAAAATGATCGTGAAGAACGGGACGGTGATACTCGCGCCGGTCACGAACATCCGCGCCGCGTGGCGAACCAGCGCGGTCTTTTCGACTTCGGGTCCGACCATGATTCCGGGCGTATCGCACAGGAACAGGAGCGGAATATCGAATGCGTCGCAAAGCTGCATGAAGCGGGCAGCTTTGTCCGCGCCGTTCGAATCGATCGCGCCGGCCAGATGCGTCGGGTTGTTCGCGACTATACCAAGCGGGCGCCCTTCGATTCTGACCAGCGCGGTCACCATCCCGAGTCCGAAGTTGCGCCGCAACTCGAGCACCGAGCCGGTGTCGGCAAGCGTCTCGATGACTTTGCGCACGTCATAGATGCGCAGCCGGTTTTCCGGGATTATCGCGCGCAGGATACGCTGATCGGAGCACTCCCATTTGCGGGTCGGACCCTGAAAATACGAAAGGTAGCGCTTGGCAGTTTTGACCGCGGTCGCTTCGTCCGGAACGGGAATATCGACGACGCCATTTGCCACCTGCACGTTCATTGGACCGACTTCCTCGGGCCGGAAAATACCGAGGCCTCCGCCTTCGATCATCGCGGGACCGCCCATCCCGATATTCGAGTTCTCGGTCGCGATCACGACGTCACAGCATCCGAGCAGCGCAGCATTTCCGGCAAAGCATCGTCCGGAGTTGATGCCGACGAGCGGCACCAGGCCGCTTAGCTGCCCCCAATATTGAAAGGCCATGCAATCGAGGCCGGCGACGCCGACGCCGTCGGTATCGCCTGGACGGCCGCCCCCGCCTTCGGTGAAAAACACCACAGGCAGGCGCATCCGCTCCGCGATTTCGAACATCCTGTCTTTCTTGCGATGGTTCTGCTGCCCTTGAGTACCGGCGAGCACCGTGTAGTCGTACGACATCAGGACGCACTGCGCGCGCGCGTCCTCGAACAGGTCGCCGTTGACGCGGCCGATCCCTGCGATCATTCCGTCGGCCGGGGTGCGCTTGATCAGATCGTCGAGTGCGCGGCGGCGGCGTTGCGCGGCGATCACGATCGAGCCGTATTCGATATAGGTGCCTGGATCGCACAGGTCATCGACGTTCTCGCGCGCGGTGCGCTGATGCGTCTTGCGCCGGCGCGCGACCGCGTCTGGGCGCGCCGGATCGAGTCCGACCGCGTGACGCTCTTGTACTTCGCTCAGATCGGGACGGATTCGATCGAGATCGATCTGCTCTGCGGCCGCGGCCGCGGAATCTTCAACCTGGGATTCTTCGATAAAGATCAGCGGATGTCCCTCGAATACCGCGTCGCCCTTCGCGATCGCGATTTGGCGGACGACGCCGCTAACCTGCGCGGCGATGACGTGCTCCATCTTCATCGCCTCCATCACGAGAAGTTGCTGCCCGCGGCGCACCGTGTCGCCCTCGTGGGTATCGATAGAAACGATCGTGCCCTGCATCGGCGCGGTGACCGCGACGGTGCCTTCGGGTCCGGCGACCTCCTGCGCGAGCGGCCTTGGCGCGGGGGCCGTCGCTACATCAACGGAAGACGGGGCACCCTCAGATTTCCCGTGATGAAGTACTGCCAGCGGGTCGCTGGTATCGATCTTTGCGCCGGCCCCTGCTCTGCCCAGCGCCGGCGACGAGACGCGGTCGAAGAACAATCTGCGATGTGCTGAAGGCTGCGCTTCTGTTAGCTCCGCGGCGTGCTCTTCGATGAAGCGGGTATGAGTCCGATTCGCGGCGAACTCCGGATGGCGCAAAAGGTTCTGTAGAAATCCGATATTGGTCGCAACACCTTCGATCCTGAACTCGCACAGCGCGCGATAGGTTCGATTGACGGCGTCCGAAAAATCACCCCTCGGCGAATGCGCGATCAATTTTGCGATCAGCGAATCGAAGCGCGGATTGGTGGTGTAGCCGGCGTACGCGAAAGTATCGACGCGCAGTCCCGGACCGGAAGGAACCTCAAATGCGCCGAGCGTTCCGCCGGCCGGTTTCGCGCCGCCGTCCGCAGTCATGGTTTCGGCGTTGATGCGCGCCTGGATCGCAAATCCCCGCGGCGGCGCGACCCTCGCCTGAGTCAGGCCTAGCTCGCCCAGCCGCAACCCGCCTGCGAGCTGCAACTGAACCTTAACCAAGTCCACCCCAGTGATTTCCTCGGTCACGGTGTGCTCGACTTGCAAGCGCGGATTCGCCTCGATAAACGCGAACGCCGCGTCTTCGCCAATGCCCGCGGCAGCTCTTCCCGCGTCGAGCAAAAACTCGAAGGTGCCAAGGCTGTCGTAACGAACCTCGCGCGCGATCCGCACGGCGGCGCCGGTCAGACGATCGCGAGTCTCGGCCCTGATACTTGGACTTGGCGCGATCTCGAGGACCTTCTGGTTGCGCCGCTGAATGGTGCATTCGCGCTCATAAAGGTGGACCACGTCGCCCGAGCCGTCGCCGACGATCTGCACTTCGAGATGGCGCGCACGCGGCATCAGTTGCTCGACATACACGTCGCCGATCCCGAATGCGCTACGTGCTTCTGATTGGCATCGCGTGAAAGCCTGCTCGATATCGGCCAAGCGATGTACCGCGCGCAACCCGCGTCCTCCGCCGCCTGCAACCGCCTTGATCATGATCGCGGCGCCGTCGCCGAGCGACACAAAGAAATCGCGCGCCTCATCAAGAGTGCTGGCTGCAGTTGTGCCGCGCAGGACCGGCACTCCGCAGCGCCGGGCCAGTGCGCGCGCCTGCAGCTTGTCGCCGAACAGTTCCAATATTTCCGGCCGCGGTCCGACGAAACAGATTCCGGCAGCAGCGCATCGTCGAGCAAACTCCGCGTTCTCGCTCAGAAAGCCATAGCCGGGATGGATGGCGTCGCAGCCCGCGTCCTTCGCCGCCGCGATGATCTTTTCGGCGTCGAGGTAGGCCGCAACACCAGTTCCGCGCAGCGCGCGGGCATCATCGGCTCTGCGGATGTGCAGCGAGGCGGCGTCGTCGTCTGAAAAGATCGCAACGGTGCGGATACCAAGTTCAGCGGCCGCACGGATAATACGGATTGCTATTTCGCCGCGGTTGGCGATTAGAAGACTCTTCGCAAGCATAGGAACTGCCGTCATCCCTTCGCCGGCCGTATCGGCATGGTCCGATCGGCGGCGCATTGTCCTGATCTAACATCTAAAGCACGCTCGCGCCGATCTTTGAAAGTGGCGGCGTATCGGACCATAGCAGACCGTGATGGCTATGAAACCGGTATTTGCCTACGATGGCGTCCGGCATCGTCATAGATTCCCGATGCCGGATTGGGGGTACCGTGGATGCGCGAAGTCCTTAGGGCCGCTCCAGAGCACGCCCGAGCATGGCTCGCCCGCGCAATGGCGTTTGGGCGGACTCGCCGCGCCCGCCGCATCGGTATCGCGATCATCATCGTAGTTTTTCTCTATGGGGTGGCGGGTTTCTTCGCCGTGCCCCCGCTCCTGCGCCACATCCTCACCGGACCGGTCGCCACGCAAATCAAGCGGCCGGTCACGGTCGGCGCGATAAGTTTTAATCCCTACACTCTGAGACTGAATGTCGATCGGCTGCACATCGGCGATATCGACCCGCAGAAGCCGTTCTTCGATCTCGGACATCTGAACGTAAAGGTCTCGTGGAGCTCGATCTTCCGGCTTGCGCCGGTTATCGGACAACTGTCGCTCGACCATCCTTCGATCCACATCGTGCGGACCGCGCCGCAGCGCTTCAACTTTTCCGATTTGCTCGAATCGAATACGCCGCCAAAGCCGGTGCAGACTCCGTCAAAGCCGCAGAGGTTTTCGGTCTCGAACATCAAGCTGACCAACGGCGACCTGCATCTGGATGATCAGGTGGTCGGGCAGCAGCATACGATCGATCACATCCAGGCCGGAATTCCGTTTATCGCCAACCTGCCACGCGACGTCGATATATTCGTGCAGCCGCTGCTGCAAATGAACGTGGATGGAAGTCCGGTGCGGATCGGCGGACAAAGCAAGCCCTTCGGCGCAACGCGCGACTCGATCGTCGAGCTCGATCTCCATCGCCTCGACATCGCGCGCTACGTCGGCTACGTACCACGCAAGCTGCCGGTGAAGATTTCGCAAGGGACCTTTTCGTGCGCGCTGCAACTGCATTTTGTCTCCAAGGACACCGGGCCTGTAATCGCGATTGCCGGCAAGCTTGCGATCGACCAGCTCGACGTGCGCGATTCCAATGATGCGCCAGTCGCCACGCTGCAACATGCGATGGCCTCGCTGGATGACGTCGAGCCGCTACAAGGAAGAATCCATCTCGGGAAAATCCGCGTGGACGGACTCGCCGCCAACGTCGTGCGCAATCACGACGGCACCATCAACCTGACCTCGCTAAGCGGTACGAATTCCCCGACTGAGGGCAGTCCGGCGCTACCGCAGCCGGTGGCGGCCACCGCAGTCGAGGCGGCATCCACCGCGACGTCCGCACCGCCCGACGTCTCGCTCGATTCGTTCGAGATGGCGCAAAGCTCGCTCAAGGTAACTGACAACACTGGAGCTACTCCGGCGATATTATCGCTCACACCGATTCATGCGCAGCTCGGCTATTTCAGCCTGTCCAACGGAACTCGTTCATCATATGGCCTGACCGCCAGCCTCGGCGGAGGCGGATCGATCGACATCAAGGGCGGAGTTGATTACGCGCACAAGCAGGCGACCAGTATCGTGACGATCGATCAAATCGATCTGCCGGCGCTGCAAGGATTCGCGCAGTCGATACTCGCGGCGAAGGTGACTGGCGGCAAGCTCAGCGCCACAGCCAGCGTCAAAACCGACTTTGCGCCGTCGAGTTTCAATGTCCATGCCGAGCCTGCCAGCGTTTCGCTCGAGAACTTTGCTCTCAGCTCGCCGAACGGCCGCGAGAAACCGCTGCAGTGGAACAAGCTCAGCGTGGCGATCGGGCAAGTCGATTTAGCCTCGCGTCAGGCTACGATCAATGAAATCCGCACCGACGGAATCCGCGTATCTGTGACCCGCGAACGCGACGGAAAGCTAAGTCTGCTCGAACTGTTGGCGAAATCCGCGCCGCCTCCGCGTCCCCGCCGCGAGACTGCTGCCGACAGACGCCAGCGGGAACGCCTGGAGCGGGAACGTCGCGAGCACGAGCGTGTGGAACGCGAGCGTCAGCGCCGCCAACCAGCACAAGTCGAGGCGCCGTCCGCCAAGCCGTGGCAATTTCGCATCGCTTCGATCGCGATCGAAAAGACCGACGCGCAGATCGAAGACGCGGCCGCTCCGCGTGCGGTCAAAATCTCGCTTTCGCCGCTCAACATCCATCTGAAGGACGTGACCAGCGATTTCGCGAAACCTTTTGGCGTTGATATCGACGGCTCGCTCAACCGGCGCGGCGCGATCAAGGTGACCGGTACCGCGGCGATCGCGCCGCTCAAAGCCAATCTCCGCGTCGTCACGCAACGCCTGGACCTCTCGCCGGCGGATCCATACGTCAGCAGCCATTTGAATGCGACGATCAAGAGCGCACTCTTGACCATGAATGGCGTGGTAGGCCTGGCGCAGGAGCGCAAGGATTTTCGGATCACTTATCGCGGCGACGTCACGGTCGGCGACCTGGCGACACTCGACAAGCTGACCAGCGAGCCTTTCCTTAGGTGGCGCGCGCTGAGCGTCAGCCGAATCGACGCCGACATCGGCGCCGGTCCGCCCAAGGTGCATATCGGGGCCGTCGCACTCTCGGATTTTTATTCACGAATCATTCTCAATCAGACCGGCAAGCTGAATCTGAAAGACATCACGGCGAATCCCAACGCGGCGCCCAAGTCGCTGACCGAAGCGCAGCCGCAAGAGCAAAGCCCTGCGCCCGGGGCCGCGCCGTCCTCGCCGACTGGGCAGCCAATTCCGGCAGATATCGCGCTTGGACGGATTACGCTGCAGGGCGGCAAGATCGATTACAGCGATTTTTTCATTCAGCCGAACTACACCGCCAATCTGAACGATATCACGGGGAAGGTGGGAACGTTCGGAACCCGCTCGACGAACCCCGCCGAGGTTGAATTGCACGGACAGGTTAACGGCAGCGCGCCGATCGAGATCACGGGCTCGATTAACCCGCTGACGCCGACTGCGTATATTGATATCAAAGCGAAGGCGGACGGAATCGAGCTGACCGGGCTGACTGCCTATTCGACCCGCTACACCGGCTATCCGATCACCAAGGGCACTCTTACCGTCAACGTTCACTACACGCTCGATCAGGGCAATCTGACGGCGGACAATCACATCTTCATCAATCAGCTAACCTTCGGCGAGCGGATCGCGAACTCGACAGCGACCAATCTGCCGATCAGGCTCGCGGTTTCTCTACTGAAAAATTCTAAAGGCGAAATTGACGTGGACGTGCCGGTCTCGGGCTCGCTCAAGGATCCGCAATTCAGTATCGGCAGCGTGATCTTGCACGCGTTTATGAATCTGATCGTCAAAGCCGCGACGTCGCCCTTCAGCCTGCTGAGCTCTGCGTTCGGCGGCGGCAAGCAGGATTTGTCCTACGTCGAGTTCGCGCCGGGTTCGGCTGCCTTGAGCGCGGACAGCAAATCGCGGCTCGATACTCTCATCCAGGCGCTCCAGGAGCGGACTGGCCTTAAGGTGAATATTGAGGGACGGGTCGATCCCGCGGTCGATCGCGAGGGGCTGATCGATCAAGCGATGAAGGCGCAGAAACTGAAAGACACCGGCGGCGCGAGCGGTGACCTGGACAGCGTCAAGATTGCGCCGACCGAGTACGACAAGTACCTGACGCGCGCGTACAAAGCGGCCAAGTTCAAGAAGCCCACGAATTTCCTCGGTCTCACCAAGTCGTTGCCACCCGACGAGATGAAAAAGCAGATGATCGCTGCTACCACTGATAGCGCTTTGCGCGCGCTGGCGGATGCGCGCGCCAACGCGGTGCGGGCCTACTTGAGCCCGAAGATCGATCCGGCGCGCCTGTTCCTGGTCGCGCCCAAGCTGAACGCCGACGGGATTAAGGATCAGGGCAAGACCACCCGCGTCGATATGACGCTTCAGTAGCGCCTCGCCGGGTGATCCGATGACGCCGTCGGCGACGCGGAATCGTCCGCCCAGTGCCATCCGGCGGACGGCGGCATCGAATACATTTTCGGCAATTGCACCACGGCCGGAATCGCGATCGCCATCCCTAGCAGAATCAGCAGCGCACATGCGACGCGCCCCCTGCTTCCGGCGGCGCGCAGCGCTTGTATCGTTGCGACCGCGAGCCAGGGCAAAAACGGAACCCAGTAACGCGGCCCGTAACAAGCGCCCGGTCCGAAGCCGGTGATCGCGAGCAGGAACAGATACAGCATCATTGGCCACGCCATCCGGCGCAGCATCACGGAGTCGGCGTCGAAACGATCGAACGCATGAGCGATCGCGAACACCGCGAAGATAGTCCACGGTGCGAAAACCAGCACACCATGCGTGGAATCCAGCAGCGTGTCGTGAAGCGGCTCCAGATTGGTCGCGAGAGGCCAGGCTTCCGAACCGGCGATCAGCGGAGTTCCTGCCAGCCAATAGTTGAACGCACCCAACGCTAGCGCACACACGCTGAGCACGGCCGCCATCTTTAGCGCATCACGCAAACGGCGCTCGCGAATCGATTCGATCAAGAATCCCGCGCCAACCACCGCGAACGAAGGCTTGATGATCGCCGCGCCCGCTGCGAAAAGCGCGGCGATCACCGGCCGGTCGTCGCTCCACGACCAGATTGCGAGCACCAGGCATACACCAATCGTGGTTTCCGAGAAGTAGTCGCGGCAGTATGACAGCCACGGACTCGCCAGCAGCAGAGTTCCCGCCGCGAGCAGAGCATATCCGCGACTCAAACCGCCGCGGCGCGCGATTAGATATGTCGCGAGCGTGCCCGCCCATCCAATCAGCAGCAGCACAATTCCGACTTCCGGTTCGACCTCGCGTAGCGACGGATGAAACGGCGCGAGCACTGCTGCCAAGAGCGCGGGGAACGCAATAGGATGCGCCGGCACCTCGTAGACGTCAGGCCCGGGCCGAAACTCTCGCTTTGGATTGCGAATCACAACGCCGGCGATCGAATACATCCACAGAGCGTGATCTCCCGTGCGCCGATTGACCAGAATCGTGTGATGATCCGGCAAACGGCGGCCCGCTCCCGCGGCCAGACCGCCGTACAAGGCGCGATCATATGCGCCTGCCACCTCTAAGCTATGCGCGAACAACAAGCTATTGATGATGATCAGATAGTGCGGCCCGTCGCCCGAATAGGCTTGGCGCGGAACGATCTGGAACCCGTAGCCAGGCGTGTATTCTATTTCCGTTACACCCCAGATGAAGATCAGCGCCAACGCCGCGAGCAACAATAATCCGATGTCGTACCAATTATCCGGTCGAGCCGCCAACAGACGTGAGCTTGCGCCCATCGTCCGTCCCAGAATGATCGACCGACGATTGCGCTGCAGTTCCGCGGTGGTAGTCGACGCACGCACCGGACTTGCGCCGATGATCATCTTCTATTCGCGCGCGCGGAGTCGTTAGGTTTGACTATCTGAGCCCGGAGTGCAAAATGGTATTTCGCCGATGCTTCCGGCGCGACTCGAAACCCAAATCCCTCGAGGCGCGTGCGCGCCTCTCCCGCACTATACGTATGATCCTTTGGTGGTCCGACCGGGCGGTCGATTGATGAATCCCAATCTATAAACAGCACTGCGCCCGAGGGCTTGAGCAGATTTTTGATTTGCCTTAACGCGTCGTCGCCGAGCTCGTGCAACACGTTGAGCGCCAGTATCCGATCAGCCGCGCCGGCGAATCGATCAATCTCATCAGTGAGTATCGTCTCAAGATTCTCTAGCCGCATCGCCTCCGGCTTTGCGCGAAGCAACTCGAGCATCCCGGACTGTTCGTCGAGCGCAACAATATGCAGATCACTGCGCCGTTTCGCAATTTCGATCGCGAACGTTCCGGTACCCGTTCCGAAGTCGATCATCACGCCGCCACGAGGAGCGTCGAGCATCGCCAGAACTTGCGCTACGGACAGATAGTCAAAGCGCTGCGGATCATCGAGGATCGCTGCGCGCGCAGGATCGAATGCTTTGGCTTGCCGGGCGCCATCCCGATTCGGGACATGAGAATGGCCGCGACCGTGACCGTGAGAACCTTCATCAGAGCTCATGCTGATATCTCCCCTAAGATTCTCCGTCGTCTCTCAATACCAGACGCGGACACCGAAAATGAATCGCGGATCATTTACGATACCTCCTTCCTCGCGGGTGAGAGTCGCAGTCTCCCCGAACGTTCCGCTGTAGGCGAGTCCGATATACGGCGCTACTTTCCGGCTGATCTCGTAACGGATACGCAAACCGGTATCAATGCTCGACAAGCCGGGGCCGATTCCACGGCTCGGATCGCGTGCGCTGTAAAAGTTGAGTTCGAATTGCGGCTGCGCGATCAAACGATTAGTAATGAGTATATCGTAGGACCCTTCAACCCGGCCGGCGAACCGTTCTCGATCGCTGAAGTAGAAGGTCGGCGCGAATTCAAAAAAGTACGGAGCCAGTCCCTCAATTCCGATCGCCCCCCAGGTTCGTCCTGGTCCCGAATCCAGATCATACCTCACGCCCGCCTGCGCATCGAAGTACTTGAGAAACGGGATCGGATGGTCGTATAGCGCTTCCGTGTCGCCGTCGGACGCTCTCCCGTTTTCGACGAATCCCTCCGACTTGAGCCAGAGTTTGTTCATGTCGGTCCCGACCCACCCTTCTCCATCCCAGCGGAATTCGTTGTCGGGACCGTTGATGCGGCCCTCGAGCTGATCAAACCACAAGTGCCAAAGGATTGAATTGTCCATCACCGGCGCAGGCATCGAAACCGCGGGTGACTGACTATTTAACTGATCTGGTTGAGCGCAGGCGTTTTCCGAAGCAATCAACAATAAGCTGGCGGCGCTTATTAGCCAGACGAATATTATTACAATACACCGGCCCGAGAATCGCGCCCCTGTCATGATACGATCACGGTGCGGAACATCCCTGCCTCCATGTGGTAAAGCAGGTGGCAATGGTAGGCCCACTTGCCTGGCGTATCGGCGGTGACCAGATAACTAAGCTTTTCCCCTGGCTTGACATTTATCGTATGCTTATAAGGTCGGAAATCACCGTGGCCGTTCTCGAGCTCGCTCCACAATCCGTGCAGATGGATCGGATGCGCCATCATCGTATCGTTTATCAAGATGAATCTAACTCGCTCTCCGAGAGCGAGATGAATCGGTTCCGCTTCGGAGAATTTTTCACCGTCAAATCCCCAGATGAAGCGTTTCATATTGCCGGTCAGATGCAGTTCGATTTCGCGGCGCGGCGGCCGCGAATCAGTTCCGCGGTACCGGGCGCGGAGGTCGGCATAGGTCAGCACGCGCCGCCCATTGTTATTCAGTCCAAGGCCAGGTTCGGAAAGCCGCTCCGCCGGCATCATCGCAACGTTGTCGACCTCCGGGCCTCCGCGAATGCTAACCGGCTTCGCGGGCGCCGCAATTCCGGCCGCGTCGATTGGCGGCGGCACGTACATTATCGCGTGAGGGCCCGGCTGCCCCGGCGGCTCGATCAAGGATCCGACGGCCGCCGATTTCGTGGACTGCGCCGCAGCGATCATTTCGGCAGCCACTGCACTCTTCATACCTGCCACCTTCGGCGGCATCCCACCCATGTTGTTGACCTCCGCCATGTTCGCGCCCGCCATGCCCATTCCCATATCGACCATGGTGAGCATCGGACGCGGATCCATCGGTGGAACCGTGGCGGCCATGCCATCGCGGGAGGCCAACGTAGCTCTCGCATAGCCAGTGCGGTCTTCAGATTGAGCAAATATCGTAAAAGCGACTTCGCTTTCGGGCTGAACGATTACATCGTAGGTTTCGGCAACTGCGATTCTGAACTCGTCCACCGTGACCGGCTCGACGTCATTGCCGTCTGTCTGTAGTACCGTCATCGGCAGGTTCGGGATTCGCACGTCGAAGATGGACATCGACGACGCATTGATGAATCGCAGCCGCACTCTTTCATGCGGGCGGTAGAGTGCGGTCCAGTTCGCGTCCGGTGGATGTCCGTTGATCAAATATGTGTAAGTGCTACCACTCACATCGAGAATATCGGTCGGGCTCATATTCATCCGGCCCCAGGTCAGTCGATCCGAAACCGCGGCCGCCGGCCCTTCTCGCCTGATATCGGACCAGAAGGTGCCGAGCGTTCGCGCGTGGAAATTATAATAGTCACTCTGATGTTTGAGGTTGCTGAAGATGGTAGCGGGATCCTGATCGGTCCAGTCTGAAAGCACGATTACGTATTCTCGATCAAACTTGATCATATCGTCGCCGGAGGGATCTACTATGAGCGAGCCATAATGACCAGTTTGCTCCTGGAAGCGGCTATGACTGTGGTACCAGTAAGTACCTTGCTGCCTTATCGGGAACTGATAGACGAATCTCTGTCCGGGCGCGATCCCGGGAAAGCTCAGGCCCGGTACTCCATCCATGTCCGACGGGGTGCGGATTCCATGCCAATGAATCGAGGTGAACTCTTTGAGGTGATTGGTGACCGAGATGGTTACCGTGTCGCCCTCGCGCCAGCGCAATGTCGGCCCCGGCACCAGGCCGTTGATGGCGGTCGCAACCGACGGACGTCCGGTGAAGTTGACCGGCACTTCCTCGATCGTGAGGTCGAAGGTATTGCCGGTGAGGCTAGGCGCGAGCGCGATTGCTGCTTTCGCGAGGCTGGGTAATCGCCACAAACCCAAGCCGGCAGCGGCAACACCGGCGGCGACGCCCTGGACGAACCGGCGACGGGTAATCGCGCGCTTCGTGGTCTTGAATTTTTCCGCCATAAGACTCTCCGCCGCCGTCCCCACGATTTCTGCCGAATAGTCACGCGCTTCGGACCCGCGGAGCTTACCATGCCGTAACTATCGTGCAATGCGGATGCGTCGCGGAGGTGCGTCTGGTGGAACTCCTTCGTTACCGCGGGCAATGGTGCCGACGGGAACGAAGTACGCGAGCTTCTTGTCTCTTCATGTGAACGTCTATGGACGGTTTGTGAAATATGCCGGAGTCTAAAGATTGCTTCTCCATGTGGGAGCAACGATTACTGGGACGGCACACGTTCCGTCTTGGACAGAATAAGCCTCCAGCGATCCCAACCGAATTTAGGAGCTCAAACCATGATCTCGTTCACGCACTCACCCTCACGCACGCTTGCCGTCGCGACCATGCTCGGCTCGCTCGTTCTCGCTTTCCCCCTGCTCGCAAACGCCGGCGATTTTGGTGCCTCAGCGTCTGCACCGATCATACTGGCGCAGGCATCCGCAGCACCCGCGACGACGCAACCCGCGTCGCTCAATGCGGGACCCGACCATGCGGTCGAGGCCCATATCAAGGAACTGCACAACCGGCTCCACATCACGGCGGCTCAGCAGACTCAATGGGATAACCTCGTCACGGTAATGCGGAGTAACGCCACGACGATGGTCGATCTGCAGAAGGCAAGGGGGAAAGATGCCAGCTCGATGACCGCAGTTGATGCCATCAAATCTTATCAAATGGTTATTCGCGCGCATGAGAAAGGAATGGACAAATTCGTTCCGGCCTTTGAGGCTCTCTATGACACCATGTCGGACTCGCAAAAGAAGACCGCCGATTCGATGTTCCGAGGCAACGTGCGGACCGCATCAGCCAAAGCGGGCAAATAGTTGACAGATCGGGCACGACCATCCGCAACGCAGCAGTTCGCCGGGAACGGCTCCGGGAAATGGAGAGTCACGATGGAAAAGTTCACCTTAACCAGGATTGGCAAGATCACGATTGCGATCGGCTTCAGCGTCGCGCTCTGCGGCGCTGTGGCGAGCTCGGCCTTTGCTGAGGATCACGGCGGCGGCGGTAGGCATCCTGCAGCCCATCGAAGCGACAATAGAGGTCACGCTCGCGGTGAGTATCGCGAGCCCGGGCCTGCTTATTACTATGCGCCCGCGCCGAACTACTACGTCGCGCCTGAGCCGGACTATTATAGCTACCCGGATTATGTCCAGCCGGAACCAGCGCCAGAGGGCATAAACCTTTTCTTCGGCCTTTAGAAAATCCAGTCGAAATCGCTTTTCCGGGCGCTCGTTTAATCGCGAGCCGCCCGGCGACCGGGCCGATTTCACATCAACCATTCGTGACATCACGCTCCCGTTCAGTCGCTGACAATCGTCTTTTTGCCAATAAGTGTTTGGCGAACGACCCGGCTTCGCTAAAATGAATCGATGAAAGTGATTGCGAGCGTCTTGATCGCTCTGGCTGCGATCATCATGGGCGCCAGTGCCTCGAGCGCGGCAGCATGTGGTCCGTTTGGAGACCCGCCGGCAAAGGTGGATCACGGATCGTTCGCGAGTTTTCTGACGCGCCATTCTCCGATCTGCCGCGGCGGCAAGGTCCTCGGCCCATGGACGGATGGCGGTGGCGATGTGCGATACGCTTGCCTTTACGAACCTGCTGATGCCGGCAGGAAGAATCCGCTGCCGCTAATGATATTCCTGCACGGCTCGGTCGCGACCGCTGACTCGATCATGTTCACGGGGTTGACCGACCTGGTCGGCAAGACGGACCTCGGCGGAAAACGATTGGGTTTTATTCTGCTCGCGCCGCAGGGCCGCTATACCTCACATTTCTATCCTAGTACCGATGCGGACGCATTCGGATGGGATAACTGGTACAGACAGTTGAGTCCCTCGGGCGATGTCAACGTTGGCGGCACGGTTTACCCGGAGAACGTCGATGCGGCGGCGATCGATCATTTCGTTTCCGAGGTGCATGCCACGGGCAAAGTTGATTCGCGGCGAATCTATTTGTCGGGATGGTCCAACGGCGCCGCGATGGCAATGCTGTATGCGATGAATCGTCCATGGGTCGCGGCGGCCGCAGTCTATTCGGCGCCAAATCCGTTCGCCGCCTTCTCCGACGAATGTCCGCAGATTCCGGTGACGGGCGCCGCGACCGGAAACGGCGAGCTGCGCCTCTTCAATCCTCATGTACCGCTGATGCATGTGCGCAATACCTGCGACATCGGAGGCATTTGTCCCAATGCCGGGATGTTTGCGGAACGCATTCGAATGATGGGCGGCAGTATCGACGACATTATCGTCAATTCCTCGGGAACTCGGGTGCCCGCATGCGATCGAACCTGCGGCACCGACAAGATGGCCGACGGCGGCGACATCGGCAAGCTCGCGGCGTTGCGTGGCTTGCTCCATCATATGCGCTGGCCAAAAGCCTGGAACGAAAACATGCTAGCCTTCCTGAAGCAGCATCCGCTGAAAGCGGGCCCGGAACTTTCTAACACACCTCCCGCAAGTGCTGGCGTCCCCTCGATCCCTTTCTGATCCTTTTTATCGACATACAGTTGACATACAGGTTCGACTGGCGCGCTTACGCAAGAATCGCCATAATTCCGGGACAAGTTGTCTTCGATGAATCTTTTGGTGTAAAAATTCTTCGAAGCGATCGTAGGAGTTTCGAATATGAATGGCTGGGAGAAACCCGAGTTCGTTGAGATTCGGATGGACGCGGAGATCAACTGCTACAGTTCGGCGCTCGCCGACGACCCCAGGGATCGAATCCCGCATCGGCCGCTGGCCCGCGACAACAGTCCGGAAACCAGGCAGGAATCCTAAGACGCAGCCGTCGTGCGCGTCCATATCCTGGGTTCCGCTGCCGGAGGGGGCTTCCCGCAGTGGAACTGCAACTGCTCGAATTGTGCTGGACTGAGGACCGGGACGCTTCGCGCGAAAGCGCGGACACAATGCTCGGTGGCGGTTAGTGCGGACCCCTCGCGATGGTCTCTGCTCAATGCCAGCCCCGATCTTCGCGCGCAGATTTTGTCATTCCCAGAGCTGCTGCCCCAACGCCTCGTGAGGGGATCCGCGATCGATTCCGTTCTGCTTTCCGACGCGGAGCTTGATCACGTCAGCGGCCTCCTTTCGCTGCGAGAGACGCAGACGATTCGCCTGTATTGCACTCGGCAGGTTTTTGATTGGATATTCGCGGCGAATACCGTGTTTGGCGCGTTGATCCAGATGGAAAAATTTCGCTGGATAGAAATCGAAGATCGCAGGTCCGAAACGATCGGGTGCGGTCTTAGCTTCGAGACAATTTTCGTCAATGGCAAAATTCCGACTTACGTGAAAACGTCCACAAGCTCCGAGGGAGCCGCTGTCGCATACAGAGTCATCGACACCCGGGCCGGCTCGTCGATACTTTATGTGCCGGCGATCAGACAAATCGACGATCGGTTTCTCGGCGTTGCTGCCGAATGCGACTGTCTTTTGTTCGACGGCAGCTTCTGGTCGGAAAATGAACTCGAGCTCCGCGCTGTGGGTACGCGATCCGCATCCGCTATGGGGCATATTCCTATTTCAGGACCGGGCGGCAGCCTCGCAAGACTCAGCCATCTTTCGATTAGAAAGATCTACACTCATGTTAACAATACCAATCCCATTCTCGATGAAACCTCGCCGCAGCGCCGCGAGGCCGAAACCGCAGGCTGGGAAGTCGCCGAAGATGGTATGGATTTTATCGTGTGACTTCAGGCGTGAAGGAAATGGAACCAGGTAATCGCTCCAGCAATGCCGCACCCGATTCGCCGGAAGAATTTGTTGTTCGCCTGCGTGCGATTGGGGCGGCAGCCTATCACGACAAGCATCCGTTTCACGTGCTGATGCATCAGGGCAAACTCACCCGGCGGCAACTGCAGGCGTGGATCGAAAATCGTTTCTATTATCAATGGACCATTCCCAAAAAGGACGCGCTGATCCTGGCCAAAGCTGACGACCCCGAATTCCGTCGCGCGTGGATCACGCGAATCACCGATCACGATGGGATTGGCGATACCGCGGGCGGAATCCGTAAGTGGTACAAGCTTTCCGAAGCCGCCGGTCTCGATCCCGCCGATGTAGCCAGTCTGCGCTACGTGTTGCCGGGGGTGCGGTTCGCGGTCGATGCCTATCTGCATCTATGCGCGTCGCGCCCGCTGGTCGAGGCAGTCGCGTCGTCGCTGACAGAGCTTTTCGCTCCGATCCTGATGGCGGATCGCATCGCGGTTCTGGAAAAACTCTACCCATGGCTCGACAGCCGCGGCCTGGAGTATTTTCGCGAACGTCTGGTGCAGGCGCCGCGCGACTCGGAATTCGGCCTGCAATACGTTGTCGCAAGGTGCGTCACCCGCGAGTCGCAGGATCTTGCCGCCAAAGCTTTAACTCTCAAATGTCACATACTATGGGGTCTACTCGACGCAGTTCACTTTGCGTATGTTTCACCGGGATATTTGCCGCCTCTTTGGCACGACTCGCGGAAACTCTAGTGGACGGTGATGACATATGGCGGCCGCGCCTTGTCGCGCGCGCCCGGCTCAAGTTCGATCCGATCGCGAAGCAGGAATTGATTCTGTTCCCTGAAGCTGCTTTGGCTCTCAATGAAACTGGCGCTGCGATCGTACGATTATGCGACGGAGCGCGATCGACAAGTGAGATCGTTGAACAGTTGTCTAAGGACTATGCGAATGTTGACCGCGACGGGCTGACGCATGAAGTCATGGATTTTCTGGAATCGATTCGTACGCGCGGCCTGCTGCAATGATCCCCGTACCGCGCCCATATACGCTCGTTGCCGAGCTGACCTATCGATGCCCGTTGCGATGCGTATATTGTTCCAATCCTGTCGATTTCCAGAGCTCGCGTAGCGAGCTCTCGACCGACGAATGGCGACGGGTCTTTTCACAAGCAGCGAAACTGGGTGTCGTGCAACTGCATCTTTCAGGCGGCGAGCCTCTTCTTCGTAGCGATCTCATCGAACTGATTCAGAGTGCGCGCGCCAACGATCTCTACACCAACCTGATAACCGCCGGCACGCTCCTCGACGAAAACAAGCTGCGCCGATTTCGTGAGGCAGGCCTCGAACATATTCAACTGAGCGTCCAGGGCGCGACACGTGAAAGTGCCGAGGTGATCGCAGGCGTGCGATCGTACCGAAAAAAGCTCGATGCCGCACGGCTCATCGGCAAACTGGGAATTCCGCTCACCCTCAACGTCGTTATCCATCGGCTGAATATTGCGGAGGTGCCCGAGCTAATCTCGATCGCATTGGACCTCGGGGCGCAGCGCCTCGAGCTCGCCAATACCCAGTTCTATGCGTGGGCGGCCGAGAATCGCAAAGCGTTGATGCCCACCCAAGAGCAGTATGATCGCGCAGCGGAAATCGCGCGCGCGGCAATCGCAAAATATCGTGGCACCCTCGAAATCGCATTCGTACAAAATGATTACCTCTCGGGCGAGCCCAAACCCTGCATGGGCGGATGGGGCCGCAGCTACATGTGCATCAATCCAACCGGAGAAGTGATGCCTTGTCATGCGGCCTCTGTGATTCCCAGCATGCAATTCGATTCGGTGCGCAATGCCGCTTTAGAACAAATCTGGCGCGAGTCACCGGCCATGAATGCTTTTCGCGGCGATGAATGGATGATGGAGCCGTGCCGCACCTGCGCCAGGAAAGAAATCGACTTCGGAGGATGCCGCTGCCAGGCCTTTATGCTGGCAGGCGATGCCGCCGAGGCCGATCCGATCTGCCGCCTGTCACCGCATCACAGCGTGGTCGAATCCTTGCAACGCGATTCGAGTGCAGACTCTGGACTGATTTACCGCGACGCAAAAAACAGCCGCCTTTTGTGTCGCTGACCTGCTTTTAAGTGCTTGATTTTATTGGTGGAGCTGTCAACGCCGCAGAGCCTCGAGGCATACATCAAACAGACTCGGCAGTGGCCTGGGGCCTCGGATGGGGACTAGAGGTGGAAAGCCGCTTCTTTTTCCAATGGGGCGCGAACAATGGCTACGTGAGCTTCACGATCGGGTTGCGAGTTGCTGGAGTAGCGTTCGTCATCTTGACGACTGGGTTTACCGGTTTGGAGTGCCTCCGCCAATTGCTCGAGGTCGTGTTCCCAGGGCCGCGGCCGTCGCTGGCCTGGCTCGGACGCATGACGCCACAGCAACAGTGAATACCTCAAACGCGTCAAATCAAATCGATACCATTGCTGCCGGGCAAATCAATCGCAAACGGTCCATCGCAATCGAAGTGTTGGAATTAAGCCGGCGCCCGGTAAAGGCGTTTGGACCTATCGCTCGTGAAAGACCTTTGGGACGAAAGCGGTATGCGTACCCTGCCGCGCTGCGACCTATTTCACCGCATCGTTCAGCCAATCCCGGAATATACGTCTACGGCTCTTGTCGAATGACTCGCTGGCGGCTGTCCTCATCATATCTGCAACAGTGACCGCCGCGAGGGCTTTGCGCCATTGCGTCTCCGCAACCATGAAAGCCTGCGCTATCGCACAGCGCTGCTTGCATACGGCGGCTGTTGCCGCGCACGGTCCTTGCTGACGAATTTCGGTACACCGAAAGGCCGGCTCCGGCCCTTCGATTGCCAAAGTAATGTCGAGCAACGTGATACTCCTGGGCCGCTTGGCTAGGCGGTAACCGCCACTCACGCCACGGCTGGCCGTTACAATTCCCGCTCGCGACAGCGACTGCAGGTGCTTGGCCAGATAGTCCGGCGGCAGGTCGTGGAACTCGGCAAGCCGTCCGGCCGACAGAGTGTGCCCCTCCGATACCACGCCGAGCACGGCGCAGAGATGAATGGCCCATTCGACACCTTCTGCGATTCTCATTGCGGATAATTATCATCCGTGTTAATTAGGATGCAAAATGTCCGAATTGAGAAGGGAGTAGTACCATGAGAGACTTCGATGTCGTCGTGGCCGGAGGAGGTATTGCGGGGCTGTGTGCCGCCGCATTCGCATCGAGCGCCGGGGCCCGTGTTGCGCTCTACGAGGCTGCGCCGGATCTCGGAGGACGCGCACGAACGCACGTAAAGGAAGGCTATTATTTCAATTATGGTGCGCATGCCTTTTATCGCGGTGAGGCATTGGACACCGCGCTTGGGGACCTGGGAATAGTTCCAAAAGCCAAGGCGCCCAACCTGACGGCTGGATATTTCTATTTAGTTCGGGACCGAACGCTGCATTTGGCCCCGTTCAGCGCGTCCGGGCTGGAACAGACAACGTTGTATCCCGCGGCGGCGAAGCCGGACGTCCGCGCTGCTCTTGCCCGACTCGGCAAGTCGGCGCCCGAGGTCGGCCGAGGCGTGAGTGCCCGCGAAGCCATGGAGGAGTTCTCGCCGTCGTCGCACGTCCGAGAGCTGATCTTCGCTTTGTCCCGCGTGTCGAGTTACATTCACGATCCTGATGCTGCCGATGGCGCGATGCACTTCGCGCAGCTTCATCGGTCGTCATCGAAGAGTGTCTTGTACGTCGACGACGGCTGGAATCAATTGGTCTCGGCGTTGGCGGCCCGTGCCGAGGCCGGCGGATGTCTCTTCGGCATCGGTCGGCGCGTGACGGCGATTAGACCGGGGCCCACGTGGAGCGTCGAGACCAGCGATGGGAACTCAGCTTCCGCTCCTGCCGTGGTGATTGCTTTGCCGCCGCAGGACGCCTTGGAACTGGTCCCTTACGCGGAGGCGATTCGGGTCGCTGCCGAGCGATGCGTTCCGGTATATGCCGCATGCCTCGACCTCGGACTATCGCGATTGCCAGAGCCGAGGCATCAATTTGCTCTCGGCATCGATGAACCACTCTATCTGTCTGTTCACAGTCAAGCCGCTCGATTGGCGCCCGAGGGCGGCGCGCTGGTGCACGTCGTACGATACCTGGAGCCGGATCGGGATTTCGATAAAGCGTTCCTGCTCGCGGAACTCGAGGGCTTCGCCGACTTGGTCCAACCCGGCTGGCGCTCGCTTGTTCGCGCCCGTCAATTCTTATGGAAGATGCCGGTTATGTGCGCGGAGCCTCTCGCCCGGTTCGGAGGTCTTGCAGGGCGGCCGAGCGTCGAGGTGCCAGGGTTTTCGGGTCTGTTCATAGCTGGTGACTGGGTCGGATCGCACTCGTTGCTCGCAGCCGCTGCG
>JBARDN010000035.1:0-12970 GCA_049795175.1 Binataceae bacterium (SeqCode) | reverse complement strand
GCGTGTGAATGGCTGCGCGGACAGGGCGCGGCCGCGGCGCGAAGCGGATTTTATTTGCCGCTCGATATGCCGTTTGTGATTGACGAGTACGACGCGCTGCCGCCGAACATGATGCGCCAGAATCCGGACTACTATCATTCGATGATCAAAGACGCGGGCTTCTTCTGCGAGAAGGGGATGGTCGATTACAAGATCGAAGTCACGCCGGAATTGATCGCGCGCTATCAAAGTGCGCTCGAGGCGGCGCTCCGCAGCGGCTTCGAGCTTAGGACGCTGGCGGAAATTCCCCAGGACAAGCGCGCCGCCGAATTTGGTCCCGCGTTCAACGAAGCGTTCTACAACCATTGGGGCTACGTCGTTTCGAGCCAGGACGCGATGACCGAGATGATGATATTCGTCGAGATGGCGGGCGGGCTGGAAACCTCGATCTGCGCGTACCAGCGCGGGCAGGTCGTCGGCACGCTGATGGTGGTGCCCGAGGAGACCGCGCACGCGATAGTGCGTCCGGGCAGGGTGCTCAAGGATTCCGAGAAGCTGAATTTTCTCGGCATCGGAGTGCGCGAGCCTGCGCGCGGGCGCGGGGTGAACCTCGCGATGGCGGCGCAAACCTACTTGAAGCTCATCGATCGGGGCGCGAAATATCTCAGCTACACGCTGGTGGTCGACGACAACTGGCCCTCGCGCCGCACGGCGGAAAAGCTCGGCGCCAAAGTGTGCGCGAACTACGTAGTCTATCGCCGCGATTTCCGCGCCTAGCAGTTGGCCGTGCGACGGCGATCGAAAAGCGACCGACGGGACGCCGGTCCTACTGAAATGAGTTGATCGATCTACCCGAAACAAAAAAAACGGCGCGGCGATTTTACCGCGCCGTTTTGGGGAGCTGGGTTCAGACTACCTTGAGGATACTCTGAGGATATTGCTCGTTGGGATCGACGCCCGGCGCCATCTCGTAGAGGACCGACTTGTCCACTACCAGTTGGCCGTCGTCGCCAACGCTGATCTTGAAGCGATCCATCGGGCGCGGCGCGGGCCCTTCGAAATTCAGGCCGCTGATATAATAGCCCGAGCCGTGACACGGGCACTTGAACTTTTGCTCCGCCTTGAGCCATCGCGGGGTGCATCCGAGATGCGTGCACTTGGCGAAGATTGCATAGAACCCGGCCTTGGTGCGGATGATCCAGGTGCGGAAATCCTGCTTATATTTTTCGCTGACTTCGCCGACCACGTAGTCGCTCGGGAAGCCGGCTTTAAATTTCGACGGCGGCAGGAACAGCACGCGCGGAAATGCCGAGCGGACCGCGGCGAGCAAGCCGATGGTCGTGACTGCGCCGAAGCCGCCCCATCCGAGTCGGCCCAGAAAATCGCGCCGGCTCCAGAGCGAGCCGATCTCCGCTTTTTCCTTGTCGCGTTTGGCGCGTTCGCGCGCCTGTTCATCGGCGCGCCACTTCGCCAACTCAGCCGGATCGGTTGGAGCCTTGCCTTTAGATGCCGCAGCCATTTGCAAACCTCATGGCCTCCGAGTCGAGGCGAGCCGGATTAGGCCCGCCCACTTTGTTAGACGTTATCGATTAGAAGAAATTCTAACCTTGTCAGGTGGATGATTTCAAGGAAGCCGAGATCGGCGAGCAAAGAGGGGCTTGATCTATCGCATCCTAATGTAAAGCAGGCTGCCCCGGCGAAGCGGATGCGGGCGTTGCCGCCTGTGGCACGGCGCCAGCGGCCGGAGGCAGCGGTTGCAGTGGAACGACCACGAAATCGTGATGCGCGGTGCCAGCGCTATCGGTGATCTGGTCGGGCGGCGGCAGCTCGGCGATGGGCGCGACGGTGAGCTTATCGTTGTCGATGTTGGCGCCCAGCACCGGAGCAAGGAAGGTATCGGTTGCGAGATAATGAAGCGGGCGCGCCACACCCCATTCGAGCGCGAAGCCGATCGGCGCGAGGACATAGCTCAAAAGCTTCAGCGGCTGCGAATCGTCGTCCGTGTACTGATTGGGATTCTGCTTATCGAGGTCTGAGTACTGCGCGTGCGCAAAACTCGGCGCACATAATATCAAGGCCGCGCCCAGAAACATTGCTGCTCGTCGCATGGCATAAACTTTGGCCTCGATTGTTCGATCTGTCAACCGTCCGAGGCTCGAGCAGCCCCCGCTTGCGTTCATCGGCCATGCCGCGCAATCTTACCGCAATGCGATCGCGATGCGGGAGACATCTCGGTGCGGGCTGCGCGGCGGCGATACTGGCAATCGCGTTTCTATTCATCGCGGGAGTGCCCGCGCACGCCAAGGACGCTCCGAGTGCGGCCGCGGGCGCGATCACTTTTATCGGAACCGACAACAACATCTACTACTGCGCGAGCGGATGCGCCAAGCCGGATTGTCTGACCTGCCCGATCGAGGGCGAACACGTGCGCCGCGACGTTTCGGGCCCGGTTCGGCCGGTTGCATTTCAAACCGTGCAGGGGCAGGAGGGGCCCGAGCAATCGGCGAGCCGGTACGGATGGCCGACGTTCTCACCCGACGCCGCGCATATCGCGTACTCGTCGATCACTCGCAGCAAGGCGGGAGCGAGCTTTGGACTTTGGGTCTATGATCTGAAAAAGCGCGAGACGACCCAGATCTTCGAGAGCAAACACGAGCAGATCGATTACATCTATTGGCTCCCCGACGGCCAGCATATTTCGTTTCTGCTGAACGAACCGGCGGGACTTTCGCTGATGGTCGCGGAGATCAAGGAGCACGCGCCCATCCGGATCGTGATGACCGGGATGCCGCTGTATTTCGCGTGGGGACCCTCGCCGGGGCTTCTGGCGGTGCACCTATCGGGCGACGATCCTGAATCGAGCGAACGCGTCGAGCTGATCACGCTTTCGCAAACCAACCAGGTGGTGGACAAGGTGCTGTCGCACGGACGCTCTCCGTTCAGGACGCCGTCCTGGTCACCCGACGGAAAGCATCTGGCCTGGATCGCGAACAATCATGCGGAGGCGAACCTGGTCGTAGCCGACGCCGACGCACAGCATCCGCGTTCGATCGTGAGTCTGCCGATTGGTGACAACAGTTTCGAATGGTCGCCGGACTCGCGGCATATCGCGTACGCGACGACGGTGATTCCGCACGACCCGACATTTCATGAGATCAAGCTGGTGGATATCGCCGACGCAACTTCGCGCACGCTGACCAAAGACACGGTCGCGGCATATTTTTTCTCGCCCGACGCCCGCTACCTTGCCTATATCGGCGTGCCGGAAGACAAACCGTTCTACACCTGGGAACTGATAGATCTAAAGAGCGGAAAGACGCGCGCGCTGGCCAATTTCGTTTCCACCCAGGAAGAGGCGGTTTCCTACCGCTTCTTCGACCAGCTGGTGCTCTCGCACAACACCTGGTCGCCTGATTCGAAAGCGATCATTTACGCTGGCGTGCGGCTTCTGGCCGAGCCGACCAAGGCGTTTCGGATGGCGCCGCCGCCATCGGTGTGGAGCGTGCCGATCGACGGCAGCACGCCGCACTCGATTGGCGAAGGCGTGGTCGCTTTCTACGCACCCGTGGCAGGAAAATAATCCAACCGGAGCGGTGGTCGCAGCTAACGTCGCGGCGGGCGCGGTGCGCGGATGGCGCCGGGGTCGGCGCCGGGAGCGGCTGCCAGATCGTCCAGCTTGCGGTAGAGGGTCTTGCGATCGATGTCTAAAATCGCGGCGCACTCGCTCTTGTTGCCGTCAACCGCGGCGAGCGTGGCGCGGATATACTCGCGCTCGAGCTGCTCCAGCGGCATCCGCTGCGCGACTGCGACTTCCAGGTTGATCCGTTCCGGGTTGCTCCCGGCGATGCGCGGCGGCAGGTCGTCTCGGGTAATCTGATCACCGGTGGATAGCACCAGCGCGTACTGGATCGCGTTCTGCAATTCGCGCACATTGCCGGGCCACGGATGGCGCATGAGCAAGTCGAGAGCGTCATCTGCTATCGCCGGCGGCGTGTGTCCGGATTCGGCCGCCGCCCGCGCCGCGAAATGGCGCGCGAGCATCGCGATGTCCTCGGGCCGTTCGCGCAGCGGCGCAATCGCGATCGTGACCGTCGCAACCCTGTAGTACAGGTCGGCGCGAAAACGCCCGGCGGCGATTGCCGCCTCGAGCTTGGCGTTGGTCGCCGCCACCACGCGCACATCGACCGGCGTCTCGTGCGTGGCTCCGATCGGGCGCACCCGATGATCTTCCAGCACGCGCAAAAGCTTGGCTTGCAGCGCCTGCGGCAGCTCGCCGATCTCGTCCAGGAAGATAGTTCCGCCAGCGGCCGCCTGGAACAGTCCGGTCTTCGATTGGCGTGCGTCGGTGAATGCGCCGCGTTCGTAACCGAACAGCTCGCTTTCGAGCAGCGCGTCGGGAATCGCCGCGCAGTTGATCGCGACGAACGGGCCGGCGCGGCGCGCGCTGTGGTAGTGCAGTGCGCGTGCGAACAGATCCTTGCCCACTCCGCTTTCGCCGGTGATCAGTACGCTGGCGGGGCTGTCGGCCATCTGGCGCAGGATCTCCAGTTGCGCGCGCATGCGAGGGCTGCGGGTCACAATCGTGTCGAGTCCGTAGCGCTCGGCCAATTCATCGCGCAGGCGAATGACCTCGCGGCGCAGGCGGCGATCTTCGAGCGCGCGCTCGACCACCAGTGTCAGCTCGTCGTTGCTGAACGGCTTGGTGATGTAATCGAACGCGCCCAGGCGCATCGATTCGATCGCGGTCTGAATCGATCCGAATGCAGTGATGATCACGACCGGCAGTTCCGGAGTGACGGTTTTGAGCCGCGCCTGTAACTGATGCCCGGTCATTCCGCTCATCCTCAGGTCCGAGATCAGCAGGTCGGGATGCTCAGATGCGGCGAGCTGCAAAGCTGCGTCGCCCGAACCGGCGCGCAGGATGCGGTAGCCCTTGTCGCCCAGGACGTCGCCCAGCATGTCCACCATATCCGGGTCGTCGTCGACGACCAGGATCGAGAAGTCGGTCTGCGTCGCGTTCAAGCTGTCCTCTTGGTCATGATGATCCCTTTTGCGGAATTCACGCTGGATTGAGCGACGGAGATAGGCCGCGTTTTGACCAAGTTCAACCTAACAAAGTCGCGGTTGTGAGGATAATGCGCAGCCTTCGCGGCGCATTTCGCAACTTGGGATTTTAACTCCGTTGCAGCGCGCGCTGAGAGGCCACGTGGTACCGGCGTGAGAGGTTCCAGATGTATGAGAATCGAACATCCGATGAGGCATCGAAGAAAGCAATTCCGTTGAGGGTCCGAAAGTGACGTTGCGCCGCTGCTACGGATTCGGACACTTTTCGTCTCTGCCCCGGCCCGATAATGACACAAATTGTAGGTTGAGAATGAATCCAATATGGCACGGAACTCGCTCTGCGATTGGTGGCGGCGCACAGATGCTACTTTTTGTAGTGTCGGGACGCGCCGCCAGGCGGCGCGTCGATGCGCCGTTCATGGGCAGGGCTAATGCATACTCATTCGGACACATATCTCGTCGCACTTATCGCGGGAATTCTCGCGACAACCATCGCTCTCGGAATAGCATCAAGCGTTGAGGCGTCCCAGATCGAGCCGCCCGCTGGCAGCGTGGGGCCGGTCGCTCTGGATGTTTCGCCGCGCACAGGAGTCTCTGCGCACGAGACCTTTAAATTCGGAATCGTGGTCGAGCGCAAGTCAGGAAGAATCTCACTTAGAAATCGTAAAACGCGCAAGCATGACAAGACCATCACGATCGCGGCGATCCAATCTTCGAGCAGCGAGTTCGCACCCGCCAATTCCTGTATCGGGCCATTGGCGCCGGGCGCTCGATGCGTGCTGGATGTCGCGTTTAATGCCGCCCAGACAGGGACCCATCAGGGAACGCTCACCATCGTGAGCGATGCGGTCAACCCGGTGGTCGCGATTCCGTTGTTCGGTAAAGTCAGGGAAGAGAAAGGGTATCCACGGAGATTTCCAGACCCAACCCCGATCCCTACGCCGACTCGGACTGCCATCGCGACGCCGACCGCGATTCCGACGGTAACAGCAACGGCGACCGCGACGCCAACCGTCAATCCGACGGTGACTGCGACTCCAACTCGAAGCGCAACTCCGACACGAACTGCCACTCGCACGGCGACGGCAACGCCAACTCGGACTGCAACCCGAACTCGGACTGCAACCGCAACGCCGACTCGGACCGCCACCGCGACCCCGACGCCGACTGGTACGCCAACGAGCACGGCGACGCCGACCTCGTCTTCTCTCCCTGCATGCACCTTGTACGTGGCGGCAGGCGGCTCCGACAGCAATCCCGGAACGCAAAGCGCTCCATTTGCCACCGCCCAGCACGGAGTCGCTGCCGCGGCTCCAGGCGATGTGGTGTGTCTGGGCGACGGGACCTATCAAGGATCCGTCACCTTTGGGCGCTCGGGAACCGCCTCAGCGTGGATTACTTTGCGCTCGCTCAACCCCAGCGCCAGTGGCTCAGGCGGTGGCGCCACAATCGCATTGTCGGGTTCCTCCGCCATTGGTGTGAACCCCAATGGCCAGAGCTACATTGAGATTGACAATCTTGTAATTACCGGCGGTCTGTGGGGTATAGTCGTTAGCGGTGGCAATCATGTCCGGATCAACGGCAACCTGGTGTCAGACGCAGGCGCCGCGTGTATCGGCTTCAGCCAAGGCGATTATTACACGGCCACGCACAACACGGTGCACGACTGCGCAAAGACTTGGAGCGGCAACTCGTCGGGGATCACCATCTATGAGCCGACGAATTCGGACACGCTGGCGGGGTTTCACAACGTCATCAGCTACAATATCTCCTTTAACAATTCGAATCCTTCGCCGGACGGCACCGACGGCAACGGAATCTCGATGGATGACACGAATCATACGCAATCCAACAATGTTCCCTACACAGGAAAAACCCTGATCGAAGAAAACATCACCTACAACAACGGAGGGTCCGGAATTCGAGTTGGCTATTCTTCCGGAGTTACGGTCCGCAATAATACTTCCTACTGGAATGAGGCACTTACCACGATCAATGGGCCTTGGCGTGGAGATTTGGCTGACGAGTACAGCACCGGAACCATCTGGGTGAACAACATCGCGGTCGCCAATCCCGCCCTGAACAGCGACAACACTGCGATTCTGGAGGCTGCCGGCATCGGTAGCGTGTGGTCGAACAACCTGACATATGATGGCACCGCCGGCAGCGACTCGGTTTATGCGTCCGGTTCCTTTAACGGTAATCTGCTTGGAGTAAATCCGATGCTGACCGACCCAACACGGAATTTCCAGCTACAGAGCGGAAGCTCGGCATCCGCGTCAGGAATCAGTACCTACGGCGTTCCGACTACGGACTTCGCGGGAAATGCATGGCTCTCTAATCCAAGCATTGGCGCATACCGGTAACGGCAGCGGCCGCGGTTCCCACGGTACGGTTCTCAACCTGACTCATCAGCGGCGGCCGAGCGAAAGCTCGGTCGCCCGTTGCTTGTCGCTCGCTGTGCCGAAGTTGTATCGGTTTCTCGATCAGCGGTAAGTGTCCGGCCGCTTAATCAGGCTTCAGTTCAGGCCGTTCTCCTGATGTTGCTGATAGCCGCGAGCGGCAGTACGACAACCGCTCGGGCGCCGAACTGTGAGGATTCGAGGCCGATTTCGCCCTGATGGTCGCGTACGATCGCTTCGCTTACCGCGAGTCCCATGCCGGTGCTTTTGCCCGGTTCCTTGGTGGTGAAGAACGGATCAAATACCCGCGTCAGGACCTCGGGCGCAACGCCGGGTCCGGTGTCGGCAAATGTGATGCGCACTGCTCTGCGGTTGGCTTGAGTTGCGGAAGCGGCGGTGATGCTGAGCGTTCCGCCGCCGGGCCCCATCGCGTCGAGCGCGTTGATCGCAAGATTGACGAAGACCTGCTGGAGCTGGTCGGCGTCGCACAGCACCTCGATCGGCTGTCCGCCGAGCTCGACCATGCAGTGCACGCCTCGGCGCGCGGTTTCGGTCTCCAGAAGCGCCAGAGTGCGCTGGATGATCGTGCGCAGATCGCACCGCGCAAATGATTGTTCGCGCCGCGCGCCGAGGTCCAGCAGCATCCGCACGATCCGCGTGATGCGGTCGATCTGGGCGATGATGATCTCGAGGCCCTCGGCGGTGCGCGGCGGATTCTGTCCATTGGAATTAAGATGCTCGGCGCGGCCGCGAATCACACCCAGCGGAGTTCCAATTTCGTGCGCGAGGCCCGAGGCCAGCGTGCCGATAGCGGCAAGCTGGTCGGCGCGTCTGAGCCGGCGTTCGAGTTCGAGCTTGCGCTCGGTTTCGTCGAGCAGGCGTCGGCGCGCGGTTTTGAGATCGTCGGCCAGGCGACGGAACTCTGCGCCCAGAAACGCAACTTCATCGCCGACATCGTCGCTGTCGAAATTGTCATCGCTCGAAATGCGCGCCACCTTCGCCGAAAGCTCTGCCAGCGGCCGGGCGACATAGCGATGGCTCACCACCGGAATCAGTATCGCGATCAATCCCGCGAGCAACAGCGACGCGAGCACCGCTTGCTCGACCCGGGCGCGCAGATCGCTCTCGACGTCATTCCAGCGCTGCGCGACCAGCAGAATTCCTATCGGGGCGCCGGCGCGGTTATTGAGCGCGACCGCGCGGCAGAACCAGTCGCGATCTCCGACGGTCTGCATGAATTCCACGCCGCCGCCATGCAGCGCGGAGGTCAGCAGACGGGGTTCGGGCAGCGGCTCGATCGGATATCCAGGCAGCGACAATATCTTGTGGCCGTCGATTCCGAAAACCGCGGCGTTAACCGACTCTTCCCGAGTTCGTTCCAGCGCAAGGCGCACATCCTCCCACTGCCCGATTTCGATATCCCGCCCGAGTGCGGCGCTGAGCGCGCGTGCGGTTGCGCGAGTTTCGAGTTTGAGATCGTTTACGTAGGTTAACGTGGCTTGGCGCACGCCGAAATACATATAGGCGGCCAGCACCGGGAACATGCAAATTAGCAAGATTGCTGTCAAACGCGTCGCGATCTTCACGGCGTCATAGTGATCCCGCGACCGCGCCTATGGCAAACGACAAAAATCGATACTCTTTCGCTGCCGCCGATAGGACCATCGGCCGGCGAAAATGAGCAGATGACGCTAGGTCTCTACGTGTTTGCTGATCCATCCCAGATTTTCGGTGGTCATAACCAAAGGAGAAAGGTATAAATATCAAGAACCTTCACATGACGAATGGCTTGGGCCTTGCTACAGCGCGGTATGATGATTACGCACGACCATCCCCAATTTCGTTGCCGATCGCGAGCCGATTTAGCAGCCGCTCGAAATGCCGGCGATTCTGATCGGCCGATCTTCCGTTTCGCGTGGAAAATGTTCAAACGTGCGGCAGGCGTGCTGATTGCGGTTGGATTTGCGGCGAGCTTTGCGTCGTGCACCAGCATGGGAATCGACCATCCTGCCCTGCGCGACAGTATCGACTATGGTCCGCCCGAAAATGTTCGGCTGTGCGTCCTGCTCGATAACGGCATTACTCGATCCGACGCCGACGCGCTGCTCGAGAGCTGGAACGATCAAGCGAAGATCTACAACCTCTACCTGCAGCCGGTCTCCTACGCGAACTTTCCGCGCGAAGGCTTCTTTCATACCGAAATCCTCGAGCAAGTGGACCAGGTCCCGCTCGGAAAGTCCTGCGACCGCGTGCTTTACTTTGTCAACCGCAATGTGGGCGATGTCGCGTATGGATTGATCTCGACCAGCGTTGGAGTGCCGGAGATTCTGGGCGAAGTCGATGACGCGACGCTGACCCATGGCTACGTGGTGGCGCGTCGCGCCACGCTCAACCAACTCGTGATGTCGCCCAGCGGCGTCACGGAGCATGAACTCTTTCATCTGCTCGGATGTCCTCAGCATTTCGACATGCCCGATTGCTACTTGCGGATCCATAACCTTAAGCTCGCGGAAGAGAAGCTCAAGGCGCAGGGATACTTTGCAAAGCACGGAGAGCAACCATTTTATCCAACCTTCGCATCGCGGACTGATTCGATGCTGGTGTCGCGATCGCAAGTCGCGGAGTATCAGCGCTTTGAGGGCGATACTGGCGCCGCGGCTATGCTCGGACAGTAAAGGTCGCGTTCCAATCGAAAATCGCTCGTTCCATTCTGGCGGATTGAATTCGCCGCTCCCGGACTTGGGACCCGGATCTCCGACACACGTCGCGTTACGATAGCCTCTGCTGACATCGCGTCGATAAGTGGATGCGGACGATCGAGACCCTTCGATTGAGGGTACATTGTTACCTGCTGGGTTCCTTTCTGATGCACTCTTTCGCATTAATCGCGCAAGATTTTCGATTGCCACTCCTATGACTCCGCGTTAGCATTTAGCCGTCATTCCCTTGCGACGTCAGGTTTTGATTCGGAGTTGAAAGATGGTCCTGATGTTCCCACGAGTCGTTTACGCTGCATATTAGTACACAAATAGTGCTTATCAAGCTTTATAAATGAATTAGACGCCATGGTTTCCCACGGAAAGATTATCGACGCACAAGCGTTTGACTGTCACCTATTCACATGCTAAGCCTTATTGTTACGCGAAGTTGTTGAAACGTTAGCTCGCTTGAATCGTCTTGGGCATCTGCGGGCAAACGCAAAATATAGCGGTGGAGGATGGGAGGGGCGTTGGCGACGCAGCCAGGTGTTGGACGCGTGTGTCTGACGATTATCGCTGATTTGCCGTACGAATTGCCGTACAGGGATGGCGGACGCGTGTTCGGGAAGCTTGTGGGACTCTATACTAATAGGTGGAGCGAAAAATGAAGAAGTTATTTGCTTGTTCGGTATCGGTTATTGCGATTCTGGCTATGGCTGGATCCGCGATGTGCTTCAGCGTCGTGGGACTGGTCTCAGATCAGAATCGCAAATTTGTCAATAACACCTTCATCACCATCGTTGACTCGAAGGGCCACGCCGTCGGTCATGGACGATCGGATCTCTACGGGCGCTATTGCATTCCGCTGGTTACACCCGGCAAGTACACGGTTTCGATCGATCCGAACACCAAGGACCTTCAGGGTGGCTCCGCAGTCACCCAGGTCGATATCGAAGGCGCGACGATCAACTGGTTCCTGTCGCCGGCCACCAGCGCAATTGCCACCACCGATATCGGAGTGGCTTCGGCGGCGACGCTGACTTGCGGAATCCCGTGGTGGGAGACTAGCGCGGCGGGAGCGGGCCTGCTGGTTGGAATGGGCGGAATCACCGGCGGAGTCATCTGTACCGAGGGTAACAATTGCGGTGGCGGTGGTAGCGGCAACGCGAGCCCTTCGCGTTGATACCTGACCAAGAGCGGTTCGACTCAAAATCCGTGCTGGCCATACGCCCACGTCATCTGCCGCGTATTTTCACGCCAATTTCAAATCACGATGCGCATCAAGGCGTGCGCACGAGGTTCCTATCGTGTTATCGAAGATAATTCACAACACCGTCTATGCGGCGCTCGTCTGCGCGGTTGCGGCAGCGTTCGTGGCGTGCTCTTCCCAGGAGCCGGCGCCCGGAGTCACTGCTGGAGCCGGCGCCGCGGCACCGGCCGCGGCTGACGAGACGGCGCGGCTCGATGCTCTGTGGCAGCAACGCGCCAACGACAAATCCGAAAAAGACTTCACCGTCGGTCCGGGCGATGTGCTCGAGATTTCGGTGCCATCTATCGACGAACTGAAAGATCGCTCGGTGCGAGTCTCAGGCGATAACACAATTGCACTGCCGTTGGCGGGTGTGATCAACGTCAAGGGATTGACCGAGCAGGGCGTCCGCGACCAGATCAAGCAGCGGCTCGAAAAATACATGTACGATCCGCAAGTGGACGTCTTCACTAAGGAATACGAGAGTCGGCAGGTCGCGATTGTCGGAATGGTTCAGAAGCCAGGTCTGTACACGCTGACCAGCCCGAATGACACTATTCTGGCGATGATCAGCCGCGCCGGCGGTACCACTGCCGAGGGGGCCCAAAGAATTCTGCTGATCCCGGCGACCCCCGGAAAGGGTGCCGAGACCAGCGCGATGCTCGCGGCTGCCTCGCAAGTCAGCACCATACCGAAATCCGCGCCCGCGACTCCTAAGATCGTCGGCGCCGAAGGGGCAGAGAAAGCCAGCGGAGATATCGCGGTAGAGGGTGAAAGCGTTCCTGCGAGCTATCAGCCGGCGGCTACGCCGATGCCGGCCGGGCTCACCAACGCCGACCCGATCATAATTGATCTGACCAATACCCACGACGAAAACGAGCTCGGCATCCCCGCCCGTCCCGGCGACGTGATTATCGTACCCGCCGCAGGCGAGGTGATGGTCAAAGGATGGGTTCAGAATACCGGCGCGTTCAAAATCACGCCGGGCATGACGGTTCTGGGCGCGGTGACGGCGGCCGGTGGAGAGATGTTCAGCTCCGACGCCGTGATTCTGCGCGCTGGCTCAACCAGTGGCGCGGGCAAAGTCGAGATCCCCGTCAATCTCTCCGCGATCCAGAAGGGGACGGCGCCCGACGTTCCGGTCCAGGGAGGCGATGTCGTGATCGTGAAAAAGTCGGTTGCGGGAGCAGTGCCGTACGCCGCCTACACCGTGTTTCAGAAGTTCAGCACCGGGATTTTTCCTGCGCTGCCGTTTATGTAGAGCGCGGCCAATCCTTGTCGGACAATCGATACGTAACGAGCCCGCAGAGGCCATTGTGAAAGAATCTTCTCCATATCCAATTCAGCGCGTATATCCCCAGCCCGTCTCCGCACCGCAGTACATGGGCAGCGGAGCCGACCCCGACTTCTTCGGTGCGCCGGAAGCGGCTGGACCGGACTTGCGCGATTACTTTCGAATAATCCGCAGGCACGCCAAGCTCATCGCGAGCATGTTTGTGGCCGCGATACTGGTTACAGGATTGGTGGTGTTGGTAGTCACGCCGCATTTCACGGCGACCAGCACGATCCTGGTCGAA
>JBARDN010000034.1:0-27725 GCA_049795175.1 Binataceae bacterium (SeqCode) | reverse complement strand
GTCCCGTGCTCTCTTCCTACTAGCGCAAAGCGGAAAAAAACACACGCACGAATATAACCGGAATCGCCCGCGGGAAATCCGACATACCGATCGGTTTGTATTTTACTGCGAGATGGATCGATACTGGCGAACAGCGGCCCGCGTCAACCTTCAAAGAGAGGTGCTCGTCATGGCGGATTTCGACTTGGTCGTAAAAAACGGCATGGTGGTCGATGGTACCCGTGCGCCACGTTTTCGCAGCGACATTGGAATCAAAAACGGCAGGATCTCCAAAATTGGCCGTATCTCTGCGCATCAGGGCGCGAAGGTAGTCGATGCCGACGGACAAATCGTTGCCCCGGGCTTCATCGATCTGCACACCCACTATGACGCGCAGATCTTCTGGGATCCCTACCTCACGATCTCCGGCTATCACGGCATTACCTCGGTCGTGATCGGCAACTGCGGATTCGGCTTCGCGCCGGTGCGCCCCAAAGAAGCCGAGCGCGCGATGCTCACGATGGTCCGCACCGAGGCGATTCCGCTCGGCGCGATGCAGGCCGCGATGCCGTTCGACTGGGAAACCTATCCTCAATTCATGGACAAGCTCGACCGTCTGCCGAAGGGCGTTAACTTGCTGCCTTACGTTCCGATGAATCCGGTGCTCGGCTACGTCATGGGAATCGAGGAGTCGAAGACCGGTCGCATGCCGTCGGACGACGAGCACGCCACGATGCGCCGCATTCTGCACGAGGCAATGGATGCGGGCGCGTGCGGATGGTCGGCGCAGCGGCTTCTTCCGGGCGGACCGAGCGCGGTGCAACGCGACTTCGACGGCTCTCCGATGAACACCGACGTGATGCATGACGAGACCTGCCTCGAAATGGCGCGAGTACTCGGCGAACGTGGCGAAGGCTTTCAGGAACTGACGCTGGCGAGTTGGGATCCGAGAAAGGATGCGGAGCACTTCGAGAAGATCGCCGAAGTCAGCGGGCGTCCGATAATGTACGAAGCACTGGTGACGAACGATCGCTTCCCGCATCGGCATCGCAATACGATGAAGTGGCTCGAACGATGCCGTCAGAAGGGTCTGCCGGTCTATGGCCAGGGAACCACCACCGACGCCGGTCTCACGTTCACGTTCGAGGACTGGAACCTGTTCGACGACTCCGACGCCTGGCGCGAGGCAACCACCGGCACCGTTGCCGAGCGCACTGCCAAACTCGGCGATCCTCGCCGCCGCGCTGCGCTCAAGGCGCAGATGCCGCGCGAGAGCCTGATCACCAACTACTTCGACGAGATAATCATCACGGAATGCCAATCCCCCGAGAACAAGAAGTTCGAGGGCATGACGCTGCGCCTCGCGGCGAAAGAGACTGGCAAGGATGCCGTCGACACCATGCTGGACGTAGCGGTGTCGGAGAAGCTCAAGACCGAGTTCTTCGCACCGGCGGTGAACTCGTCCGACCTGATGAAGGAACTGCTCGACTATCCTTACATAACGTTCGGCGTTTCCGACGGTGGCGCGCACACGAAGTTCCTCACCGCTGGACGCTATCCCACCGAAGGTCTCATCCGCTTTGTACGCGAGAAGCAATGGCTGAGCCTCGAAGACATCCACTGGCGGATGTCGGGGCTTCCGGCCTTTTGCGCAGGATTCAAGGATCGCGGCTTCCTGCGCGAAGGCGCACCGGCCGATATCGTGATTTACAACCTCGAGCGGTTGAAGGTCCTGCCGGTCGAGATTGCGCACGACTTGCCGGGCGACGAATGGCGCCGCGTGCAACGCGCCGAGGGCTACAGTCACGTGATCGTGAACGGCCAGATCACTTGGGAGGGTGACCGCTTCACCGGCGCAACTCCGGGTCAGGTTCTGCGCCACGGAGTCTCGGCTTAGCGAAAGGCATCGCGCTGAGTTCTCAACGAACCGCCATCTTATGACGGTCGGGGCTGGATCTCAGAGGTTCTGAGTAGTCTGGAGCCACTCCAGAGGACGCGTTCGAAAAGCCAGCTCACGTTTGGCTTTCTCATTCGACGCACCTCGAAGCCGGGTCGCGCAATAGACGGAATCGGCGCCGAAGGTGACAAGCGCCTGCTGCTCCATGACCTGAGGCGGTTGCGGAGCGCCGCACGCCCGAGCAAATGCGGGCAGCCATAGGCGCTGCTCGCTCGGGTTATCGTCCACAATATTGTACACTCCCGGCGCGCATCGGAGCGCTGCCACGGTTGCCGAGGCGGCATCTTCTACGTGGACGAAACTCCACACGCCGTCGCCCTTGCCGATGATCGGGACACGCCGTTGGCGCATCTGTTCGCCCATATCGCCAGCGCTCGTGTACCAGGTGCCCGGTCCATAGAAGAATCCGTAACGCAGAGCGACGCATTGTATGGCCGGTGTTCGGAACGCAGCCGATTCCAGCTCAACATACGTACGCGCTCCGGCGGCGACCCCGGGAGATCCGTCAACGGCAAACGATTCCGTTTCAGTGGCGAGACCCGCGCCGGGGCCATACCAGAATCCCGATGATTGCAGGATATAGCGGCTCACTCCGGCGTCATGCGTGGCGGCCAGCAGATTGATATTCCCCTTGGTTCTGACTGTGCGATCACGATCCGCCGCTGCCTTCATTTCTTCCGGCGTGTAATGCCTGGGCAGCGAGGTTAACTCATTGATGATGGCATCCGGTCGAAGCCGTTGAATCGCGGCCTTAACCGAGGCGGCATCGAGCGCATCGACCGTAACCGCCTCGGCACCCATCTCAACCAGGGCGCTTTCTGAATCAGACGAACGCACCAGTCCAAACACCACGTGACCGCTTTCCTTCAAACAACCAATCAGCGGCCGGCCGATTGCGCCAGTCGCTCCCGCAACCAGAACTTTCATTGCACACCTCCTGGAACGGAGTTGAAAAAGAAGGCCGAGTTAGAGCGACGTTAATCATTCGCTTCACTCGGCTTGCGCTTAAACGTGTTCGGCGCGAACGAGTGTGCGATAACACTCAACCGGGCGGCTCGACCGAGTAAAGGTGCCACTCGCCAGGGACTCCTTTGAGCGCAGTGGCGCCCCGATCACCGAACACAATTTCGCCTCCGGCCAGCAGATCACGGACGGTGCTCGAAACCATCACTTCGCCCGCGCCCGCGCGGGCGGCGACCCGGGCGCCGATGTGAACGGCAATCCCAGCTACATTGTCGCCGAGAAATTCACATTCGCCGGTGTGGATCCCCGCCCTGACCTGGAGCCCGAGCCGCTGCGCGCTCGCTGCGATCGCAAACGCGCATCGAATCGCCGCGGCCGGATCGTTGAAAATAGACAGCATGCCATCGCCGGCGGTATTGATTTCGCGGCCGCCGAAGTCCACCACCTCCTTGCGGAGGGCTTGATGTAACCGCGCCAGCAGTTCTGCCCACCGACGATCCTTCAGCTCAGTCAGGCGCTCAGTCGAGCCTACGACATCAGTAAACAGGACGCTGGCGATCGCTCGGCCCGGCGGCGGCGGAGCGGACGCGTTCACTCGCTCAACGCTTGCTGGCGCCGCGGCAACGTCCGGCCCGACGGTTGTCGCGATCAGCCCCTGCACGCGCATCTCGAGATCTTTCATACCGAGAGTTGAGGCGGAATCCAGCGCGAGACCCAGGAGGCTCAGTGCCTCTTCTCGATCCCCCTCCCGCCCGCGACGCAGCAGCATCGAGCCGTATTCGTAACGGGTGTGGGCTACGAAAGGTGGGGCTTCCATCTGCTGATCGAATCTCAACGCCGCCAAAAAGTGCGTCTTTGCCTGATCGAAGCGCTTCATCAGGGCAGCGAGGCGCCCGAGGTGACGCTCGAGCGAGCCATACGAGACGTCAGCCCATCCGATTGTGACATTTCGACGGCTGTACGGGCGCAATAGCTCGTAGAGAGTTTCAGCGCGCCGCTCGTCGTGCAGGAAAATACATACGCCGCAAAGGGTGGTAAGAGAAATAATCCAATTGCAGTCTAGTGAAATCCCCACGAAGTCATCCGCGGCGAATCGTTCGAATTCCTGTCGTGCCTCCGCCTCGCGTCCTTCGCCGGCATAGACGTCGGCCAAGCCGCAGCGAGCGATGGCCAAAGTTGGAAACTGAACCGCGTAATCGTGGATCGGGTTTTCGTTTTTGTCAGCTTGACCCTGCTCTGCGCGGATCTGGATCATTAAGGTGCCAAAAGCGGTCAAGAGTGGCTGATCCTGTCGGCGCTGAGCGATCTTGATCAGATCCCGTGCGTATTGCTCGGCTCGCTGGAAGTCGCCTCGCATCAGACAACGCATCGCGCGGTACCGCTCGATAGTGCCGAAGGACTGCCCCGTCCGCTCCTGGAGGGCGGTGTAGGTCTCGATCTCGCGGTCGGCAAGGTCGATCCTCCCAAGTTCGACCAGTGCGCTCAGCCTGAACTCGCGCGCGCTCAGCGCCCAGTCGAGCGCTCCGGCCTTCTCGGCAAGACGGACGATTTCGCTGGCGGCGTCCAGACGCTTCTCGACATCATGAGGTCCCCATAGCAGCTGATGTTGTGTCCAGAGCGCGGAAACCATCGCGCCCGCGTCGTCGACTCGCCGCGCGACCTCGATTGCCTCTTCGCACAAAGTCAACGAACGTTCCCGACCCTCTGACGCTGCCAACTCCTGCGCAAGCCTTGCCAGCAACGCCGCGCGGATGCCGCTGTCGCGGTGGCCAACCGCCGCCATCGCTCCTTGGAGCAGGCCAACGACTTCGGCGTCGACGTTGGCTCCGAAAAGTGTTGTCGACCAGCTACCCGAGGCGAGCGCCGCTCGGGCCAGCAGATCAGTATTTCCGAGCTCGCGAGCGAGATCCGTCGCCCGCGCGAACACCTGCTTCGCTTCAGGCCAGTCCTCCGCCTTCCTCAGCGCTTCCCCCAGGCCAAGCAGAACCTCGCCCTGTTGAGGTCGCGCGTTCGCGTCCGCGAGGGCGTCGAGAGCCATCTGGTAGAGCCGTGCGGCCTCACCATAGGCGAGCTGCTTGAGGGACCGCTCGGCGCCGCGCCGGGCGTAATCGGCGATCTTTCGCCGGCGCCGCGCCAATAGGGTTGGGCGCGCCGTTCGATCGTCCGGAAGCAGCGTCTGCTCATAGTGAAGGGCGATCGCCGCCGCATGGGCGTCCAGATCACCGCGATGCAGTTCTTCGATCGCTTCTGCGGCCCGTTGATGAAGCTGGATCAGGCGCGGCCTGGAAATCTCGGCGCGCAGCACTTCGGGGATGATGGCGTGGCTGAAACGATAACGCGCCGCGCTGGCTTCGATCACCAAACCTAACTCGATCGCCTGGTCGAGCGACTCGGTGAGCTGGGCCGCGGCAAGCTTGCTGATTCGCTGAAGCAGCGCGAATTCAAATTCGTGACCGATTACGGATGCGACCGCGAGCGCGAGCCTGGCGTTGTCAGAAAGCGGAGCCAGCCTGCGGCGAACCGCAGACCGAATGCCGTCGGGGATGGTAAATCGCGGCTCCTGCGGGCTAGTCGAAAGAAGCTTGCCCTCGACTTTCATCAAGCGAATGATCTCGTCGAGGAAGAAGGGGTTGCCTTCAGTCGTTCTGACAAGCGATTCCAAGAGCGTCTGGTCAATGGCGCGGCCCAAATAATTTTCGATAAATTCCGCGATCTCCTCGCGGCACAGTCCGCGTAGCGGAAAACAGCTCGCCTCGCGAATGAGCTCGCCGAGCAGTTCCGCCTGTTGCACCGAGCGCCTGACCTCGATCTCGCGATAGGTCCCAATCACCAAAATGCGGCTCTGAGGCAGGTCACGGGCAAGGAACTTCAACAACAGCAGCGAGTCGGCATCGGCGGCATGCAGATCGTCAACGATGAGCAACAACGGCTTGACCGTCGCGGCTGAGCGCAGCAAGACGCTTATCGAGTCGAACAGTTGAAACCGCGCCTGTTCGGGACGGTCGACGGACGCAGGCAACGACGGCATCCCGTGCGTTTCGGTGGCCGAGTCGATAGCAGGCAATGCCGGACGCAGCTCCGGGATCATCTGGGCTATGTAGCCAGTCGCGGCGCGTATTTCGACCAAGCCCGCCGGACTCAAGGATCGCGCCGCTTCGCGGATGATCTGCACCCACGGCCAGTAGGCAGGCGCGCCGCCTCCTTCCCAGCAGCGTCCCAAGGCCACATGAGTTCCACGCGCTTGTGCCTCGCGAGCGAGCTCCTCCGCCAATCGGGTTTTACCGACTCCCGGTTCACCCGACAGCAGTACCAACCGGCCCGAGCCAGCCACGGCCTCGCGCAGCGCTGAGCGCATCTCGTCCAGTTCGGGCCGGCGTCCGATAAATGCTCCGGCGCGACCGACGACGGATGGGTTGGTGGGCCCACTGGAGTTTGCGAGTTCGGTCTTCGGCATACGGAAACCGCCCCATGCGATCGTACCCGGCTCGAATTCAGGGATCCGCGAGAAGCAGGTGATAGGGCAAGACCGTTAATAGCAGGAGGTAGTTGTCAACCAGCCGGTGATAGTGCTTTTCGAGATTTGCCAGCGCGTCGTGGTACGCGTCGCCTCCCGGAACTGGGTACGTGTTGGCTCTCAGAACTGGCGTCGGCGTCTTCTTGAGAAAATTCTGATTCACCACAAAGCTGTTGACATCCGCATTGATGACTTCGAGCCAGCTCACGATTACCGCGCACAGTCTCTTTTCCGAGCTCGGTCCGGGCTGCGGTGCCGGCGGCAAATCGGTGGGCGTCAAACCATAGAGCCGCATGAACGTTTTGAAGATCCCGATGTCCAGATGTTGCCAATTCAGGATCAAAAGAAGCAGTTGGGAATCAGTGAGCGATTTCCCCAGAGTCTTTTCAGCGAAATCAGGATCGGCCGGCCTGAGATTTAGACCGTGCGCCATTGGCAACATTGCTGCCTGACAGTCGGCAATGTCCGCCAGCAGCGTCGCTGCATTTTGAAGCGAAACACTTGGTAACGCATAAGGCTGCCGCGAATTCGGCGGAGGCGAAACGTGTGGCGCTCCATGGAAGTGCTGTGCCGGCCCAAAACCAAGCGCATCCACCCGCAGGTCGAGAAACTTCGCCCAAGTCGCGAAATCGTGAGACGTGTTCGCGAACCCATCAACGATCATCTTCAGCTGATGTTCGTATGGCACAGCGGAATCCTCCACTGACTTGGCTCGCCCCCAATTAGCATTTCGGCACGTGAGGGCCAATCGCGCCCTGACTGAGTCGAGCATTGACATAGCACGTCAATTTCACTGCGATCTGGACGCCGGTGATTCCGTTGATTAGCTACGAAGTACTCTCCTGTATTTACCCGGTCGCGCTCATGGCGTTATGACTGTCCGGAGAGGATTTGCGATGCGCAAGGTAAAAGTCGGTTACCAGCTCGATTTCCGCAATCCGCCCGGCTCGACAATTGGCGCGCCGGAGCTGTACCGCGAGATGCTTTCACAGGTCGAGGCCGCCGAGGCGCTCGGTTTCGATTCGATTTGGCTGACCGAACATCACTTCACCGATGACGGCTATCTGCCGGCGATGATGCCGGTGGCGGCGGCAATCGCCGCACGCACGCAGCGCCTCACGATCGGCACCTTCGTGCTGCTTGCGCCGATGCAGCATCCGCTCAGGCTGGCCGAGGACGCGGCTGTGGTCGACGTGATCTCCAACGGACGACTGCGCCTCGGGATCGGGCTTGGCTACCGCGCGGAGGAATTCGCGGGCTTCGGCGTACCGCGCGCCGAGCGTCTGGCCCGCACGCTCGAGACGCTCGAAATATTGCGCCGCGCATGGACCGGCGAGCGCTTCAGCTTCGAGGGCAAATACTTCAAGTTCACCGATGTTCGGGTGCTCCCGCGTCCCGCTAGCCGGCCGTATCCCGAGTTGCTCTGGGGAGCAGGCATGGCGGCGGGAATTCGTCGCGGCGCCAAACTCGATCTCGGCTTCGCCTGCGTGGGCGGCAAGCGCGAGATCGGGATTTACCGCGAAGCGTTGAAAGCCGAAGGACGCGACCCTTCGCGCTACAGCATCATCAACAGCAGGGTCGTCTATGTTGCCGACAGCGAGGCCGAGGCGTGGAACGATACGCGCGATGCGCTCATGTACCAGGCGGAGCTGTACGCCAAATGGCTAAGCGCCGCATCCGGCGCGGATCCGTCGCGCGTGCTCATCCGGCCCGATCCCGAGCGTCTAAGGCGCACCAGCATCCTGGGTCCGCCGGATTTCGTGCTCCGCCGTCTGAGCGAGATTGTCGATACCGTTGCGATGACCGAGCTGAATGTGGCGATGCAACTTCCCGGACTCGATCCGGCGCTGGCGCGGCGCTCGCTCGAACGCTTCGGTCGCGAAATCCTTCCCGCTATGAAGTGATTCGTTCCGATCTCTCACCGCAGCGGTGCAGCACCTCGCCTGGGTTCCCCAGCGTCTGGCGGCGATCGGGTTCCACTGCTGCCACCTTGCGGTGAATGCGCTCTCGCGGGAGTTTGTCTCGCCATGCATGCGTTCAACCATGCTCGCCTTCCATAAATATATTCGCCCTCCATAAATGTAGTTGACAAACCACGCCATAATATCTAATCCATAATTATTCAATCCTTCTGAACGTTCGCCGTGCACTTGCGGCTGGAAATGCTGGCGGTTTGATGGGGAACCATCAAGCTTGGACGGTCGGTCATTTTTGAGGAGGTATTGATGCGAAGACAACGATTTTCGATAGTTCGGGGAACCGTCGCAATGGCGGCAATCCTCGCGTTGGTCATAGGGTTCGCGCCCTCGGGGGCCGCCCAAGTCAAGCCCGGGGACTTCATAACTCCGGCGAATGCATCCAAGGTCAAGGATCTGCTCTCGCCGGGCGAATACTGGCGGGTCGAAAATGGGATGTCGATGAGGATCGTGCCGACTGGACGAATCGACTGGCCTCCTCCGTACAAGGAAGCCACCGAAAAATATTCGTCGCAGGTGCGCTTGGCCAAAAACGGGTTGTCAATGGTCGGGTATGTGGCGGGACAGCCGTTCCCGATCATCGATGACAACGATCCGAACGCCGCGATCAAAATCATGTGGAATATGGATTTCCGGCCGATGTGGACCGACGACTTCGACGCCCGCTATTTCGGCTGCGTCGAGGTCTATGAGAAACTCCATAACCCCTACAACGAAGTCGACTTCCAGCTCATAGGACATTACGGCGTTTACAACGAGGTCGGGCGGACCGAAGTCGAGCCGATGCCGACGGACCCGGATTATCTCAAAACCAATATCATGTTCCGCTGGCGCGCCTTTCCATGGCTATCACCGGCGGCGGTCCGCGGCAGCGGCATCGTCGGCTACCGCTATGGCGATCCGATGAGGGCCGACGACTCGTGGAGCTACAACCCCGACTCGCGGCGCGTGCGCCGGCTTGACGAGGCAATCCGCGGCGACGCAACCGGCACGCTGCAGTTCAACCAGGATGACGCTGAGGGTTACAACCCGAAAATCGAAAATTACAACTACCGCTTTTTGGGTGAGAAGATGATGCTCGGCGCGCTGCACGTAGTGCAGGACCCCGGTAATGTCTGTCCCACCGACGGTGGCGGCAGCGTGTGTCCAGCGGAGTGGGAGATGCGCCGGGTCTATGTGGTCGAGACCGTCGCCAACCCCAAGCGTCTGCCCGGAGACCTCTATTCCAAGCACCTGGTTTACATCGACACCGAGGCCGACGTGGTGCTCTCGCACGATCAGTACGATCGCCAGGGCCAGTTGATGTTGAACTTCACCAACTGGCTGACCTATCGCGACCGGCCGGTGCCCGATGCGAGAATCGCGATCTATCCGTTCAAGCGCGTGTTCCAGGTCAATGGCACCAGCACCAACGTCCAGACCGGGCTCTCGAGCTTCTGCGACCTGCCCACGCCGAATGCGCCCGAGCATGAGTGCTGGTACATCAACATGGGCGCTGTGAGCCGCGACGACGTCACGCCTGCGGCGATGGTGAAGAACACCGCCGGCCGCTGACCGGTCGATACCATCGAGACTGCCGTCAAAACACGGTCGGGAGCCTTCGGTTCCGGCTCCCGACCTTTTTCTTTTGAATACGGCCAACTAACCCGTCACCGCGCCCCGACAGCGATCGATTCTCTCCCACTGACCTCCCAGCTTCGCAATATCACGCCTTGGGCAATCAATCCTGATTGCGCCGAGCGTTTGTGGTATTTGTCGGAAGAGATGCTGAGCGGAAAATCTGCTATCTGACACGATCCCAGGAGAGACATGGCCGATAAAATCAAAAAGACCAGCGACGATTGGCGCAAAGAACTGACGCCGCTTCAATTTGCGGTAACGCGCGAGAAAGCCACCGAGGCGCCGTTTAGCGGTGAGTACGAAACCGTCACGACGCCCGGACTCTATCGATGCGTCTGCTGCGGCGAGACTTTGTTCGAGTCCGATACGAAGTTCGACGCCGGATGCGGCTGGCCCAGCTTTACGAAACCCGCGGCTGAAGGCCGAATCGCCGAAGAATCGGATCGAAGCCACGGCATGGTCCGCACGGAAGTCATGTGCGCCAAGTGCGACGCGCATCTGGGACACGTGTTCAATGACGGGCCGGGGCCAACCGGGCTTCGCTACTGCATCAACTCGGCTTCGTTGAAACTTGACCCAAAAAATCGTAACGAACCCAAACCCTGAGGAGCCGGCACGAGCACAGAACCGAACGAACCCCGGCGGCTGGTTTCTGTTTCAACTTCGCCGCGGAATATGCCGCCGAAATGGACCCCGCCCGCGCCGGCCTGGGCGACCAGCTTTGCGCATCAAACGAAGCCGGTCGTGATGGCCTACTTCGGGACTCAGCTCCAATCGCGCACCCGGGAACAACTCGTCGCCTGCGAGCAGGTCGGCGCGCAGTCAGGCTTGCCAGATCGGTTCGATTGAGCTTGCGCTCCGGTTGGAAATCAGCGACTACCTAATGCTGATCGCATCCGGAGGTGGACCATGGCCGAGCCGCAACGCGCGTCGTCTTATCGATGGGTGATCGAAATTCTGCTGTTGCTCGCGCTCGCCAGCCAGACGCTTACCTGGCTTGCTCCCGCGCCGCTCCTCAGCGCGATTATTTCCGACCTTAAGATTCACCTCGGCGATGCCGGACTGATTATCTCCGTCATCGCGCTGTGTATTGCGATCTTCGCTCTGCTCGGTGCGATAGTCGCGCAGAAGTTCGGCGCTTTGCGATCGTTCATCGGGGGCGTGTGGTTGCTCGCGATCGGCGGAATCCTGAGCGGCTATTCGCACAGTTTCGGCGCTCTGCTCGCGTGCCGCGTGCTCGAGGGAATCGGCTTCGGCGTGATGATCGCGCCGCCCGCGACGCTCGTGATGCAGTGGTTCGACGAGTCGCAGTGGCCGTACATGAACATGCTTAACGCGGTTGCCCCGTTTGCCGGACTGACCGCGGCGTTCGCGGTGACCGGCCCGGTGTTCAACGCATTGGGCGGCAAATGGCGCTCCGCACTGCTCGCCTATGGCGTGGTGGTCGCCGCGATCGCAATCGCATGGACGATCCTCGGCCGCAACGCTCCCGGTCATGAGCGCGCACGCGGACATGTGAGTGAGACCGGCGCGATGGGTAAGGTGCTCAGGATGCGCGAGATCTGGACCATCGCGATCGCGCTGTTCGCAGGGATGTGGGTGTTCCAGTTGTTCAGCGCATTCCTGCCCGAGTTCTACGAGACCGTGCGCGCGATGCCGATGGATCGGGCCGGCAGCCTGACCGCGCTGGTTCCGTTCGCCGGCATGTTCGCCGCGGCGGGAGCCGGAATTCTGAGCGGAGTGATCGGTCTTCGCCGTCCGTTCACATGGCCGATGCAGGTGTTGTTCGTGCTCGGATGCCTCGGCTCGGTGACGCTCACCAGTCCGGGCGGGCTCAGAATCTCGCTCATACTTATCGGAGTCGGATCGGCAGCGCTGCTGCCGACGCTCAGCACGATCGTGATGGAGCTGCCGGGAATGACGCCGACCAGCGCCGGGTCGGGACTCGGAGTGGTATGGTGCGCAGGCTACGCAGGCGCATTTCTTTCCCCGGTCGTCTGCGGCGCGCTGGCGGGAAGATTTGGCCTCGAGAACGTGATGGTCGGATCGCTCGTCCTGGGACTGGTCGCGATCGGCGGGTTCTTTCTGGTGCCGGAAACCGGCCGCGGCCGCGCCAGCGCGCGAGTCACCTCAGCCGATCTCCGGACACCCGGAACCGTCGTGTGATTGCGGCGCGGCTGCATCATGAACCGCGCAGAGGCTGTGCCTGCGGCCATAACCATGCTGCGCCCCGGACTCCGCTCGAATCGCCGTGGACGGGAGGAACAATTGGCGTATCAAACGCGTCGGAAAATACGTGAATAGGAATCAGCCGGGGCAGAGTTCGGTACAGCCGCTCGATATTGGAGAGCCCCCCGCCCAGCACGATCGCATCCGGATCGAAGATGTTGACGACGTGCGCCAGAGCGCGCGCGAGCCGCTCCTCGAACTTCTCGATAACTACGCGCGCCTGCTCGTCTCCCGCTTCCGCCTCGCGGGCGACCGCTTGCGCGCTTAGCTCGCGCGAAGTCGCGGCGTTAAATTGCCTTGCGATCGCGGGACCCGAGAGGAACGTTTCGATGCATCCGCTTTGTCCGCAATAGCATCGATTGCCCGGGCTCTCGTCAGGCTCGGGCCACGGCATCGGATTGTGGCCCCATTCGCCGGCGATCCGGTTGTGCCCGACGACCACGCGCTTTCGAACGATCAATCCTCCACCCACTCCCGTCCCGAGAATGACGCCGAACACTGATTCGGCCTCCCGTGCTGCGCCGTCGGTCGCCTCGGACAGGGCAAAGCAATTGGCGTCGTTCTCGATTCGTATCGGCCGCTCGAGAATGCGCGAAATATCCTGGTCCAGCGGCTTGCCATTCAAGACCGTGCTGTTTGAATTTCTGATCAAACCGGTCTTGAGCGAAAGCGACCCCGGCGTGGCGACACCCACCGAGCCGGACGCCTTGACTTCTCGCTCGACCGCGAACACCAACGCGGCGATTGCGCTCAGCGTGCCGCCGTAATCGCCTGCGGGCGTGGCGATCCGACGCCGGCAGAGAACGGCGCCCGCGTCATCAAGCGCGATGGCTTCGATTTTGGTTCCACCCAGGTCAACGCCAATTCGCATACTTCACACTCAAACGATTCCACGCGAACGACGCACCCATACCCGATCTTGTTCTCAAAATCGCCCGCAAGGCGCAACCGGGTTGGCGATTCCCGGTGCTATAGAGAAGAAGCAATCCAACAGGTCGCCGGAGCCGAAGATGAGCCAGACAATGCCGCCGCGGATCCTCGAAGGATACAAGGTCGTCGATTTCACGCAGATAGTAGCGGGACCCACTTGCACCCTGATGATGGCAGAGATGGGCGCCGAGGTGATCAAGGTCGAGATGGCGCCGGCGGGCGATCCTTCGCGTGGCGCGCCGCTTTTGCGCAACGGACGCAGCGGCTACTTCGTCCAGCACAATCGGGGCAAAAAAGGCATCTGCGTTGACGTGAAGACTACCGCCGGCCGCGAGATCGTCGCGGAGCTGATTCGCGCAGCCGACGTGCTGGTCGAGAACTTCGCGCCGGGCGTGATCGGACGCCTGGGGTTCGGCTACGAGAGCGCGAAGCAACTGAATCCGAAAATCGTGATGTGCTCGATCTCCGCATTCGGACAGAGCGGTCTGCTGGCGCACGAGCCCGGGTTTGATTACCTGGGCGCCGCGTATGCGGGAATTGTTTCGATGGGCGGAGAGCCCAACGGAGCGCCCTATGTGATCATGTCGGCGATCGGCGACGTGAGCACCGGCGCGCACGCGATGGGCGCGATCTGCGCGGCACTGCTTTATCGCGAGCGGCATGGCCTCGGCCAATTTATCGACATCTCGCTGCTCGACAGCTACTTCCACTATCACGAGGCGGCGGTCGAAACCTTCAGCCTGAGCAAGGGCGAGATCAGTCCGACCCGCTCCGGCCTGCACTCCTGGTACTCGGTGCCCGCCGGACTTTTCAAGGCGAAGGATCGCTACATAATCATCATCGCACCGCTGGTTCATCAGTTCGCCGGATTGTGCCGCGCGATGGGCCAGCCGGAACTTGCCGACGATCCGCGCTTCAAACCCGAGAACCGGCTCGCGCATCTGAAAGAGCTGGTCGCGATCGTGGAAGCGTGGTTCGCGTCGATGCCGAGCGATGAAGCCTCGATGGCCGCGATGAAAGAGCATCGCGTGCCGCATGCGCCGGTCCTGTCAGTGGCCGAGGCGGTGAATCATCCGCATTTGCGCGAGCGCGGAACGGTCCGCACGGTGCACGATCGGATTCTCGGCGACTTCGAGGTCCCCGGATTCGCGCTCAGATTCTCGCACTTTCCGGAGAACCTGGTACTCGAGGCGCCGATGCTCGGGGAACACAACGAAGAGGTGCTGACCCGGCATCTGGGGTACACGACCGCGCAGGTCAGAGAGCTGGAGCGCGGCGGCGTGCTCCGCTGCGGCCCTGCATGACGAAATCTCCATGACGTTTACGAAGCGGCTGCGCGCGCCGATCACACGTGGCGAGATCACGTGCAGCATAAGGATATGGAAGAGCCCGCATGTCCAGGTCGGCGGACATTATCAACTGGACCGGGGGTTCATCCTGGTGACGTCGGTTAGACGGATCACGCTTGCGGACATCACGCCCGAACTGGCGAAACGCAGCGGGTTTTCAGGTGTGGTCGATCTTCTGAAGGTGGCAAAACACGGCGCGGGCGAGAATGCCTATCTGATCGATTCGAATACCATCTATCGTGACCGCGATTCTCCTGTTGCAGCTCTCTCATTGAATTCGCAGCACAATTCCTGAGCTTGTACCAGAGAACCGGGTGAGCACTGGTTAATCGAAGTCGGGCGCACTGAATAGCGGTACGCCCAACTTCGCGTCTACGCCATTAGTTTAGTCAACGTCGCCACCATTCTGATTGACGTATGTCTGAAATTTCTGCATCAGACCCGGATCATTCTCCACGATCTGGATAACGTGGTTGTATTGATCAGGCTGCAGGCCAGTCGAGCGGACTGCGTCCAACTTTTGTGATGCTTCGTGCTGCGGATTACCTGCGTTCGGATCGTTCGCACTCTGCTTCTCGTTGTGAACGATCTTCTTCACCTTGACGTATGCCTGCGCGGCTTTCTTCAAGGTGGCATCATCCACCGCGCCGCTTGCCGAGGGCGACGAGGTTGAATAACCGCTGTCACCGGCGGGAGCGCTTTGTGCCATCACCGAGGAAATAGGCATCGCCAGGAGCATTGCCAAAGATCCCGCGCCGATCCTCGCCAATATTTTTCTCGAGAGAGTCATGCGTTCTACCTCCCTGTCCAGAAATGGACGTGATGATCGATACAGCAAGGACCTCGACAGCAAGGACCTCGCCAAACAATTTCGACTGCCGGACGCGGGGATTTTCGTGATATCGGCGCTTTGATGCAGCACCGGAATCGTGCAGAAATTTCAGACGAGCCCTGATGGCCGCCAAAATCGTAAAGTCTCGCCAGAATATTGCAGTAAAAACTTCAGGCTCGACCGGCAGGTTTGCAAAACGGTCGAAGTAGATCGAAAGATGCTTTTAACTTTCTGTGCCGGCGCAATCCATCGGCACTTCGTCCGTCTGCCGCGTCGCGCTTTTTAATGGCTTTGTTTGTCGTTTAGTGCTTTGATGCACCGGGTATAGACCGCATTGGCTAAAAGTAGTTCAGGGCCAGATCCTGGAGAGCGCTCCGAACAGACCGCGCACGGTGTCGATCCCGACAAACTTATTGAAGAACTGCGCGAAGCAATTAAAGCTCGCGACGATTTCCTCGCAATCGCGACTCACGAACTTCGCAATCCGCTGACACCAATTCTGCTCTGCGTGCAGCTCATACGCGCTGCGGAAAAATCAAACGACCACGCGAAGCTGATTCATGAGGTCGACCGCCTCGAGCGGCAGATCAATCATTTTCTCGCACGGTCCAATACCCTCCTCGAGGTTGCGCAAATTACTTCCGGGAAGTCCAACCTGGATCCTTGCAAATTGAACTTGTCGCAATTGATCTCGGGTATCGTGACCGACTACATGCCGTTGGTAGCCCGCAGCGGCTCTGAATTGACCGCAAGCATCCAGAACGATGTTATAGCGTTCGTCGATCGGATGGCGGTATCGGAAATCGTGGAAAATTTACTCTCCAACGCGATCAAGTATGGCCGCGGCAAGCCGATAGAAATCACTTTGACGGCGACCTCAGAAAAAGCACAGATAACTGTTCGCGACAGCGGTATCGGGATTGACGAAAAAGATAAAGCCCGCATATTTGAGCGGTTCGAACGTGCAGCCGGAGGGCAGTTTCAATCCGGCTTCGGAATTGGACTCTGGCTCGCCCGCAATTTCGCCGAATTGATGGGTGGCTCAATAACCGTATTCGGAGAACCGTGCGTAGGATCACTTTTTACCGTGACCTTGCCGACGGAAGAGGGGAAAATCCATGAGTAGTGACGTTCGACCGCTTACTCGCGTTCGCTCTGGGATTAAAGGACTTGACGATATTCTGCGGGGCGGCTTCTTCGGAGGCGGATTGTATATCGTCGAAGGTCCGCCGGGAGTCGGCAAAACGATTCTCGGGAATCAAATTTGCTTCAATCAAGCGGCAGCCGGAAGCAAGGTTCTGTATGTGACGCTGATCGCCGAAACGGTTGGTCGCATGCTGCTCAACATTAGAGATCTGAAATTCTACGATGAGGCCACGGTCGGCAACGGCATCTTCTATGTCAGCGGCTACAACGCGCTGAAAAAAGATGGTCTGTCGGGTTTGCTTCACCTGCTGCGCAGAGAAGTTGCCGGACGCAAAGCCACTACCCTGATCGTCGACGGCTTTGCTTCCACTTCCGATCATTCGCAGTCGCGGGAGGAATTGAAGCTGTTCGTGCAGCAACTGCAAACCCAGGCGGACGCCTCGGATTGCACCGTGTTTCTGCTCACGAATCCCAGCGAGCAGAAGCCCTCATCCGAGGAAACCATGGTTGACGGGATAATCAACCTCGGCACCACCGTCCACGAATGGCGCTCGGCGCGGGAACTATGCGTCCGAAAATTTCGCGGCAGCGGTTATCTTCAGGGGGTCCATTCTTATGACCTTACCGAAGAGGGGATCACCGTCTATCCACGGCTCGAGACGCTGATCAGCTCGGCCACGGACCTCAACGGAGAAGCAGAGCGGATTAAGTCCGGCAATCCCCGCCTCGATGCGATGCTCGGTGGCGGATTCCCTGCGCGGTCGGCGACGATGGTGATCGGACCTTCCGGGACCGGCAAAACCAGCTTGGGTTTGCAATTTCTCGGGCAATCAAATGCCGCGGAACCGGGCCTGCTGTTCGGGTTCTACGAAACCCCGGCGCAAATCCGCGCAAAGGTAAAAGCGATCTGTCCGCCGCTGCTGCGGCAACTCAACGCCGGTCACGTGCAAATTCTCTGGCAGGCGCCGACCGACCAGTTCCTCGATGAGCTCGCCGACCGGATGCTTCGCGATATCAAAAAAAGAAAGGTGAAGCGTTTGTTGATCGACGGTCTCGGCGGTTTCAAAAAAGCACTGCGGTCGAGACCGATCGAGTCGTTTTTTTCCGCTCTGGTCCATGAATTGCGCGCGCAGGGAGTCACCTCGATCTGCACCGCGGAAGTTATGGAAATAGTAGGACCGACGATTACCGTGCCGCTGCAGGGATTGTCCGACATCACCGACAATCACATCCTGCTCCGCTTCGTCGAATCCGGCGCGAGGCTGTACCGGCTGCTTTCGATACTCAAAGTGCGCGAAAGTGCGTTCGATTCCGATTTGCGGGAACTTTATTTCTCCGCGAGCGGATTTGAACTCGCGGAAGATTCCGCCAGCGCCAAATCCATCCTGCCGAGGGTCTCCACCAAACCTCCAACCGAGGTGACCGAAGACTAAGAGATTGCGGCGGATGGAGAAGAGCGAAAACCCAAGCTCGGCCGGTAAGACCGTTCTTATCGTTGATGATGAATTCGGGGTCCTCGAGGTCCTTGAATTTATCCTAAGCGATGCTGGCTTCACGGTCGTGTCCGCACTCAACGGACAGGATGCGCTGCTGCGGCTTAAAGAAACCAGGCCCGACTTGGTGATCGTGGATTTCATGATGCCGATACTCGACGGCAACGGCGTCATCAAAGCGATTCGCGCGGACGAAAAACTGCGGGAGATCCCGATAATTCTCGCCAGCGCGTTGCCGGAACAGACCATCAGGCAGCGCTGCGACGGCTACAATACGTTTTTGCGCAAACCTTACCGGACCGAACAACTCATGGAAGAAATTTCCAAGCTGATGGTCCAGGCATCCGCGGGCGGCCATCGCACAAAAGCGGGCCGGCGCTAAAGCGGAAATAAAAAGATGGCGCGAACCATTGTCCGCGCCACCTTTCAGGCCGTGAAGCCGTGGGTTACGGCGCGACAATGAGCGTGATATTGATCATGCCGCCCTTGTCTCCTTTGAACTGCTTTCCGCAGTTCGCCCACCTGTAGTTTCCCGTGATCTGTCCGCCGCTCGCATTTGTGCTTCTGAATTTGATATGGCAGCTCCTTTTTTGGAACTGGCCGCTTGACAACCTGAAGGTCACCCGCCGCGAGGTTGACCGGCCTTTGAAATCGCCCAGAAACACCGGCTCTGAATTGAACGTAGCGGTCCAGCCGCCGTTTAGTTTCCGCCTGTTTTGGCGAAACGTGATCGTGAAATCTCCAGCGCCCATTCGTTCGTCATTGATGGTCCCGCTCCACGCGCCGCCAACGTTGATCGGGAGCGCATCGGGAGAGTCGAGGTCGGCTTCGTCGTTCGCATCCGCGGCGGATGTATCTGCCGCGGTCGAATCCTGATTGCTGATTTCTTGCGCATGAACAGGCGTGACACTTGCCGGCGACACCATCACGCCCATCCACACCACCGCGCCGAATAACGCACTGGCCACGGAAATTTTCTTTACCACAGAACTCATCGAAGCATCCTCCGCTGACATTGATCTATTTGATGCGCGTGATTGCAGCAAACAGCGTGCCGCGCAATTGAAGCGCATTGAGCATCGAAAGAGTACCGAACAGAAATTGTTCGTGCGACCCGGCATGCAACATTCGCAGAGACCGTGAAGAAATTGCAGTTTTTGTTCTAAAAGAAATGCACCCTCAGGCGGCGAGTCCGAGTACTTGACTTCTGATCGGTGACCGGCGTGTGATCCGCATCGAAGCCAAGGAGGTTCTCGCCCATGGCCAAAGTAATCGACTCTGACGGTCACGTGGTTGAGCCGCGCGCCGTCTGGACCGAATACATCGAGCCGGAATTCCGCGACGGCGTGATCCAGATTCGCCGCAATGACGACGGGTTGGATCAACTCTGGATCAATGGCGAAAACCGCAGCCGCGCGTCGCTGCCGGTGGCCGCATCGATGATCCCCGGCGGACTCAGAGACCTCGAGCACGCGCGAACTCTTACTTGGGACGACGTGCCTCGCGGTGGATGGAATCCGCGCGAACGCCTTTCGGTGATGGACGCCGAGGGTATCGACGTCGCGGTGCTGTATCCGTCGCTGTGGCTGCTCTACGGAGATCTGATCGAACCCAAACTCGCGGCGGCCTCATGCCGAGCCTACAACAACTGGATGGCCGACTTTTGCAAAGAATCGCCGACGCGACTGTACGCCGTCGCGCCGATGCCGCTGCAGGACGTCGACGAGGCGGTTCGCGAGATGCGCCGCGTCGTGCGCGAGCTCGGATTCAAGGCGGTGTTCGTGCGGCCGAATCCTTTCGCCGGCCGGCGCCTGAACGATCCGGCCTACGACACCTTCTGGCGGACCGCGCAGGAACTAAACGTCGCCGTGTCGGTCCATTCGAGCTTCGGCACGAAGATGCCGACGATGGGCTCCGATCGCTATCGCGATCCGTTCTTCTTCCACATGGTCTGTCACCCATTCGAGCAGCAGGGCGCCTGCATGGACGTCATCTGCGGCGGCATCTTGCAGAAGTATCCGAAGCTGCGCGTCGGATTCCTCGAGTCGGGCGTCGGATGGCTTGGCTACTGGCTCGACCGCATGGACGAACACTTTGAAGGCATGCACAGCTATGTTCCGTGGCTGCGGGAGCTTCCGAGCGACCAGTTTCGCGAACACTGCTTCGTCACGCTCGACCCGCACGAGACGATGCTGAAAGCGACCACCGTGGACATGCGCATGGAGCGAAATATCCTGTGGGGCTCGGATTTTCCCCACTTCGATTGCACCTATCCGGGAATTGTCGGCGAGATCGAACGCGCGTGTGCGAAACTTCCGGAATCCGCGCGCCGCGCGATCATCACCGACAACGCACTGCGCTTCTACAATTTCTGATAGCGCGTAGCGCGGGTTATTTCACGCCGACGATCTCGGCGGTCGAGCAGTGATAGACCATCGTCGGTGCGCCGAAGCACCAGATGAGGTCGCTGTCTTTCTGCGCGCGATATAGCGGCAGCTCGCCTTCTGTGTTGGTGCACAGGCATCGGCCGCACGGGGTTTTTCCGCAACAGTCGCGATAGCTGACGATATAATCCTTGCCGTCGCCAGGATGCTTGCACGTCCCGACCCATGAGGTCGGCGAGGGCGACGCGCCCGGCGGGCAATCGTGCGAACCGCCGCCGCAGCACGAGCACAGGTAGCCGTCGATCGCGCAGTATTTCCAGTAGTCGCACGCCGAGTCGTCGTTGGAATTTCCGTGCTTCGCCATCGCTTCCATTCCTGCCGGCACCGGAGCGCCGGGCGGCACGGTGGATAGAATCTGCGCGCGCGCCTGTGCGGTCACGCGATCGACCGGCAAAAGCGGAATGATCATCCCGCCGACCGCCAGCTTGCCCAGGCGCGCAAGAAAACTCCGGCGCGAGGTCCGCTGCGCAATCGCGCGGGTCAGATGCTCGAACAGTTGGTCGATTTTGTCCACTTCTGTGCTCGTGCCTCAGGGACCGTAAATCAGAAACGGAAAGCCAAGGTTGCGATACACCCCGATATATTTTCCGTCGGGCAGGCTATAGGTCTCGAGCTGGCTTTGGATTATCGCCAACGCTTCGAGAATAGGCTTGGGGCCCGCGCTTACGCGAATCGAGTAGGCCTCGGTCTTGAGCGCGATCCTTGCGACGCGGGTTTTCTTCGCCGCATCCAGAACCCAAACTTCCTTGCCGGTCTGCTTGTGGGTCCATTCGCCCCCCTGATGCATCAGCAGATACACGTTGCCATCCGCGGTCGCCGAGATTGTTTGCCATCCGCCAGGACGCCAGTTCGCTTTGTTATCGTCGGCCGAGAGCGCGGACCATCCGGGTTCGGCAACCGCCTCGTCGCCGGAGAGGTCAACTTTATAGATCATCCCATGATAGGAGTCGAAGTACGCGATCGTTCCCGCAATCGCGGGCTGATCGAAGACCGGATCTTTCGACGGATCGAAAAATGGTTTCGATTGTTTGCGGCTCTTGAGCTTGCCGGCGTCGTCGAGATTCACGGTCAGGATGGATCCGTCCGCGCACATCGAGGAAAATTTACGCGCGCCCGAAACCAGCACCTGGACGCATCCGGGCGTCTCGATCTCGCCGACGAATTTCTGCGACTTCAGATCGACCACGCTGACCGAGGTCGCCGGCGTCATATTCGCGATCAACATGAAGCGGCCGTCGGTGGTGACAGCGGCCGAGTTGTTCTTCGGAACGATCAGAAGACGTTTGGGCGGAATTTTTACTTCGCTTTTGAATTCGAGCGTGCGCGCGTCAAAAATCTCGACTGCGTCGGTGCGCGTGCCGTGCCATGCGCGCGAGTAAAACGTCCCGACCATGTAGAACTCGCTCGCGTCGGGCGCCGCGACAAAGCTCGCCAGGTAGCCGCCGTTGAGTTGGCCGAGCAATTTCTGCGTGTCGGTATCGAGGATATAAACCTTGCTGACCTGGGGAACCGAGCTCGGGCTATCGAAGATATAGGCCCAGTGCGGAGCAGGCGCGCCGAGCTTGTACGAGGTCATCTGGTCCGGTGGGAGCTGCGCGCGCGCGGAAATCGGCGCGGCGACTAGCGCGAATAGTGCGGCAGCAACGATAACGAAACGGCTCTGCATCCGAGTCTCGAATCAAGCCTGATTAGTACAGCCCATCCGGTTTAGTCAACCCTGACTAATTTGTTTTATATCTGATTCCTCTCCCGTTCTTCGAGGGTGTCGATAAATGGCAAGTTCCTGTCCGTCATCCTGAACGGAGGCTGCCGGAGTGAAGGATCTCCGCGAAGCGATTAGTGCGAAGAACCCGCGCTGGTTGCACTAATCGCATCGCGGAGATCCTTCGCCTACGGCTCAGGATGACTACCGCGGGGGTTTGCGAGAAAATCGACAGCCCCGCTCTTCCACGGGGGAGGATTAAAGGAGGGGGTGCAGCGTTCTTTCCCCGTTCACAGTGCGCGCCCGAATCCGAATCCGGGATTCCTCGCGCGCGGCAGCCACGCGCGCCGCACTGACATCCCTTAACCTCGAGCGCGGCGCGATTTTCGTGCGGTCTTGACCTTGGCCGGCGACGCCCCAATCTGCGCCCGGGAAACTGCGAGACGTTTTGGCGCCGACATCTGGTAGCCGTCCTTCAGAATCGCCGCCAATTCGTCCCACCGGACCTTCAGGTCCAGGCGCACGCCAACCCATCCTTTGGGGCCGACGTACGGCGGCTTGAAAAATCGCTTCGGGTCGGAGCCGACGAGAATCTCCTGCACCATCGCCGGCGCTTTGATCCATACTGCGAGGTGGCCGCTACTATGATGATCGTTGTCGGTCATCGCGAACATCTTGCCGCCCACTCTGAAGGTGCACTCGCCCCAGGCTTCCTTTTCGGTCGTTTCCGGAAGCGCAAGGCAAATCTCGCGCAGCCGCTTTATCGCAGGATTGGAGTCGTCATATTTGCGTGGATGCGCCATCGGTCACGTCTGTTTGCTCATGGCGGCCATCCGCTTTTTCATCTCCTCGGGCGAGACGTCTTCGATATGGCTCGAAACATCCCATGAATGCCCGGATGGATCTTTCACCTGCGCGTTGCGGTCGCCATAGAACTGGTCGGCAGGCTCTCTTAGAGAAGTAGCGCCCGCGGCGAGCGCTGCTCTGTAAACCGAGTCGCAATCCTCGACGTAGATATGGATCGCGACCGGTGAGCGGCCCGCGCCGAGCGCGATCGGGCTTAGGAATCCCATATCCGGAAATTCGTCGGAGAGCATTATCCCGGCGCCGCCGATTGCGAGCTCGGCGTGGCCGATCCGGCCGTCGGGCATCTCCAGTCGCGTGGTCTCGGTCGCGCCAAACACCTTCTTGTAGAAGTCGATCATCCGGCGGGCGTCGCGCACTATTAGATATGGTGTAATGCTGCGCGCCGGGTCGGGAATTGGATTCACTTTTGAAGCCATCGGAGATCTCCTCGGCGTTGACTTGAGCGTCACCAACGCGATGCACCGCCGCTCACATAGCCGCTATTACCTAAACCTCCATAACGCAAGAAAGTTACGGGCGCGCCGCAAGCTTACGGCGCGCCCGGTGCTTTTCAAATCTTGTTTGCTCGCTCAGCTCGGTCACGGCTTCGGATGCGGTGTACCGATGTACGGGAATTCCTTGAGAATGTCGGTATGCGGCTTGAGGCCGTCCGAAGGGCATTCGCCCTTGGTCAGGAAAGCGAGGCGATGATCGATGACATCGTCGGTAAAAACGCGGCCGTTGGGATACTTCGCGGGCTTCGACGGATTGAAGCTCAGCATGTCGGGCAACAGGCCGTCGGCGTCGATCGCGGCGATCGCTTCTTCGCGGGTGTAGTTGCCGGTATGCCCCATCAGGTGGACGAACTGATCGGTCCAGCGCTTGCGATCGTTAACCGGTTCGCTGGCGTTGTATTCCAGTTTGGTCTCGTCGGTGTTGAAGAAGCTGCTGACACTCGGATGGCCTGCGCGATCGACATGGAGCAGCTTGCCGTCTTTGCGCACACTGCATCGCCCCCAGATGCGGATTTCGGGCTTGGCGCCGAGTTCAATCGTCGGCAGCTCGATCACCGTCGAAAACACATTGGCTTGCGTATTCGAATCCACCCCGGTCCATGGAGACTTGCCGCTCAAGTGGGGTGAGGTGAAGTTTCTGCCGCCCTTGGTATCGAACAGGGCTTTGATTCCGTCGAAGTCGAAAAAGAAAGCGTCGCTGCGAGTGCCGGCGAAAAACGTGTAGGCGCCGGCCTTCACGATGTTCGGTTTGGCGCCGAAAGAGACCTCGGCGTCGGCGATAATCTTGGTCCCGACCGCTTCGACCGAGCGGGATTCCGCGCCTTTTGCGACAAACACGTTTACGGTCTGCTTACCGTTTTGCGGCGGCGAGAAGACATAGCTTAACGCGATGTCCGTCAGGCAATCTCCATCGTTGTCGATGTTGAGCCGGTAGATGGCATCCGGATGGAGCGCGTCGGCAGTCGGATTCGCATTGAGAATGATCACGGTCCGCGCGGGATCCGCTGGCGCCTGGAACGCATAGAGGTCGCACAGATCGAGTCGTTGGTCGCCGAGTGGTGGGCCGAGGTTCAAGCCGGTGAAATGGTTTGACATTTGATACCTCCTGGTTTCTTTCTCTCGGAGCGAAGCTCGACTATGAATCCCGAATTTCGTTTTTACAAGCCTGGAATCTTGTGATCACAAATCCGATCGCTTGCGCAGGAAATTCTACTAATTGGCATTTCATTTCATCGACGCGGACGACCGGGATTCAAGTGGCAGAGGCTTGAGTCTGTGGATTCCGGGATTCAGGTGGCACAGGCTTTACCCTGTGGATTCCTACGTCACCAGGTTTCACGTGAAACAATTTTCATCGAGCCATCACGTTTCACGTGAAACATTTTTCATCGATGGGTTCGTTTGAATGGCTTCGTTTGTCTTCGTCGCCATATAGCGAATGTTGTCCGCCGAAATCTGAGGGCGGTTTCATATAGTCAGCGAACCTCCCTCAAGGCTGTCTCGGGCGTGGTAATGTCGCGCCCGAATGCTGCCTTACAATGTCGCGAGGCGATGCGAGATGCGTGTAGTGCTCCACCTCTTCAACCGATTGAGAATGCTCGTTTGGACGTCTGAGAACTTCCCGCGTGGCGCGCCAGAAACATTTGGCGTCCACCGCGCTGGTGTCGGTCAGTGTTCCGGCAACCTCGAACACCACCAGATGCTTACCGCTCATTTCCGGCTAACCCACGGCGCCAAAATATCACCCGCACGTAATGCTACCGCCATGATCGTTCCAATCGGATGCGCCGGTACGATCGTCGGTATCAAAGAGGCATCGACCACCGCCACATTGCTCGTGCCGCGCAGGATCAAAGTCCCCGGATGGACCCCGCCAGGACCGGCGCTCAGCGCCGCGGTTCCGCCGTAGTGGTTGATTATGAGCTTGTTGAAATAGACGCCATCAACCGGCGCCGGACCGGTGACATATTGCTGGACATCGGCGATGTTGTTTGGATTCAGATTGGGATGACTCAGTCCCCCCGGACCAAATACTATTTCCAGCGCCGGGTTCTGCGCGAAAAGCTGGATCATATCGTAAACCGCCTGCGTCATCAGTGTCGTGTCGGCGGTTCCGGCGGACGTATTCGGCAGATATATATCTGGAAAGCGTACATTGCCTGACGGATCGAGTGTAAGTAGTCCGCGCGCTTGCGGATTAAGCAGCATCAGAAAAGCCGATACACTATTCGATGAGTAGTAGGGTCCGCCTGGGGTGCCGGCTCCGTTGGGATTGAGAAAAATCTCGACATTGGGTATTTCACCGCCGCCCAATGCATAGTTAAGAATAGATACGGGCTGATATTGCGCGTAAGGTCCGCTGCCATTGCCCAGATAGGTATCCAGATCGGCGGCGTTGCCGCTGTAGTTGCCGTAGTTGTAGGCCTGGTACGGCACCGAGCCGGTGTAGTTATACGTGATCATCGTCATCACGTGGTCATACAGGCCGACTCCGACCTGCGGATTCGGGATCGCGAAGGGCGCGCGCGATTGGTCCGGAAAAATCTGGTCCTCGAGTCCCCTTGGACCGACTCCGCTGAGAAGCAGCAGCCGCGGTGTAACCAACGCTCCCGCGGCCATCACCAGCAGTCCGCCGGATTTAAGCCGCGCGACGCCCGGACTGCCGGGCAGCGTCTGATCCAGACCCTCGCGTTTCGAATAATGCACCGCCAGCGCCATGCCCGCGTCATCGAATTCGATTTTTTCAGCTTTCGAGAATAGCAACATCTCAAGTCCGGAGATCGGCACGCCACCCGGATCCACCGCGGCGAAATATCCACTGATCGGTCCCGCGCGCCTGCCCTCGGTGGCAGCCACGTAGGGAGTACTATAAATGCCGGTCCCGGCGAACGGCTGGCTCGTGTCGCCCTCGATCCACCCTTCGCTTTGGTAGAGTGGATTTATGATCTGCGCGGGGCCGGCATTGTATGCAACCCCATCGGTGGACGGCGTATTGGTCACCGGAATACTCGCGCGCACGGCGGCGAAGTAGGCCTGCATATCCGTCCACTGCCATCCCGCGGGCCAGCTCTGATCGAACACCTGGATCGGATTGGTCTGGAACAGCATACCGTTGAATTGAGAATTACCACCCAGTCCGATGCCCTGGTAGGTAAATCCCGTCTCAGTAAGTTGGTATGGCTTCCCCAGCGGCATAAATGCCATCTGCGAATACTCACCGGGCACGTCGAAGATAGTAAGATCGGAGCGGCCGGGCGGAAGCCACGGCGGAAAATCGGTACCTCCAATCGCCGCGGCGGTGGGTCCGCCCGCTTCGATGATCAAAATACGTTTGTGCCCGCGCATCGCACCGAGCAGCCGCGCCGCCACGATGGTTCCCGCGCTTCCTCCACCCACGATGATGACATCGTATTCGCCGGTGGATTGAGTAATCGAGCCCGAGCCGCCGCTGCCGCCGCATCCGGCGAGAACGCCCAGTTGCGAACCAATAGCAAGTGTTAAAGCGGCTTGACGCAGAAAATCCCGGCGGCTGATGGATACCATTGCCGCTGGATATTAAACGTTCCTGAACGGAAGTCAATCAAAGAGCGCCGCTGGCGAAATAGTCATTCACTGCGGAACGTTGGTGAAATCCGCGTGCCAGGTCATCGTGCTCCACGGGCGATTGTTCCATTGCGCGTACACGCTGGCTTCGACGTGCATCACACCGCCATCGATCCGGCAGGTCATGTTGGTCAGCTCATCGACTGAGCCGCGCCCCGCAAACATCCCGAATATGCTCCCGGCAGGCTCGTCGAAATGCAGCAGCGCGCGCATCTGCGCGGTGGTGCGTCCGTCGGTCGAGATCACTTTCATGATTGCCTTGACGTTAGTGAGATCGCGATTTCGGCCCGCCAGGCCGGCCTCGCTCAAAGTGAGCTTGAACGGTCCGCCGGCGGATTGTTCGTAGCAGATGCGATAGGTCTTCGGAATCCACTTCGAGACTCCCGGTCCGCCCAGCATCCGGATCGAATCCAGCCGCGGAACGACCCCACTCCAGCATCCGCGAAACTGCTTGGGCAGGGGAAGCTCGAGCGTGCTCGCGCCGGGCTCCTGCCGCCCCGGCAAGGTCTGTGGACCAGCCGGCGGCAACTGCTGCTGCATCGACGGGATGGTTTCGGTTTGCGAATTATTCTTGGACGGCGGCGGCGATTGCGTCTGCGGAATCGGAATCTCGAGTTCGCTACCCGC
>JBARDN010000033.1:0-2219 GCA_049795175.1 Binataceae bacterium (SeqCode) | reverse complement strand
TGTTCGTGGTTTACGGAATCGCGTACAGCTTCGGCGCGTTCTTCAAGCCGATGGCGGCGGAGTTCGGCGCCGGACGCAGCAGCACCTCGGCGGTTTTTTCGCTGACAGTGTTCGTGTGGTGCGTCCTCGGATGGCCTGCCGGCCATCTGAGCGACCGCTTCGGTCCGCGAGTCGTGGTTGGCGCGGGCGCGATCGTGATGGGCGGCGGGCTCGTCTTGACCGCATTCATCGACCGGCTTTGGATAGGGTACCTCACTTACAGCGTTGGAGTAGGTATCGGAATAGCTACTGCGTACGTGCCGATGGTCGCCGTCGTCGGCGGATGGTTTTTGCGGCGGCGCAACTCCGCGCTCGGAATCGCGGTCGCGGGAATCGGATGCGGTACGGTGCTGGTCGCGCCGGCCTCGGCGGCGTTGATCCAGCGGCTCGGATGGCGCGATACCGATCTGGTTCTCGGCGTCGTCGCAACGGTTTTGCTGCTCGGGTGCGCGGCGATAGCCGAGCGTCCGCCGGTACATGTCACGCCCAGCGCGATCGATGTGCGCGCTGCTATCCGCACGCCCGCTTTCGGACTGTTGTACTTGAACTCGTTCCTCTCCTCGATGGCGCTGTTTGTACCGTTCGTCTATCTGCCGGCGTTCGCGCACGATCACGGCGCCAATGAGATCGCGAGCGCTGCGCTGATTAGTATTATCGGTGGCGCCAGTGTGATCGGCCGCCTCGGCCTCGGCGCGATCGCCGACCGGACCAGCACGATTCGCCTCTATCAGGCCTGCTATCTGCTGCTCGCCGTGAGCTTCTTGCTGTGGCTGGTCGGCAGCTCATACGCGACGATGGTCGTGTTCGCGATCGCGATGGGGACGGGCTACGGCGGATTCGTGGCGCTCTCGCCCGCGGTGCTGGCGGAGCTGTTCGGCGTCGCACGGCTGGGAACGGTGATGGGGATTCTCTATACCAGCGGCGGAGTGGGGGCGCTGCTCGGTCCGCCGATCGCGGGGATGATAATTGACTATACCGGCAGCTACCGCGGAGCGATTGCATATTCGCTGGTCGGCGCGCTCGCTTCATTCGCGGTCCTTATTCCGTTGTCCCGGTATCCGGCTCGTCCGGCTGACATCTTGAGCGCCACCGAGTAGAGTTGCTGCGTGGCAAAAGAGTCAATCACTGAAACCCGCGCCGAAACGACGGCTGCCGATCCCCTCGAATCGACCTATACCGTGCGGCGGCTTACGCCCGCGGACGCGCAGGAGATTCCGGCTCTGGCGACGCGCGTCAACGGCCCGTCGTACATTCATGCCGAAGTATATCATCCGGATCGGCTGCTCGAACTAAACGCCAGGGGCGAGTTGGTATCAGTGGTCGCGCTGGACGGGGCGGGCGAGGTCGTCGGGCATTGCGCGCTCGAGCGGCCGCATCTGACGGTGGTGGCTGAGACCGGAGAAGCGATGGTGTTGCCCGAGCATCGGCGTCATCATCTGCTCGACCGGATGCATGGCTATCTCGAAGGGCTTGCGAGTGCCCTGGGCGTGCTGGGGCTTTCGAGCGACGCGGTTACGCATCACATCTATAGTCAGCGCACCTGCGAGCGGTTCAATTCGCATCCGACGGGGATTGTATTGGGAGCGCTACCGCCGAGCGCCGACAATCTGCAGGGAGTCTATCCGCAGCGACTGAGTTTTCTGGACTATTTCAAATACGTGAGTGCGCCTCCGCCGGCGCAGGCATTCCTGGCGGAGCATCACCAGGGAATTGCGGCGCGGGTTTTTGCGCTGCTCGGCCGCAAGATTTCCTTCGGCGAGCATCGGAGTCCTTCCGGAGCCGGCGCGATGGAGACCTCGTTCGAGGCCGACAAGCAGCGCGCGAAGATCACCGTCACGCAGCCCGGCGCCGACAGCGCCAGGCAGATTCAGGAAGCGCGCGATCGATTTATCAATCACGATGGCGCCGAAGAGATCACGGTCGAGTTGCCGCTCGGCAATTCTGCCGCACCGGCACTTGCCGCCGAAATCGAGCGGCAGGGTTTTTTCTTCACCGGGCTTCGGATGCGCGATCCCAGCGATGGCGACTTGATACGTTTTCAATATCTGAAGAGTCCGCTGGATTTCTCGCTAATAAAGCTCGACGGAGCATTCGCGATCGAACTTCTGAAGTACATCGACGACTCCCGCCGCCGTGTGATTACTGAGCGAATGTCGGCACGGTAGCGCGGCGAAAGATCG
>JBARDN010000032.1:0-5257 GCA_049795175.1 Binataceae bacterium (SeqCode) | reverse complement strand
CGACCTGATTGAGGCCCGGGTCGTAGCTGAAAAGCGTCTGGCCGTTGCTGACCAGCAGCTCCTTGTTGGGCGACTCGAAATCCCAGCGCATCCGTCCCGGCTTGCTGAACGCAACAGTGCCCTCGCGAGTTCGGACGGGAGCGCCTACCGGCGCAATCTGCTCGGTGAATTTTGCGCTGAATGAGCGGGTGGTCTCGTAATGATGCTGCAGCGCGTCGAGCGTCGCATCGAGGCGTGCGCCGGATGATTGCGCATGGTTCGCGAAGACAGAAGTCTCGGCGATCGCCACTGCCGGGACCGCCAGCGTGATCGCGGCAATCGCAGCCACAACCGCGATACGTGCCTGATGAAACATGCGGTCTAGCTCGCGCCGCGCAGGCGGACCTCGCGCGGCTTGGCGCCGTCGGCCGGCATCACAATTCCCTCGCGCTCCATCTGCTCGACCATCCGCGCCGCGCGATTGTAGCCGATTCTGAGCCGCCGCTGGATCATCGAGATGGAAGCCTGGTTCGTTTCGAGCACGATCCTGACTGCCTCGTCGTAATTCTCGTCGTGCTCGCCGTCGCCGGGGCCGCCGTTTTCTTCGCTCGGCGCTTTGGTCTCGAGGATCTCCATCCGATACTCGGGCGCGCCCTGCTCGCGCAGGAAATCGGTGATCTTGCGAATTTCATGCTCGGAGACGAACGGACCGTGCAGGCGGCGCAACTTCGCGGTTCCGGGCGGCATGAAGAGCATGTCACCGGCGCCGAGCAGGCGTTCGGCGCCGATCGAATCGAGAATCGTGCGCGAATCGACCCGCGAGGTCACCTGGAGCGAAATGCGGGCCGGCAAATTGGCCTTGATGATGCCGGTGATGACGTCCACCGACGGCCGCTGGGTCGCGAGAATCAGATGGATTCCGGCAGCGCGGGCCTTTTGCGCCAGGCGCGTGATATCTCGCTCGACGGTCTTGCCCTCGCTCAGCAGCAGGTCGGCCAGCTCGTCGATAACGATCACGATCTTCGGAAGTTTCTTGTGCTCGAACGGAGCGGTGCCCGAATCTACGCCGTGGTTTCCGCCGCCCGGACCCGAGGCGGCTTTCAGATCGCTGACCGAAGTGCCCGAGGCGAGCGCCTGGTTATAGCCGTCGATCCCGCGCACGCCCAGCTCGCGCATCTTCATGTAGCGGCTTTCCATTTCCTGCGTCGCCCAGAGCAGAACCGAGGCGGCCTTCTCCGGATCGACGACGACCGGAACCAGCAAGTGCGGAATATTTTCGTAAACCGACAGCTCGAGCATCTTGGGGTCGACCAGGATAAGGCGCACGTCGTCGGCGGTCGCGTTGAACAGGATCGACGCGATCATCGTGTGAATCGACACCGACTTGCCGGTGCCGGTCGCACCCGCGATCAGCAGATGGGGCATCCGCGCCAGATCGGCCGCGACCGGTCGCCCGGCGATATCTTTTCCGAGCGCGATAGTTAGCTGGCTGCCCTCGGCGGAGAATTCCTCGGCCTCGAGGATTTCGCGCAGGTAAACCCGATCGCGCTTGCGGTTCGGAACCTCGATGCCCACGACCGCCTCGCCCGGCACCGGCGCCTGGATGCGCACGGCGGCAGCTCGCAGAGCCATCGAAAGATCATCGGAGAGATTGACGATCTGGCTGACCTTGATTCCCGAGCCCGGCTCGAACTTGTACATCGTGATAACCGGCCCGGGCTGTACCTCGACCACGCGCCCTTCGACGCCGAAATCTGCGAGCTTTTGTTCGAGCACGCGCGCGCTGCGCTCGAGCGCGGCTTCATCGACTTGCGTATGCTCAGCAGGCGGCATGTCGAGCAGCGAGGGCGGCGGAATTTTGTACGCGCCTTTGGTGCGCGGCTTGGCGTTGGCGGCTTCTTTGCGTTTGTCGCGCGAGGGAATTTCGCGCAGCTCGATCTTGCGCACCCTGAGCGGAGCGGGCTTGCCGTTGGCGTCGGGATCGAACTCGCCGATCGCGTCGGACAACTCGACGATTCGCGTTCCGCGGCCGTCATAGTCGAGAGCGTCGTCGGCATCGCGCCGCGAGCGCGGACGAAGTTTTCCTGCCGCCGCGACCGCCAGCTCAGTCGGCGCCCGCTTGAGCATCAGGGCGATCCCGCAGATCATCGCCAGCATCACCGCCAGATAACCGCCGCCGAGATTAAGCGACGCATTCAGCACGCTGGCGATCGCGACCCCGATCGCGCCGCCGACCTGCGCATCGTTTAGATTGAACAGGCCGCCCGCGGTAGCCAGCGCGATCAGGATAATTGCGCCGCCCGCAATCTCGCGCGCGAGGACCGCGGCGGGAGTTCTCGACCATACGCGAATCGCGAGCGCAACGATCAACGCCAGCATCGCATAGGATTGGTACCCCACCATCGCGCTCATCGCGTCGGCGAGAGCGTCTCCAACCGGACCGCCGAGGTTCGGGGTGCGCCCGATATCGAAGCAGACCAGGCTCGCGACCGCGAACGCCGCGATCGCGAATAGCCCGAGCGCCCACAGCTCGCGCGCGATGCGGCTGGGCGGCTCAGGCGGCGCCGCGTCCGTCACCGGCTCGGTTACTGAGGCGGGAGAGGTTTCGGGCGTACCCTTGATACTCTTGCTTGCGATTGGCGTCAGACCTCCACGATCAGCGGAATCACGAGCGGGCGTTTATCGAGCTCGTCGCTGAAGTAGCGGCGCACGGCGCGCGTCACTTCGTCTTTGAGCGTGATCTCGCCCGCGCTCATCGGTCCGCGGTACAGCGCCAGGCGTGCGGCAAGCTCCTCGCGCGCGCGGCGCATATGTTCAGAGGTGCCGTCGCCGCTGACCAGACCGCGCGATACCAGGTTCGGCCCGGCGACGACTTTTCCAGTCTTCGACGACACCACCAGCACGGCGGTTACGGTGCCGTCGCGCGCGAGAATTCTCCGCTCGCCAAGGAGCGCGGGATCGCCGGCCTCGCCGCCCTCGATCACGACGCGTCCGGCCTCGACCGCGCGTCCGCGATGCGCGCCGGCGCCATCAAGAATCAAAGTGTCGCCGTCTTCGAGCAAAAAACAATTGCGCTCGGGCACTCCGGCTTCGATCGCGAGCGTGACGTGGCGGCTCAGATGGCGGTACTCGCCATGAATCGGAACAAAGTTCGCCGGACGCGTGAGCGCGATCATTTCCGACAGCTCGTCACGGCTCGCGTGGCCGGAGACATGCACCGGCGCGATCGATTCGTACATCACTTCGGCGCCCGATTTGTACAGGCGATTTATCAGCGTGCCGATCGTCCGCTCGTTGCCCGGGATGAAGCGCGACGACAGCACCACAACGTCGCCCGGTTCGAGCGCGACCTTCGGATGCGTTCCCGCCGCGATTCGCGCCAACGCGGAGTTCGCTTCGCCCTGGCTTCCGCTGGCCAGGTAGGCGAGGTGGCCGGCTTCGAGGAACTCGGCCTCATTCGGCTCGATGAACATCCCGGGCGCGAACCCGAGCTGGCCGGTTTCCCCGCCCAGGCGCACGCTCTCGGCCATCCGGCGTCCGAGCGGAACCACCCGGCGGCCGAATTCGCGCGAGACCTCGGCGACCTGCCTGATCCGATGCAGATGCGACGAGAAGGACGAGAGAAAAAAACGCCGCCGCGTGCGCGAAACGATCTCGCGCAGAATCGGTTTGAGCGAACTCTCCGAACCGGAGCGCCCGATGCGCTCGACATTGGTTGAGTCCGAGAGCAGAAGTGCGACGCCCTCTTGCCCGAGCTCCGCAAAGCGTTCGCGATCGAAGAGCTGACCATCAACCGGCGCCTCGTCGATCTTGAAATCGCCGGTGTGGATGATTATTCCGGCGGGTGTGCGAATCGCGAGCGCGATCGAGTCGGGCGTCGAATGAGTGACGCGGATTGGCTCGATATTGAACGGCCCGAGATCGAATGCGCGGCGCGGAAAGATCGGACGCAGCTCGGCCTCGCACGCGAACCCGGCCTCTGCGATCCTGCGGCGCACGAACGCAAGCGTTACTCCCGTGCCATAGACTGGCGCCTTGATCCGTCGCAGAAAATGCGGCAGCGCGCCGATATGGTCCTCATGCGCGTGAGTCAGAACGATACCGTCGAACTGGATGCGGCTCGATTCGAGCCACGCAAACTCCGGTATATACACGCCGGAGCCCAGCAGCGGCTCCTCGGGAAACATCACGCCGCAATCGATGATCACTCCGCGCCCCGCGCACTCGATCACCATCAGGTTGAGGCCGATTTCGCCCAACCCGCCGAGCGCCGCGATTCTAACCGGAGTGGCTGTGGAAGTGCTTTCCGCCATCACCCTATTCCGCCCATCCCACTGCACCAGAGGTTAGTATATAGAGTTGAAAATGGAGCCGAAAGGTCGTTTTGCGGCGAGATTTCGGTTCCCGCCGCGATGGCTGTTCACAGCCACGTTGCCGCTAGCTTGCGTCAGCGCCATGCGGGCGTTAGGTTTCGCTTGCGGAGGTGGAAATCGATGTCGGTGAACAAGGTGATATTGATTGGCAGGCTCGGGAAGGATCCCGAGATTCGCTACACCGCCTCGCAGCAGGCGGTCGGCAACTTCTCCGTCGCGACCTCCGAACGCTTTACCGACCGCGGCGGCTCCAAGCAGGAACGCACCGAATGGCACAATATAGTCGTATGGGGAAAGACGGCGGAGCTATGCGGTCAGTACCTGAAGAAGGGGCGCGAGGTATATCTCGAAGGGCGCCTGCAGACGCGAAATTATGAAGCCAAAGACGGCAGCGGCAAGCGCTACGTGACAGAGATCGTCGCGCAGACGGTGCAGTTTCTGGGCGGACGTCCGGGAGGCGCGGGTGACGAGGCGGGAGAAGCGCGAGGCCCTGCCGCAAGCGCGGGAGCCTCGCGCGCGGGCGACGACATAGCCCCGATGGAAGACGAGGACATCCCCTTCTAGAGAGCGCGTAACCCATTCCAATCGTCTGCCTTCGCGAGTGGCGAGATTCCTCCGATGCGCGCTGCCCGGCGTGACATATGCGATGCGATACACGTCGGGTTGCCCGCGCTCGGAATGACACAAAGCTCAGGCTAACTGTCATTCCGAGCACGAATCCAATCTCAGCTTCGCATCAGGTATACCGACTCGCGTCGCTCTTGTTGCGAGGAATCTCGCCAGCCGCAAAAGCAGCCCGTGAATGAGTCGCCGAGAGCCGCGATCATCCTTCCCGCCGAAGGCGCGGCGGTGCGGGGACCGGCGCATCGGATGCGCCGAGCGCGATCGCGAAGAAATCCTCGAGC
>JBARDN010000031.1:0-1966 GCA_049795175.1 Binataceae bacterium (SeqCode) | reverse complement strand
TTGTTCTTCTTGCCGAGCGGAAAGCGCGAGGGCTGCTGGTCGTAATCCATGTAGTAGTCTTGCAGTTTGCACTCGCCGGACTGATCGCACACGGGACAATCAATCGGGTGATTGATCAGCAGGAATTCGAGCACCGCTTTTTGCGCGGTCTTGGTGCGCTCGCTCTTGGTATGCACCACCATCCCGTCGGCGACTTTGGTGTTGCAGGCAATCTGGAGCTTGGGAGCTTTCTCGACTTCGACCAGGCACATCCGGCAGTTGCCGGGCACGCTCAGCCCCGGATGATAACAGTAGTGCGGGATCTCGATACCCGCCTGGTCGGCCGCCTTGATCAGGTTGAGGCCGTCGGCGACTTCGATTTCCTTGCCATCGATGGTGAGCTTGGGCATCGGTGCAAATATCCTCGCTATTTCCCCACACCCACGATGGCGTTTGGCGATACGTCGTAGGCCGGATGCGGCGGCGGAGCCAGGTGGCCGTCGCGATCGCGAAACGGGCAGCGTCCGAGCCGGATATGTTCCTCGAACTCCGGACGCCATTTCTTGATAATTCCCTTGGTCGGCATCGCGAGCGAATCGGCCAGCACGCAAATCGTGTTGCCTTCCATGTTGCTCGAAACGTTCACCAAAACCTCGAGGTCGGAGAGCTTGCCGCGCCCCGCTTCCATGTCGATGAGGATCTTTTCGATCCAGCCGCATCCTTCGCGGCACGGCGTGCACTGTCCGCACGATTCATGATGGAAGAAATGCGCGACCGTGCGCAGCACATCGACCATGCAGGTCTGATCGTCCATCACCATCACGCCCGCGGTGCCCATCAGCGAGCCAGCGGCGCGGACCGAATCGAAATCCATCGCGACTTTGACCGCCTCTTCGGCGGTAAACGGCGGAAACGACGCGCCGCCGGGGATGACCGCCTTGAGCTGGCGCCCGCCGAGCATCCCGCCGCCGACATCGTAGATCAGATCCTTCAGCGGAAAGCCCATCGGCAATTCGTACAGGCCGGGCTTGTTGATGTGGCCGGAGAGGCAGAAGAGTTTCGGCCCGGGACTTTTCTCGGGACCGATCGATTTGTACCAATCGGCGCCCTTCTTGATGATCCACGGAACGTTCGAGAGCGTCTCGACGTTGTTGACGACGGTCGGCGAGGCGAACGCGCCCGAGATCGCGGGAAAGGGAGGGCGATTGCGCGGATAGGCGCGTTTGCCCTCGAGCGATTCGAGCAGCCCCGACTCCTCGCCGCAGATATACGCGCCGGCGCCGCGATGGGTATAGATCTCGACGTCGAAGCCCGAGTCCATGATGTTCTTGCCGAGGTAGCCCTTGGCGCGCGCCTCAGCCATCGCGGCTTCGACCACGCGTTTTTGCAAAGTGAACTCGCCGCGGAAGTAGATATAAGCGATGTGGGAATTGACCGCGCGGCATGCGATCAGAATTCCTTCGAGGACTTGATGCGGATCTTTTTCGAGCTGGTAGCGATTCGCAAAGGTGCCGGGCTCGCTCTCGTCGGCGTTGCAGATCAGATAAACCGGCTTCTTGGAATCTTTCGGAATGAAGCTCCACTTGGTGCCGGTGGGAAACGCGGCGCCGCCGCGTCCGCGCAGGTTCGAGTTCTTGACCTCGTTGATCAAGTCCTCGGGCTTCATCTCGAACAAAGCCTTGCGCAGGGCCTGGTAGCCGCCATTGTTTTCGTAGACTTCCAGGCGCGTGAGGTCGGGAATGTCCAGCCAGCGAGTCAGGATCTTTTCCATTCGAGTAAGTCGCGGATGCGGTGCGGGTCAGGCGGTTTGATGCTTGGTGCTGAGGCCGAGGAGTTTCTGCTTCTCGCCCTGGATTTTGCGCTGCAACGCCATCAGGGCGTCGAGCACGCTTTCGGGCCGCGGAGGGCATCCGGGAACATAGACGTCAACCGGAACGATCTTGTCGATGCCGGGTATCGTCGCGTAGTTGTCATAGAAACCGCCCGA
>JBARDN010000030.1:0-2960 GCA_049795175.1 Binataceae bacterium (SeqCode) | reverse complement strand
TCTTCCCTAACGATCGTTCGGGTTTTTGCCAGATTTGTTCATGGCTGAACTGTTCAGCCTTATGCCCGAATCCGCTTCGTGCAAAACTGTTCTCGTGGAAGCGATCCGCACAGTATTTCGATCCGCTTTGCCTGCTTCGTCCACGGGGACACTTTCGTGATCAGGCGCAGTCGTCAATCCAACCACCAAGACACCAAGGCACAAAGAACACTGACGCATTTCCGCGCGCAGCGCGCGGGAATGCGTATTCTTCGTGTCTTAGTGTATTCGTCTTCGTTGGTGTCTTCGTGTTTAGGCTTTCTGGCAGCGTCAGACCGTCGGAAAATCAGCGTCCCAAAAAAACGACCGAAACGGACCCATTCGGCAAATTCGCCAGCGTTTTGAAGGAGTTTATTTTTTGAGCCACTAGAAAAGATACCAAACGAACCCACCGAAAATGTCCGAAATCCAAAAATCCAAGGCACCACCTTGTCCAACGACCAAACTCTACTTCCCCCGAAACGACGGCCGCCGCTTCTCGATGAAGGCCTTCACGCCCTCGCGATAGTCCTCGCTGTCAAAGCATCGCGCGACCATCTTGGCTACGGCCTCGCCGTCGCGATCCGCGGGCTCCTTGAGCCCTTCGCGAATCGCGGCCTTCGCCGCTGCCATCGTGAGCGGAGCGTTCGCCGCCATCCGGGTCGCGTAGTCGCGCACCTGTGCGTCGAGTTCCGCGCCCTCGACCACGCGATGGACCAGGCCCATCGCGCACGCCTCGTCGGCGTCGAACAGCCGCGCCGACATCAGGATCTCGCGCGCGTTGGCTGCACCGACCGTCTGCGTCAGCATGATCACCCCGTCGAGCGGATAGGCCAGCCCGAGCCGCGCGGCCGGGATTCCCATGCGAGTTCCCAGCGCCGCGATCCGGATATCGCACGCGAGAGCCACCTGCACCCCGCCACCGATACATACGCCCGCGATCATCGCGATGATCGGCTTGGCGCACTCGACCATCGCCGCGATCGCGCGACCCGGCGCCTCGCGATACACACGCGCCTGCTCCGCGTCGGCGCGCAGGCTCGGAAATTCCGAGATATCGGCGCCGGAGATGAACGCCTCGGGCGTAGCGCCGCGCATCACGATCACGCGGACGGCGGAGTCTTTGTCGAGCTCCGCGACCGCTTCCGGGATTCGCTTCCAGGTTCTAAGATTGAGCGCATTGCGCACGCGCGGACGGTTGAGCACTATCCATCCGAGCGGCGCTTCGACGCGCACGACAACCGGGTCGGCGGAATTTTGATCACTCATTTGATGACGCGTCCTTTGGATAGAATTCTGGATTGAAATTGCGATGACTATAATCGACCGTGCTTCCAGCGCCGATTTTGAGCACATTTGCGAGCTGGACGAAATCGTCTTCAAGGGCCCGTCGCGCCGCGGTTTAATCGGCAATGCTCTCGCGCAGGGGCGATGCGCAATCGCGCGCGTGGACGGCCAGGTTCGTGGCTACGTTATCGCCGGCGAGTTCTTCGGACACGGTTTCATCGAGCTACTGCTCGTGCATCCGGATTATCGCCGGCGCGGAATCGCATCCTCACTGATACGCTCGGCGGAGATCGACGCACCGACCGAAAAGCTCTTCACCTCGACCAACCAGTCGAACACCGCGATGCAACAGCTATGCGAGCGCCTGGGTTTCGTGCGCAGCGGGACGGTCGAGAACCTCGACGACGGCGATCCCGAGATAATTTATTTCAAGCGCGTGCTGCCCGGCTCGTGATCGTTTTCCCGCAAACCACCGATCTTGTCATCCTGAGCCACAGGCGAAGGATCTCCGCGAAGCGATTAGTGCAACCAGCGTTGGCTCTTCGCACTAATCGCTTCGCGGAGATCCTTCACTCCGGCAACCTCCGTTCAGGATGACGGACAAGAACCCGGCATTTTTCGACAGCACCTCTACATTGTGTGAATGCAACTACAGCTTCGCGATCACCTCGTTCGCGATCGTTTCCAGACCGCGCGTGAGGCCGTCCTTGTCGAAGCCCGGCGGCGCGACCACAACGCGCGAGACGCCGACATCCTGCACCGCCTTGATCGCGTCGAGCTTCGCGCGGCCCATGCACGACAATTCGATCTCCGCGGAGTTGCGCCCGGCCTTGGTCGCCTCGAGACTCATCATCGCGAACAGCTCCTTCAACTTGGGCGGCTCTCCGATCGCGGGGAAAAATCCGTTGCCGTAGCGGCCCGCGCGGCGCGCCGCGGCCGGCGAGTGTCCGCCGATTATGATCGGCACTCCGGTCTTGCGCACCGGCTTCGGAAAACATTGCACTGGGCCGAAATTGAAATGCGTCCCGTGGAACGACGATGCGCCTTCGCTCCACAGCGCGCGCAGCGACTGGATCGCCTCGTCGGTGCGTTTGCCGCGCTGATGAAAATCAAGTCCGAGCGCCTGGAATTCTTCTTCGAGCCATCCGCTGCCGATCCCGAGCAGCATGCGCCCGCCCGAGAGCACGTCGAGCGTCGCGATTTCCTTGGCGACGTACAGCGGATGCCGCTGTGGAAGGATCAGCACTCCCGTTCCGAGCTTCAGGTTCTTAGTGATCGCGGCCGCATACGCCAGCGGCAGCAGAGGATCGGCGATCGCCACATCCTCGGGTCCGGGAATCTTCCCCGACGGCGAATATGGATAGGGCGATTTGTAATCGTGCGGGATGACGACGTGCTCGACCGTCCAGATCGATTCGAAGCCGCATCGCTCCGCGGTTTGCGCCAGATGCGCAAACAGTTGCGGATCGGCGAACGGACCGGAGTTAACAAACATCAGGCCTAATTTCACGGCAGCCATGAAGCACCTCGCGCATTCGATTTCGATAGACGCCAATCTACCGCGCCCCACAAATTATTTCACCCGAGATCCCCGGCTCCCGGCTGGCTCCTCGACGCGGCGCCGCTATGCGGAATCATCTTTCTCCTGATGGCGC
>JBARDN010000029.1:0-7956 GCA_049795175.1 Binataceae bacterium (SeqCode) | reverse complement strand
GGCAGGAGCTCTGGATCGATCTGCCGCACACGCGTACGCAGGTGCCGCCGCGTCCGGTCTTCGGTCGCGAGGTCAAGCCGATCACGGCGGTGCGGGTGCTCGAGGCCGGCGACGGCGCCGCGCGGATTGTGCTCGAAGTTGACGGAAAGATCGATTACGCGATCGCGCGCTGGCGCCATCAGATTGTCGTGCGCGTCGCCTCTGCAGGCGCCGTGCCGAACCTCGCCGGAGCGTTGCTCGCGATGCGCGAGCCGAGCGAAGCGCCCTCCGCTGCTCGGCTTTCGACGCCGCAACCTCCGCAGATCGCCGCGCCGCGCGAGATCGCTCCGCCCGCGCGCGCGGCCGTCGTCGATCAGGCTCGGCAACGCGTGCGGGGACATCCGCTGGTGATGATCGATCCCGGCCACGGCGGCTACGATCCGGGCACCAGCTCCGCGAGCGGAATTGAGGAGAAGACGCTCGCGCTGGAAATCGCGGCTCGGGTTGCGAGCGCCCTGGAAGCGCGCGGAATCAACGCCGAAATGACCCGGACGACCGACGTGTTCGTACCGCTGGGCGGGCGAACCAAAATCGCCAACGATGCGCAGGCCGATCTGTTCGTATCGATCCACCTGAATTCGAGCCCGAATCCCCAGACCACCGGAATCGAGGTTTACTACCTGAACAACACCACCGACCGCGCGACGATCCGCCTGGCGCGGATGGAGAATTCGCAGGCCGCGCGCGGCTATGGCGCGCCCGCCGAGCCCAATTTACACTACATCCTGACCGACCTGCGCCAGCAGTATAAGGCGACGGAGGCGGCGTCGCTCGCGCGGATGATCGATGCGCAGACGGTGGCGGATTTGAACGCTAACTTCGGAATCGACGTGAACGCATTGGGAGCCAAGATGGGACCGTTCTACGTATTGGTCGGCGCGCAGATGCCGTCGCTGCTGATCGAGTGCGGATTTCTGTCCAATGAGATCGAAGCGCAGCGGCTCGCGTCGGCGCGGTATCAGCAGACTCTGGCCGACGGTATCGCCGACGCCATCGTTCACTATCTCAGGGCCGACGCCGCCGTGGGCAACCTGTGAACGAGGGGATGCGAACCTCGACCGCGCCGCCCAAGCGTCCGGCGCCGCGCGGCGAAGATTTTTTGCTGCGCGAGTTCGATGCGACCCGCACCCCCGGAGCGACCGCGCGCGCTTATGTGACCTCGGTGCGCGAAGAGCTGGGCGAGATTCATTTCAAGGGCGCCAGCGGCAGCGAGATCGTGCGGCTATACACGGCCGCGATGGACGATCTGCTGCGCGCGCTGTATCGCTACGCCGACGCCGAGCATGGCCGGCGCTTTCCCAAGCTCCATCAGAGAATCGCGATCGTCGCGCGCGGTGGCTACGGACGCAGCGAGCTGAATCCTCAATCCGACGTCGATTTGCTGTTCCTGCACGATTACAAGCGCGGTCCGTACGTCGAGATCGTAACCGAAATTATCCTGCACGCGATGTGGGACGCGGGTCTCGTCGTCGGGCACGGCGTGCGCACGGCGAAAGAATGCGTACGCCTGGCCAACGACGATCTGAAAGAGAAGACGGCGCTGCTCGACGCGCGCTACCTTTGCGGGGACGAGAAGCTGTACGCCGAGCTCGACAAGCTGCTCCTCGCCGAAGTGCTGAACCGCAACCAGCAGAAGTTTTTCAAGGCCAAGCTCGAAGAGAGCCGCGAACGCCATGCGAAGTACGGCGACTCGATCTACCTGCTCGAACCGCAAATCAAGGAAGGCGAAGGCGGCCTGCGCGATCTGCATACCGCGATGTGGCTGGCGAAGGTCAAGTACAAGGTTCATTCGCTCGAAGAGCTGGTGCACAAGGCCGTCATCACCGACGACGAGTGCGCCAGCGTGGTCGAAGCGCGCGATTTTCTCTGGCGCGTGCGCAACTCGCTGCACTTCATCAACAACCGCCATTTTGATCAGCTTACCTTCGAGATGCAGGAGCGGATCGAGCCGATGCTCGGGATGGCGCCGCTGGACGGGCAGACCGCGGGCTCGGCGCTGATGCGCGCGTACTATCAGCATGCGAGCACGATCTACCAGTTCGCCGAAGGACTGATCGCGCGCGTGGTGGAAGGTCCTGCGGCGCGCGGCTTTCTGCGCCGCACTCCGGTCAGGCAAATTCGCCCGGGCGTATTGGTGCAGCAGAAGCTGCTCGCGATCGGCGATCCGGATCTGTTCAAGGAAAATCCGCTCAACCTGATCGCGATTTACGCCGATTGCCAGGCGCAGGATGTCGAGCTCTCGGGCAGCGCGTACCAGCTCGTGCGCGACAACCTGGGATTGATCGACGACGCGATGCGCCACGACCCGGAAACCGGAAAGGCGCTGATGCAGATTTTGTCGCATCGCGGCCGCGTCGCCGACACGCTCGAGGCGATGCATCGCGCGGGCGTGCTGGGCGCGATCATCCCCGAGTTCGGAAATCTCTACGCCCGCGTGCTGCACGACCTCTACCACATCTATACTGTCGATCGTCATTCGCTGGCCGCGGTGCGCGAGCTCGAACGGCTTCGCGCCGGTGAGTTCAAGGACGCGACCCCTCTACTCACCGAAGTCGCGCGCGAGCTCGATTGCCTGCCGCTGGTGTTCCTCGCCCTGCTCCTGCACGACATCGGCAAGGGCCACGGCCATGACCATCATGAACTCGGCGCGACGCTTACCGCCGAGGTCTCGAGCCGGCTCGGTCTTGATCCCGAGGAAATCGATCTGGTGGTGTTCCTGGTGCGGAACCATCTGATGATGTCGCAGGTGGCGCAGAAAGGAGATATCGACGACCAGCGCACGGTCGATGAATTCGCGCGCCAAGCCGGCTCGATCGATCGCTTAAAGGCGCTCTACCTTTTGACCTACGCGGACATGCGCGCGGTCGCACCCAAGGTTTACAACAACTGGCGCGACATGCTGCTCTCCGACTTGTACCTGCGCGCGCTCAAGCTGATGGAGCAGCGCGATCGCGAGGCGGTCGATCCGGCGCGGCGGCTAGTGACGGTAAAGAACTCGGTGCGCGAGCAGCTTGCGCCCTCGGGAGCGCCGCCGGCCGAGATCGAAGCGTTCCTCGACCAGATGCCCGAGCGCTATTTCTTCACCGTCCCGGAAAACGATATCGCGCTGCATTTCGATCTGATGCGCGCGCTCGGCGACCGCCCGGTGGTCACGCGCAATCGCCATTTTCCGGATCTCGAATTCAGCGAGTTTATCGTCGTGACGCGCGACCAGCCGGGATTGTTCTCGATGATCGCGGGCGCGCTCACCGCGAACAATCTCAACATCCTCTCCGCGCGAATCACCACGCGCGCCAGCGGAATTGCGCTCGACGTGTTTCGCGTCTCGCATCTGATGGGCGGCGGCGCGATGGCGATGGAGGAAGACCGCTGGCAACGCGTGCAGCGCGACCTCGAACGCGCAATCACCGGCGAGCAGGATATCGCGCAGATCGTCGCGGCGGCGCAGCATGTGAAAAATGCCGCGCGCCGCTTCACCCGCCGCGTCGCGACCGAAGTCACGCTCGACAATCGCACCTCGGAGCAGTTCACCGTGCTCGACGTTTTCACCCAGGACCGCGTCGGGCTGTTGTTCACGATCACGCACACGCTGTTCGAGCTCGGGATGCAGATTCATCTGGCGCGCATCTCGACCAACGCCGACCAGGCGCTCGACGTTTTCTACGTGAGCGATCGCGACGGCGAAAAGGTAACCGACCTCGCGCGGATGCGCCTGCTGAAAGAGACTCTCGACGCGCGGCTGGCCGAAAATCCCGCGCAGGGGAGCACGCCGTGAGCGACCTCACCTGGGACGATCTGATCGATCTGCATATAAACCGGCAAGCAGCGGAGCGCGGGCTCGCGCGTCATTCGCTCGAAGCCTACTCGCACGACCTGCGCGACTTTCACGAATTTTGCGATCGGCGCGGCGCCGAGCCGAAAGATCTCGACACGGAGCTTATCACCGCCTATCTCGAAGACCTGGGTGCGCGTTATGCGGTCGCGACCCAGCGCCGTCATCTGGCGAGCGTCCACGGCCTTGCGCGCGAACTGGTCGATCGCAAGATTATCGAGCGCGACCCTGCGCCGTCGGTGAAGCTCAGACCGCATCCGCGCAAGCTGCCGCGCACCCTTACGCAGCGCGACGTCGAGATGCTGCTCGAGGCGATCGATACCTCGACCACGCGCGGGCTGCGCGATCGCGCGATGCTCGAGATGGCGTACGGATGCGGGCTGCGCGTCTCGGAGCTGGTCAATATGCAGATGACGCAGGTGAATCTGCGCGAGGGCGTGATCGCCGCGTTCGGCAAAGGCTCGAAGGAGCGGCTGATTCCGATTGGCGGCGCGGCGGCGCGTGCGCTGATCGCGTATCTGAAACGCCGCGACGCGGAGCTTCGCCAGGCTGCCGAGGGTAAGCGCAAGCGCAGCGCCGCGATGCGCAGGACCAACGCCGTATTCGTCACGCGGCTCGGACGCGCGATGACCCGGCAGGGATTTTTCAAGGCGCTCAAGCAGTGGGCGTCGGGCGACGCGCGCACCGCGTGGATCAGCCCGCACACGCTGCGGCACTCGTTCGCGACTCATCTGCTCGAAGGCGGCGCCGATCTGCGCGCGGTGCAGGAGATGCTCGGGCATAGCGATATCTCGACCACCCAGATTTATACCCATCTGACGCGCCCGCATCTGCGCAAGGTGCATCGCACGTTCCATCCGCGCGCCACGCGCGAGCAGGCCGCAAAAGGCAGCGACTGACTTGGGCGATCTGAGCGGAACTATCGCGACCATCTGTATCGTCGCGCTGCCGATAATTTTCGCGATCATCGCGCACGAGGTGATGCACGGCGTAGTCGCGCTCTATCTTGGCGACGACACCGCGTTGCGCGCAGGACGCCTCACGCTCAATCCGATCTCGCACGTGGATTTGTTCGGCACGATCATCCTGCCGTTCGCGCTGTATCTGTTCGGATTGCCGGTGCTCGGCTATGCCAAGCCGGTGCCGGTCGACTTCCGCGCGCTGCGCGGCGGCAGGAGCGGGATGTTGAAGGTCGCGGCTGCCGGTCCGCTGACCAACTTTGTGCTCGCGATCGGAAGCGGCCTGCTGCTGCGCGCGCTGCTTGGCCGAATGTACGGTCCCGGCAGCCTCGCGATCGTGCGCCCGCTCGCGCTGATGCTGCGAGCCTCGGTGATCGTCAACGTCGAGCTGGGCATCTTCAATCTTTTTCCATTGTTGCCGCTCGACGGCGGACGCGTGCTGTTCTCGATCCTGCCGATCGGCGCCGCGCGCCTGTATGCACGGACCGAACGCTATGGCTTTCTTATCCTGCTGCTGCTGCTATATACCCATTGGATTGACGCCGCGATTGACCCGATCATGAGCGCCGCGATGAATGCGATCTCCTGGATGGTGCAGCTTTGAGCGATGATTCGACCACCGCGCCGCGCCTCGAAGCCGACGGCTCGCCGCGCTTCAAGCTGCCGATCTACGAAGGCCCGCTCGACCTGCTGCTGCATCTGCTCAAACGCGCCGAGCTTGATCCGCACGACGTCACCGCGAGCGTAATCACCGAGCAGTACCTCACTTACCTGGAGCTGCTGGACCAGCTTAATCTCGACGTCGCCGGCGAGTACCTGGTGATGGCGGCAACGCTGCTCTTGATCAAGTCGTTCTCGATGCTGCCGCATCCGGAGCTGTCCGACGCCGAAGAGGCCGAGGACTTAAAGCGCGACCTGGTGGCGCGGCTGCTCGAATACCAGCGCTATCGCGAGGCGGCGGAGAAGCTGGGAGAGCGGGCGATCCTCGGGCGCGACGTTTTTGCCGCGCCGCGCGAGCCGGTTCCCGACGCGGACGCCGATGCGCCGCGCTTCACCGTGTCGATCTTCGATCTGGTCGAGGCGATGGGCGCGGTGCTCAAGCGAATCGCCGACGCGACCCCGCGCGGAATCGTGCTGCGCGACATACCGGTCGCGCAGTGCATCCCGACGATACTCGCCGCGCTCGACGGCCGACACAGAATCGAATTCACCGCGCTGTTCGGCGATCTGCGCGACCGCGCGATGGTCATCGCGACCTTCATGGCGCTGCTCGAACTGATTCGGCGCGGCGAAATAACCGCATCGCAGGACGAGCGTTTCGGACCGATCATGCTCGAGCGCCGCGCCGCTGTCGGCGGCGTGCAATCAGCATAAGCTTCTGGGGACGGTGGAATCAGGTGGAAGAGGAACGGCTCAAATCAATTCTTGAAAGCCTGCTGTTCGCGGCGGGAGAACCGCTCTCGATCGCACGGATTGCGGCGGTGCTGGAAGGCGCGACCAAAACGGAGATCCAGAATTCGATCGTGACGCTCGGCGCCGAGTACTCCGCCAACAATCGCGGACTCGCAATCGAAGAAGTCGCCGGCGGCTACCAGCTTCGCACGCCCAAGGAGCATGCGCAGTACGTGCGCCGCTTGCTCGCCGCGCGGCCGCCGAGGCTTAGCCGCCCGCTACTCGAAACGGTTGCGATCATCGCCTATCGCCAGCCAATCACGCGCCCCGAGATCGAGCAGTTGCGCGGCGTCGATGCCGGAGGCGTGCTCGAAACGCTGCTCGAGCGGCGCCTCGTCAAGATCGAGGGCCGCAAGGAAGCGCCCGGCCGCCCGATGATGTACGCGACCACGCCCGAGTTCCTCGAAGTATTCGGCCTGAAGGACTTGGAGAGTCTGCCGGACCTGAAGGAATTTCAGGAAATCGAACGCGCCGTCGAGCAGACCGAAACCGGCCCGGTCGAGAGCATCGAGACCCACCCCGAAGACGCCGCGCCGGTCGCCGATTCCGCCGCGTCCGAATCTTCCGCGATCGAAACCGACGGCGGCCTCGAGGCGCCGCCAGCGCATCCCGAACCGGAAAAGCCCGGCGGCGACAACTAGCGTTGCCTGAACCGGAAAATGGCGCCGCGCACTCGCGCCGCGCGAAATGTGTTCTGAGAAATGACCTGCTCGCGATGCGGCGAAGACAATCCGGAGCATCAGCCAGGCTTGGTCAAAAACGTCGATCAAAAGAACTCACGAGGCAAATCCTATGGAACGGCTCAAAGGCAAAGTTGCTCTGATTTCCGGCGGCGCGCGAGGACAAGGCGCCGCTGAAGCCCGCCTTTTCGTTGGCGAAGGCGCCAAGGTCGCGATCGCCGACGTGCTCGACGACCTATGCCGCAAGACCGCCGCGCAAATCAACGCCTCCGGCAACTCGAAGTCCGCCATCGCGCTTCATCTCGACGTTACCCGAGCCGCCGATTGGCGTGCCGCGGTCGAGACTTGCGAGCGCGAATTTGGCGGTCTCGACATCCTGGTCAACAATGCCGGAATCGCAAACGTGAAGGGTCTCGAAGAAACCAGCGAAGAAGAGTGGGATTCCATCGTCAATATCAACCAGAAGGGCGTATGGCTCGGGATGAAGTCCGCCGTTCCCGCGATGCGCAAGCGCGGCGCCGGCTCGATTATCAACATCTCGTCGATTTACGGATTGGTCGGCTCTGCCGGATCCACTGCATATCACGGCACTAAGGGCGCGGTTCGCCTTCTATCCAAATCCGCCGCCGTCGAGTACGCCCCTGACAAGATCCGCGTCAACTCGATTCATCCAGGACTCATCCTCACCCCGATGCTTGGGGTCGTGACGCGCGAAGAGTTACAGCCCCTGATCGACGCGACCCCACTCAAACGCGGCGCGCAGCCGGAAGAGGTCGGATGGTGCGCCGTCTTTCTTGCCAGCGACGAAGCCTCCTTCGTCACCGGCTCCGAGCCGGTGGTGGACGGCGGCTACACCGCGCACTAGCCGACTTTCGCGCGATGGTTGCCACAATCTACAAATCGTTCACCGAAGGCTTCGACACCGCCGACTTGAAAGACGCCAAGACTCTGCTGGAAGAGCTTGCATGAGAACATGAAAAACGCGCAGTTCCTT
>JBARDN010000028.1:0-1572 GCA_049795175.1 Binataceae bacterium (SeqCode) | reverse complement strand
CGGCGGAGCTCGCAGGAACCCCAATGGGATACTGACGTGTAAGGCTTAATCCGGTCCAGTCGAAGCTATGAGTTTCCCGCGCGTTGCCGCTCGCAATCATCCGCGGCCCGGATCTTGCCTTACGTGTCATCTCATCCACAGTGTCTTCTGCAGGACGCAACGACGGACCGAAGTGGATTCATTCCGGGCAACTTTGCTATGCCACAAATACAACAACGCAAAATGAATGTGACAAAATCCTTGCGAGGTCAAACAATAACTGTCGCTTTCCTACGATCCCGAGCATTGACGAAAACGCTTATCTTATAAGGCTTCCGGCGCTTCGCCGTTCCAGCCGGTTCCGACCAATACCGCGGCGATTCGGCCACTCCGTGACAGATCTGTGACAAAATCGAAACCTTCACCCCGTTGCTGCAACGCACCCCAGGAGTAAGCGGAGCCGGCGCTAGCTAGGTCGAGGCCAGGGTTCGGCTCGGGAGACTTTTTCTCGATCGCAGGTTCGTCCATTCACGGAGGCCAGGGTGCGTTCTACGACGTTTTTCGCCGGAGCCGAACGCGGACTTAGGGCGACTCCAAATCATCGCAAGAGGCAAGAAGTGTGCCGCGGTGCAGGGCCTGGAGGCTAATCGCGAGAGGCGAAAATGAGATAGCATGCAGCCGGGACGCCGTGCAGATAGAAAAACCTTGGTCCGCTGTTATCGCTTGACGATTTTATCGCCACGTGATAATATCACCTATGGACTTCGCGGATCGTGGAACACGCGACCTCTACAACGGCGTTGCTTCGAAGGCGGCGCGCAGAATCGTCCCGGCTACTTTGCGCCAGAAGTCCATTAACAAGTTGACGCTGTTGGATGCAGCAGTGAGCTTACAGCAGCTTCACGTCCCGCCGGGAAATCGGCTGGAAGCACTGCACGGGAATCGAGCGGGTCAGCACTCGATCCGCATTAACGACCAGTACCGCATCTGTTTCCGCTGGACGAAGGCGGGCCCGGTCGACGTTGAGATTGCCGACTACCACCATTAGGAGATAAAATGTACCGCCCATTGACAATCCCAAGCCGGCGCCGGCCAACACCCCCGGGCGAGATTCTCCTTCGCGAGTTTCTTGAACCGCTCGGTCTGACACAGACGGCTTTTGCCAAACACATCGGCGTCACGAACGCGCGTTTGTCCGAGATCATTCATGGGAAGCGGCCCGTGACTATGGACTCTGCGCTTCGCTTCGAGCGAGCCCTGGGATTCAGCGCCGAGTCGTGGATGCGTATGCAGATGACGGTCGATATGTTCGATGCCCTGCACGGCCGGGCTGGCAGAGCCGTTGGGCGGATCAAGCCGATCGCCCGCGCGTCGTAATATGCTGCGCGGATGGTAGCGCCAACGGGAATCGAACCCCTCCTCTGCGGTCCCGGCCGATCCCGAGCATTGACGAAAACGCTTATCTTATCGGGCTTTCGGCGCTTCACCGTTCTGGCCGATTCCAACCAATACCGCGGCGATTCGGCCGCTCCGTGACAAATCTGTGACAGTCTCTAACTTTTCGCGTGCCGGTCAGCTTAGCGGTCGACTCGG
>JBARDN010000027.1:0-1715 GCA_049795175.1 Binataceae bacterium (SeqCode) | reverse complement strand
GTCGTACGCTCCGCCTCTGAAAGCCGCACCCTCCGGCCGCTCGCCGTCATAAGAGGCGTCCTGAACGCGCGGCGCGGCGTGGTAGCCGCGGGCGTAAAGCGCCACCGCGCGGCTCTCATTGCCGCCGGCGGCCCGATAGGCGCCGGCCAGATAGCGCACCGCGTAGGTCATGTTGGTGGAGGCATCGAGCAGGCCCGCAGCCGAACCGCTATAGCCCATGGAGCGGGCGGTGCCGAGCCGGATCTGCATCAGGCCATAATTGCCGCGACTGACAGCCCGCGGATTGCCGCCGCTTTCCCGTCCGATGACGCGATCGACCAACGAAACCGGAATGCCGTTCGCGCTCGCCTGTTCTTGCGCCATGCCTTGTAATTGCGATCCTTGCAATTGCGAACGATCGCCGAAGCTCTGTTCGGTTGAGCGGTTGTTCCATCCCTGCCCGTACTGGCGGCTTCGGTGGCCGTGCGGCGTCGGATACGCTTCAGCGTAACCGCGAGAAGCTGGATTGCTTGCGAAGTCTTGTTGTTGCCAAGAGGCTTGCTGTTGCCGAGAGTCTTGTTGTCGCCAAGAGCTTTCTTGCCGCCAAGAATCTTGTTGCCGCTCCATGCCATCATTCGCTCGCACGAAATGATCATGACGATGATGGCGATAGGTGACGTGGCGCGACGCGGCGGAATGCGCATGAGCCAATGACAGTTGCGCCGATAGTGTTACGAAGAATCCAATCAATGCCAGAGAACGCCAGAAAAGCAACATCAACTCGCTCCAAGTTGGGCCCCTCGCCTCAGCCCGCTTTGTCGCGGCAGAACCGGGCGAACGTCTGACCGCTTGTTGGATGTCAGAAGGCGATGTCGTGATTGTGGAACGACTAACAAGAAAAGAAGACCAATCAATCGCCAGTTGAAATAAAATTTGATTGTGACATCTTGGAACGAATTTTGATGGTCCTTTGCGCGCTTTAGCCGGCAATCTGAGTTTCGGCCGCCGCTGACTGCCATGCGCATGGCGAACCGCGAGGACGATGCGTAACCGTTTGCCGGACGAGTCCGTCTCGCACGCGCGCGTGGCGTGCAGTAAGCTTTCGAGCGACCTGCAAAAAACACGGAGCCATTTCATGCCGCAGATTCAGATGCTCAATCCCGAAATTCTGGGCACGCCACTTGGGCAATACTCGCACATGACCCGCGTCAGGGCGGCGGAATTCCTGTTCATAGCCGGCCAGGTCGGCATCAAGCCAGGCGCCGACAATGCGCCCGCTGAATTCGATGCGCAATGTGCGCAGGTTTTTGCCAATCTGGGCGCTGCGCTCGCCTCGCAAGGCGCGAGCTTCGCTAACGTGGTCGAGTTCACCACCTACCTGGTGCACTCGCAGGACGTTGCGAAATTCTACGCCTACCGGACGCGCGAATTCCCGCGCCTGTTTGCCGGCGGCGCCTATCCGCCAAATACGCTGTTGATGATCGACCGGCTGGTGCGTGAGGAGTTTCTGATCGAGATCAGCGTGGTCGCGGCGCTGTAAGGCGATCGCGCGCCGCGTTTCAAGGCTCAGTGGCATCGGCCGGCCATGCGGACGAGGCCGCTTCGGCGCCGGCTTCGAGCGCGGCGCTCTCCAGGAGATAACCCAGCGTGGTCAGACCGGCGCCGTTGGCCTGCTTGGCCAATTCGAGTGCGGCGGTGCCAATGTCGGCGGCAATCCGCCCCGCATCGCGCGGGGG
>JBARDN010000026.1:0-3910 GCA_049795175.1 Binataceae bacterium (SeqCode) | reverse complement strand
ATCCTTGAAGCGCGAGCGCGCGATGTATTCTTCGTCGCGCTCCGCAGGCGGCGGACCTGAATCCCAAGGTAGCCGCCGGTCGCCCAAGTAGTCTTTGATCACCCGGTTGATCGCTACGCGCCACGCGGTCGGCGGCGGGGCCGGAATCGGAGCGCTGTGCCCCACTACGGCTAGCCCCCCACCGTCGATCACCAAATCATAGAGCGCGTCGAGAGTGCGCGCGCGATCCATCCAGTGAAACGAATTGCCCATCGTGACCAGCCGGAAAGTGCCGAGCGCACGAGCTAGAACCTCCGAGCCGCCGGCAATCCATTCGATATTCGAGACTCCTGCGCGTTCGGCGGAAGCCCGCCCCTCGGCGAGCATTTCCGGCTGCGGGTCCATCGCCACCACATGCTCAAACAGATACGCCAAACGAATCGCGACCGGACCGGGACCGCATCCGAGATCGAGCAGCCTGCCGGTACCGTCGAGCCCAAACTTGTCGCGCAATACCGTCACCAGCGCCGCGGGATAGGCCGGGCGAAAGCGCGAGTAATACCACGCGGTCCCCTGATACAGGACCGGATCGTTTTTCTGGCTCATAGCGAGATCGCTCCGCAACCTTTTCTGATCCCTCGCCCGGAAAGGGACCACCCGGCACGCGATCAGTCGAGGGCCTTACCAGCGCGGCGCGCTGCGCCGCGCGAATAATGAGAATCAGCGCAGCACCCTCACCCGCGCGCGTCACGATGCTTGCGAAAAAGAATCGCAGGCACCGCGTCGCATGCCCCAGACTCGCACCTCCGCGAGCCCAGGGAATTTCCTTTCGGATCCTTCCGTCAGGTTCTATCCACTAGTGGGCTCCTTGGTCTGCCTTTCTGCATTTCGAGAGAATATCGTCGACAACGCGGGCGATCGGTTCAGTGGCGTCAATGCTCATCGCATTCTTCGGAACATCCTCTTTCGTTGCATACAATCGCGCAATGAGTTCGCGTTCCTCTGTTTTGCCGCCGAAGTCAGTTGGGTCCAGTGCCACTCGCTCATCAATCCGCCGGTTCATGGTGTCCAGGTCGACCTCCAGGACAAACACGCCGTCAAGTAAGTCGATGAATTTTGAAAAATTCCTCGAACCGCCGCAGAAAAAGGTGACCGCCTCATCCTGATTGGCGATGTAGGCTTTTACTTTCTCTACATCCCAAATCCAGTGCTCGGACATCCAGATAGCCGTCGGTGTACCCGTTTCCGGAGCCGTCGGTAGACCCGTTTCCGGATCGCCTCGATACACCAATTCCCGGTCACCATGAATGGCCTGGTAGCCGCGCCGCTGCAATTCTGTGCAGACCGCCGTTTTGCCGGCGCCGGAAACGCCTTCGATCAAATAGTTTCTGACACCCATTTCCGCTCTAGTTGATCGCTCGCTCATGAGCCGTCGGGGTGTGACGGCGCGATTACCTTAACTCGGTTGCTTCCACTCTGAAGCTTCCACTCTGAAATCGCCACGTAACCCGGGCGCCAGCGGGCATAAGAATGGCACTCGGCCACCAAAGTTCTGGCACTGGCTGCCAATATTTCATGCGCAGAATCATCGACCGTAGGTCCGTTCGCGGCGCACAACCGACCGCGAGCGCCACGAACCGCCGCTGTGCGGTATCAGCGGTCCTTCGGACCCGGTACCAGCGTTAGATTTTGACCACTAGATGCTCAGATGATACAGCTCGGCTACGTTGTCGTGCAGGACGTAGTTCTTTTCCTGCTCGTTCATGTTCGCGGTGTGCTTTTTCAGAATTTCCTGCGACCACGGCCAAGTCGAGTCGCTATGCGGGAAATCGTTGGCCCACATCAGGCGGCGGATATTGCACATGTCCTTCATCTGGAACGCGACCCAGTCGTCTTGAAACGTGGTGTAGATATTCTCGCGGAAATACTCGCTCGGCATCTTCGATAGCGTTCCAGCCGGCAGCCAGTAGCGATGTCGGTCGTATGCGTGATCCATCCGGTACATGTAGTGCGGAACCCATCCAGCATCCGCCTCGACGCAAACCACCTTGAGCTTCGGATGACGCTCGAACACGCCGCCTAAAATGAACGTGCCCATGATGTCCTGGCATCCGCGGATGATCGATAGGAAGCTGTTGAGCTTCGGTCCGCGCGTGCGGAAGTTGTCCTGACTGCTGGTCAGGATATGGAAGCTCAGTGCCATCTCGAGATCGATCGCGGCTTCGTAAAACGGCGCATAAATCGGGCTGTCGTAATCTTCCATCTTGGGATTGCCGGGCATCATCACGCCGCGCAGCCCCAGCGCCTTCATCTTGCGCAGGTCTTCGATTCCTTCCTCGACCGAGCGCATCGCAGTCTGGCCAACACCGATGAGGCGCGACGGATGCGCGTCGCAATATTCGGCGATCCACAGGTTGTAGGCGTCGAAGCAGGCTTTCTTGTAGTCGAAGTCGCGATGGTTACACAGCACCATCCCGACTGTCGGATAGATCACCTCGGCGGCGACACCGTCGCGGTCCTGGTCGGCCATGCGCGCGTTCGGATCCCATCCGCCGCGATGCATCTCCTCGAACTTGCAGCCGCCGATCTTGAGGTCCTCGGCGTTGCGTCCCGCCGCGGCGGCAAGCCCGATATTCACCGGACGCGGAAAATCCTTGACGATAAACACGTCGCCCAGCTTCTCGTCGCGAACCATATGCGGCGCGGAGTCTTTGTACTTGGAATCGATCCGGTCGATGTAAGTCCCTGCAGGCTCGGTGATATGCGAATCGGCGGAGATAATTGGCTTTTGCATGATTGGTTCCTCGACGCGTCTAAAGGCGCTTTCTAAAGACCAAGGCTAGAACGGACTTCGCGTACTCTGATCGGTTATTAGCCCAAGCTTAGCATCCTTTTCAATGTGAATCGTATCGCGTTCGGATCGCCACTCGACGCGCGCCTATAGCTCACGATAGTTGCTGCGGCATCATGCTAGCAGCGGATGTGCTGGTGGGGGTCCCTCTTCCGGCTTACTCGACGCACGCGCCGCGAGTATAATTGACCTGCGATGGCTGACGATCTGGATCGGGCGCGCGAGCGGATGGTTGCCGAACAACTCGCCGCGCGCGGAATAAGCGACCGCCGGGTGCTGGCGGCGATGCGCGCAATCGAGCGCCACCGCTTCCTTCCAGCCGAGCAGGCCGGACACGCCTACGACGATGAGCCGCTGCCGATCGGCGAATCGCAAACCATCTCTCAACCTTACATGGTCGCCCTGACTGCGCAGGCCGCCGCCCTGACCGGACGCGAGCGCGTGCTGGAAATCGGCACCGGCTCCGGCTACCAGGCCGCCGTGCTGGCCTCGCTCGCGCGCGAGGTGTGGTCGGTCGAGTGCCTGGCGCATCTGCACGACCGCGCGCACCTGATTTTGGCTTCGCTCGGCGTGTCCAATGTCTATTTGAAACTCGCCGACGGCTCAGAAGGATGGGAAGAACCCGCGCCATTCGATGTGATCGTCGTAAGCGCCGCGATGCCCGGCATCCCGATGCCGTTGCTTGGCCAACTCACGCCGGCGGGGCGTCTGGTCGCTCCAATCGGCGAAGACGAGTTGCAGAGCCTGGTGCGAATCAGCCGCAAGAGCGGCCATTGGCAGGAAGAATATTTCGGCGAGTGCCGGTACGTGAAGATGACCGGCAAGTACGGCTTCAAAGACGAGTGACCTTTGTAGCCGGCGTTCTTGATCTGGATTGACCGGTGCGCGGCCGCGCACTCGCTTCTTCGCGGCCGACTGCGACGGCGGATGTGGTGGTGGATGGGATGGCGGCGGTGCGCGACAGCGCGGCGAATATCAGGCGAGCGGCGATATCCGCGGCGCTCGTGCTGTGCGTTGCGCTGGCACTCTCAGGATGCGGTGGCAGCGCGGCCACCTCGGTAGTCTCCGCACCGGGCGCCG
>JBARDN010000025.1:0-33152 GCA_049795175.1 Binataceae bacterium (SeqCode) | reverse complement strand
CCTTTGAGTTGTGCGAAGCTTGCGGCGACTCAAAGGCCGAGGCGCTTCATTAGACGATAGAGCGTGGTGCGATCGACGCCGAGGGCCGACGCCGCCTCGACGCGATTGCCGTCAACCGCCGTCAACGCGACCTTGATGCGTTCGGCGGCGGCGCGATCAAGGCAATCCTGAAGCGTGCCGGCGTCGGCGGGTGAGACGGATTCGGCGGACGTCTGCGCGGTGAAGGTGTCGGCGGCAGGCTCTGCGCCGGATGTGCTCTGAGGTGAAGCGGGCGACGTAAAGCTCGGGTCTTTTCCAAGTTCCTTATTAATTTCCTCGAGCGTCGACGAGCCCATCGGAAATTCATCGAGCGCGAACGCCTCTGGCTCGAGCACTTCCGCTCCGCTCATCACCACCGCGCGCTCGATTACGTTCTCGAGCTCGCGGACGTTGCCGGGCCACGGGTAGGCGGCAAGAGTCATCGAGGCCGCGGGCGACAGCGTGATCGGGCGGCCGGCGTCGGCAGAGTGGCGGATAAGGAAATGACTCGCCAGCGCCAGGATATCCTCGCGGCGCTCGCGCAGCGGCGCGATTATCAGGGGAATAACGTTCAGGCGGAAGTAGAGGTCGGCGCGGAAGCGGCCCGATTCGACTTCGCGGCGCAGCACGCGGTTGGTCGCGGTGACGATTCGCACGTCGACCTTGCGCGCCTTCGACGCTCCGACGCGCATCACTTCGCCATCTTCGAGCACGCGCAGGAGCTTGGCTTGGAAGTCGGGGCCGGCCTCGCCGATTTCATCGAGGAACAGAGTGCCGCCCGAGGCGCGCTCGAAGCATCCCGCGCGATCGCGGATCGCGCCGGTGAAGGAGCCTTTTTCGTGGCCAAAGAGCTCGCTCTCGACCACCCCGTCGGCGAATGCTTTGCAGTTCACCGCGACGAAGGGGCCCTCGGCCCGGCCGCTCCAGAAGTGCAGCATCCGCGCGACCAGCTCTTTGCCGGTGCCGGTCTCGCCCTGGATAAGGCTGGTTGCGCGCGAGGGCGCGACGCGGCGGATGGTGGCGACCAATGCGCGGCTCTGCCGGCTCTCGGCGATAAACTCAGCGGTGGTCGCGGCGACCACGAGCTGGTCGCGCAGGCTCTTGTTCTCGCGCTGGAGCGAGCTCATCTCGACCGCGCGCGCGATGACGGAGTTCAGCTCGTCGCCATTGAAAGGCTTGGCGACCGAATCGAATGCGCCGGCCCGCAGGGCTTCGGCAGTCGAGTCGGTGCTTGGAGTTGAGGCCGATACCACGACAGCTACATCCGGCCGTTTCGCTTGAACATTCCTCAGCAGTTCCATCCCATCCACCCCAGGCATCGTCAGGTCGGTAAGAATTACGTCGGCTCCGTGTAGCTCGAGCGCTATCATCGCAGCCTCGACAGTCGGACAGGTCTCGCATTCATACCCCGCCTTGCGAAGGAGACCTGCAGCCATCCTCGCGAGGCTCAGCTCGTCGTCAACGATGAGAACGCGGGCCTTATGCTCGACGTTGCGTTCTTGCACGTTGGTGACTTCCATTTTGCTGCGCCCGTGAGGGACAAAACGAGCGGAGGCGTATTGTGTTACCGGTTTGGGGCATAGTCAATACGGGGGGTGTTGGATGCGGGCACGCCCAAAAATAGGGGTGATGCAAATCCGCAGCACCTTATAGTACAGCAAGAGGCGTGCTAAGTCATTGAAAATATTTGTTAAATTGTTACATGCCGCTTCTGGATAACGTCGAGAATCAATGGGGTGCGCAGCTTACAGTAGCTCAGCGACCGGAAGAATATAGCCGCGAAATCGAGGTTGCGAACTTGCAGCAGGAGACTTTTTGCGCGCGATTCGTCAGGTCGCGCTGTCGGGACGCCAGCAGGCGTGGGACCCGAGGCAATCTACTGAGTCAGGCGCAGGAGGATTTTTGCGGCGATTACCTGGAAGACGGCTTCGAGCTGGGAGCCGTCCGGCGCGAATACGGCCTCTCCGGAAGGTTGGGAGGAATCGTAGGTCGAGGCGGCAGGATCATTGGCGACTTGCTGCAGGAACGACTGGTTGATCCCGCTACCCAGGCCGATCGAGTAAACGACGATATTCTGCGCGCGCATGCTATCGGCGAGTTGAACCGTACGATAGTCGGCTTCAGTGGCGACGTTGGTCTCCCCGGTCGGCTTCACCGGACAGAGCGCCTCCTGCTTGCCGTACTGCTGGGAGGGGAACGTAGCACTTTTGCCGCAGGTGGTTCCGCCGGTGTCAGTGAATCCAAGTGCGGGACAAGTGGTAATGTTGCCCGAGGTTGGGGAGATCATAAATACATTACCGTTGCAGTAGCCCAAAGAGGTATCGCCGGGGTCGCATCCGCCATACAGCATCGGAGCTGCCTTTGCTCCCGTTCCAGTGGCGCACAGGAGGTTGTCTTGCAGGATGTTGGCCCAGCCATCGGTAAAGAAGACCGCAACTTTGCGCACGTTGGGGCCAGTCACCCCAGAGTTCTGGATCTCGGCTTGCGCATCTGACATCGCGGCGTAGGAATTAGTTCCGCCGCCGAACCGCATCGCGTTGACGGCGCTATCGATAGTGGAAACAAACGGCTGGGTCATCGCCACGTCAACGTTGGCAAGGGTGGAAAAGCTGACATCCGCAACGTGGTCCTGGCTATCGTCGAAGAAGCTGATGAAATTTTTGACTGCGGGAGGAAGCGCCTGCTGACCGCCGTTTTCCTGCATCGAGCCCGACTTGTCCAGAATCAGGGCCATCACCAGCGGATTACGGGTTGCTTGCGCGCTGGAGCCGACAGTCAAGGATTTGGTGCCGGACACCAGGCTCAGGAAAATGGTGTTGATCGTGGTCGAGGCGCTGACGTTGACCAGCTTGTTGTTGTTGGAATCGGTCGAGTAGATGATCGAGACCGTCGGCGGATTTGGGCCGTAGTTGGCGTTGAAAGCGCTCTGCGCGATTATCAGGGCTTCGCTCTGACCCAGATTGAGGTTGTTCATGGCGGTCAGCGCGGCGGCATCCACCGCTTTGGAGAGGGTGGTCTTGGTGACGTAGGCTCTGCCAAGGTCCACCGCGAGGCCGGCAAAGCAGAGCAGGACAGGCACCATGACCGTGAACATCACCCAGACTTGCCCGGATTTGAAATTTCTATTTTGCGATCGACGCGGGAGGTTCATTTCCTTGTCCCCTTAGAAATAGGCCGCCTCGTACAAGGTCGAGGGCAGCGCGGATTTCAGCATCGTTCCAATCGGAGTGGCGGGTGTGAAGGTGTAAAAAATTTCGGCGACGTAAATCGTCTGGTTGAGCTGGAGCATGTTTTGGGCCGCGGCAGGAACCGTGGCGATACTACCGACTCCGGTGCCGAGCTGGCTTGGCGGCGCAGGCCTCATTCCGCCTTGCGAGGCCTGTCCAGTAATTTTGTACGTGCCTTTGCTGTTGGTGATCGAGGTGACGATCACTTCGCCGCTGCTGCTCAAGTTGAGCGGGGCCTGCCCCGCGATCACCGCCGAGACGGCATCGGCAATCGAGCTGCCGCGAGATGCGAGGTTGCCGCCCTGGCGGCTGAGCCCAGACATCACCTCTTTGTCGTAGAGCGCGCGTCCGAAGTCGATGGTTCCAAAGAGCAGTAAGAGGGCGATAGTGGAAATAATTGCAAACTCGAGCATCGCCTGGCCGGAGCTCATCCCAGGGCTTCGCCGAAACATTGAGTAATGACGGCGTGACTCTAATTTACCCATTGGCTTTCTTTAGCTCGGAGAGAAGGGTTCATTTTGGAAAGTGGTACTCGCGGTGAAGCTGTAGGTTGAACTTGGAAAATATTGGCCAATCATCGGGGTCAGCAATTTCAGGTTCATGGTGACCTGGATCAGTACGGTGTCGCTCGGCCCCCCGGCGCTGCCGGATACCCAGACGCCGTTGGTGAGGCTGGAAACCTGAATATTCGCAATCGGGACGTTGATGTTGACCGCATCTTGTTGGAGGACGGCCTCAATCGACGCCAGGCGGGTGAGACCGCCTTCGGAATTGCCGGTCGAGGCGTACCGGCCGGCCTCCTGCACGGCTTCTTCGAGTTCCATCTGAGTGAAGAACAGCCGCCCGTATTCGATGATCCCGAAAATCAGCAGGAAAAATAGCGGCGCGACCATCGCGAATTCGGCCATGGTCTGGCCTTTGGCCGATCGCGCGCGGGATGAACGAAAGGATAGAGGCATAGTGAATCACCGTTGCGAAAGGCCATCCCTCGAAGGCTGCCGACGCCGCCGTGCCCGGGTGGCGGCGCCAGGTTGACTTGGAGCTACTCAAACCGGTGTAAGGTCGCCAAAATGCTACGAATTGTAGCATTTGTGCCGACATTTGCGCCGATTTGACGGCTTTTCTCTTCCTAAGAGGAGAGTTGAGCAATTCCAATGCCGGGTATGCGCGGATATTCCAACCCATCACTCAGTCAGCCGGGGCAGAAGCCAGTTAGGTCGACCGTCAGGCTCGCCAGCTCGAGGCCCAGGGATGCTGAGAAAGGCGGCCAAGAAGGGGCGTCTTCCGCGATGGACCCCGCGCAAAATTGTAGGCGTCGCACTTGGCCAGATTATCGAAGCTGAGCGAAGAGGCCGAGGATCGATAAGGTCCATTGCAAAGCGGAAATCGTGATTATGTTTACTCCCCGGGAGTATCCATGATGCGTTCATCATTGAGAATGGTTCTGGATGGCGGCGGTTCCGATAGCGGAGTTTCCCACGATTCGTCTGACGATCGTCTGTTCGACGCCTATTCATGCGCCGTGATGGGTGCGGCCGAGTCCGTCAGTCCGGCGGTGGTAAATATCGAGGTCGCGCAGCCGTCGGGGCCGCGGGCCGGCCATTTACAGAGTCCGGACTCGCCGTCGGGGAGCGGCTCGGGATTCATCATCGCGCCCGACGGGTACATCATAACCAATAGCCACGTGGTTCACGGCGCGTCGCGAATTTCGGTGACGCTTTCCGACGGGCGCAAATCGGCGGCGCAACTGATTGGCGACGATCCCGATACCGACCTCGCAGTGATTCGAATCGGCGGGTCGAACCTGACCGCGGTGGCGTTGGGCGATTCGCAGGCGATTCACGTGGGTCAGATCGCGATCGCGATCGGGAATCCGTACGGTTTTCAGTGCACGGTCACGGCGGGCGTGGTGAGTGCGCTGGGGCGATCGCTTCGGACCGGATCGGGGCGGCTGGTCGATAATGTTATTCAGACTGACGCCGCGCTCAATCCGGGCAATTCCGGCGGACCGCTGGTGAATTCGCGCGGCGAGGTGATCGGAGTCAACACCGCGATAATCCTGCCCGCGCAGGGAATTTGTTTCGCGATCGCGATCAACAGCGCCAAGCTGGTGGCGGGCCATCTGATCAAGGACGGCAAGATCAGCCGCAGCTACCTGGGAATCGCAGGGCACAACGTGGAGCTGCCGCGCCGATTCGTGCGCTTCTATCGCCTGCCTGCGGAAACCGCGGTGCGGGTCGCGTCAGTCGAGGCTGACAGTCCGGCGGCGCTGGGCGGTATCAAGGAGGGCGACGTGGTGATCCGGCTCGGCGAGACTCCGATCGCCGGGATCGACGACTTGCAGCGTCAACTCACGATGAACCTGGTCGGAGTGCGCATGCCGGTCACCGTGATTCGCGGCACCGAGCGCCTGACGGTCGAGATCGTCATGGCCGAAGCTTCCCGCAGAGCGCGCGATTAGCCTGGGATCGGCTCTAGTAACCAACCGATCAATGCGAGGCCTGGCCCAAGCCGCCGGTTTGCCAACAAGATAGAGACCAGCCGTGTCCTCCGGCTGCGAGCGCCGCTGCGTAGCCAGGATCGGGGGTCAGCTCCTGCAGAGACCAGCGAAGGGTCTCGCCTGAATCTGGCCGGGTGTTAAGCAACGCCGCAGGTTCCCCCGGAGTCAGCGATACGTCGAATTGGTCCAAAGGCAATGAAAGGCCTTCGCCTTTGGCCTTGATGTATGCTTCCTTGCGGGTCCAACAGAGAAAGAACGCGTTTCTTCGCAAGGCGGCGGGAAGCGCGCGGAGCTCCGCTATCTCTCTGCGCGAGAAAAACCGCTCCGCGATCTGCTCTGCTTCCAAATCGCCGCGGACGAATTCGATATCGACGCCTACCTCACGACTCCTCGCGACTGCATAAAGCGCCATCCCGTGAGAGTGGGACATGTTAAAGCGGATCGAATCTCCACCGGATTCCGGAAAGAGGGCAGGCTTCCCATGCGAACCGTTGCAGAAGGAAATACGCTTCGGCGATTCGTTCAAGTAGAGGCTGAGGATAGCTCTAAGTACACCGTGAGCAATGATAAAGCGCTGGCCGTCGCGCCGGAAATAAAACCGCTCGGCCCTGGTTCGCTCATCCGCAGCCAGCGTATGCAGGTAGCAATCTATCGGGGCCGGAGGCTCGTCCAGGGTGGCTCGCCATACGTGCACGTCGCTACTATCGATATTCAATTTTGCTGGCGGAACGCCCCACGAAGTGGCTGATGATGACGTCATACCATCCTCATGTAACCGTTCTCGGCGTTGCTATTGCAATTCCTGGGAGAGCGTCCGAAGAAGAAGAGGATCTTTCAAAAAGAAATGGTCGCCGGGAAACATTTGCAGCGAGAAGGGCGCCTTAGTCTGAACCTGCCAGCCTTCAAGATCTGCATTACTCACTCTACGATCCTGCAGACCGCCAAACGCCGAGATGGGGCAGTCCAGGGGCGGCTCGCTTGAATACTCATAGGTCTCATAGACCGCGAAATCCGCTCGCAAGATAGGAAGCATGATCTTCATAAATTCGTGGTGATCCAAAAGCTCGGCCGGCATGCCATTGAGCCTGCGCAACTCTGAAAGAAATTCGTCGCGCGGCAAGCTATGGATCAGAGAGCCTCGCTTAGGAATCTGAGGGGCTCGCCCGGCGGATACGAACAGTCGAACAGGACTGACGCCGTAATCTCTGCGAGTCCGGCGAGCAAGCTCAAAACTGACTAATGCTCCCAGACTGTGGCCGAAGAGGGCGAAGGGCTTGTTCAACAAGGGCGCCAAAGCTGGCGTTAGAGCGTCCAACAACGGCGAGAGCCGCGTGAATGGAAGCTCCATCGACCGCGCACCCCGTCCCGGTAGTTGCACCGGGCAAACCTCAACATCCGATGGCAACGCCTCTGTCCAGGTGCGGTAAATCAGCGCGCCGGCTCCTGCGTACGGGAAACAAAACAGGCGAAGACGCGGCTCTGGACCGCGTCCGCGAAACGCAATCCAAGAGTCAACGCCGGCAGCAGTGGTTGATTGGGTCATCCAGGTCATAGCCGTCCCAACGTAGTGAATACCGGTCAGCTCTTTGACAGAGAATGCCGTCCGTTCTGTTGATCCATTGCTTTTCTCAGGCTGAGCGGCCTCATGTCGGTCCACACTTCTTTCACGTAGGCCAGGCATTCGGTTTTGGAACCGGTCTTGCCAGCGTCCGTCCAACCGAGAGGGTTCATCTTTCCGACCGGCCAGATAGAGTATTGCTCTTCATGATTTAACACGACTTTGTAGATCGTCGAGTCGTCTTTTTCGTCCTGGTTCATGACCTACCTCACCAATCCGCTTTGCGTATTGACTATATCGAAGATACCGTCCTCCGCCGCTCGCACCTGATCGAGGCACGCCCGTAGCTGCTCGGCCAGCACTGCAACGTAAGGTTTGTAAACCATCGTTGCGTGATTGCCCGGAACAACATGGATCTCCACTCCGCCGTCTGCCCACCTACTCCAGCCGAAGGTCGGGTCGGACGAAATTCCTGCGAGTTCCTGGGCCGCCTTGAAAAGCGTGATTCGACCTGGATAGTGACATAACGTATATTTTTGCGTCGCTCGAAAATCGGCCTTGCAGAGATCTATGAATGGCTGAGCTTGGGATACTTCAATATCCACGGGCATCAGGCCTGCCCTCTTCGCATACTCGAGTACGCGTTCCAATAGCTCGTGTTTTGGAAGGCGCGCGAGGGCGTCGCGAGGATCCAATGACAGTCCGAAATAGCGCACAAAATCGACCAATAGAGTCACTTCAAATTCCGCGTCAGCAAATTCTTCGTCAACGTCGGGAATTCGTGTGTCCAGTAATGCCAACAATGCCGTACGCTGCCCTTGCACACGAAGCTGCTGCGCCATCTCAAAAGCCACCACTCCTCCCATGGACCATCCTCCGAGGAAATAGGGACCCTCGGCCTGTACCGAACGCATTGCATCAATGTAGAACGCGGCCATGTCTTCAATCCGGGTATGCGGCTCCTGTCCCTCCTCCAATCCTCTCGCTTGGAGTCCGTAGCAGGGCTGATCGGGATCGAGACTATTCGCCAGGTGAACGTATGGAAACACGTGCCCACCGGCGGGATGGATCAAAAACAGCGGGCTTCTCTTTCCATTCGGTTGAATGGGAACCAAGGACGAGCTTGGCACTTCTTTGGCGTGCTGGCGGAGAATACTCGCCAGATGCTCAACCGTTGCTCCCTGGAACAGAGTGGCTAGTGGCACTTTCTTGCCGAGCCTCTTTTCGATCAAAGCGAACAAGCGAACCGCGGCGAGAGAATGTCCTCCCAGCTCAAAGAAATTGTCCTTCACACCTACGGGTCGGATTCCCAGAACCTCTTCCCATAAATTACTGAGCTGTAATTCCAAAGCGTTTCTCGGCGCGACAAACTCTTTGCCTCGTTCCGATCGGGTTCGCTTGGGCTCCGGGAGTGCGCCGCGGTCAACCTTCCCGTTGGACATCAACGGCAATTTATCGAGCGGTTCGAAGATCGCTGGCACCATGTAGTCGGGCAGCTTCTCTTTGAGAAATTCCCGCAATTCGTTATCCGATGCCAAGGGTCTCCCTTGGACGACCACATATGCCACCAAATGCTGCTCTCCAGAACCATCCTCCCGAGCCGAGACGATAGCCTCACGCACCGTATGGTGCTGGCGGAGAACCGTTTCGATTTCTCCTAGCTCGATACGAAAGCCGCGGATCTTGACCTGATGGTCCATACGACCCAAAAACTCGATGTTCCCATCGGGCAAGTAGCGAGCCAGATCGCCGGTCTTGTAGAGGCGAGCGCCCCCTTCGACGCCAAATGGGTTAGGGGTGAATTTCTCTACGGTCAAATCGGGCCGCTTGAGATATCCTCGCGCCAAGCCGGATCCTCCAATATACAGTTCACCCTGGATACCCACAGGTACCGCATTGCCATATTTGTTCAGAATATAGGTTTCCCGGTTCGGGAAAGGACGGCCAATAGGGACTCTGCGACGCTTCGAGTGCTCGTTCGGCTGCGCGCTGGTGTCAAACGCCGTTGCCGTTATAGTTGTCTCCGTCGGCCCATATGCATTGAGTAGGCGGATTGAACTCATCGGTGATCGCTGCCACAGATCGAGAAACTCGGGTAGCATCGTATCGCCACCGACGACAAATAGTCTGGGCTGAATACTTGGGGTCAACTCCGCCAGGTCGGCCCACTTTCGCGCCAGTTCGTGCCAGTAGCTGGTTGGAAGGTTCAGTACTGTGAGGTCTGCTTTGGCGATACTCTTATGAAATTCGGTTAAATCCCATACGTCGGTAGGCATTATAGTCAGAGTGGCTCCGACGAGAAGTGTCGGCAGGATTTGCTCTAAAGATACGTCGAAACTCAGAGACGCGAACTGTAGCACCCTGTCGTCTGAGGTAAGATCGTAGTATTTCTGGATGTTCAGGCAGTGTTCCACCGTGGAACTATGTGAAACGAGAACACCTTTTGGCTCTCCAGTGGATCCCGAGGTAAAGATCACGTAAGCGAGGTTCTCAGGCATAGTTAGGGCGATGGGGTTCTCCGCACTCTCCCGCGCGATCGCTTCCCAGTCCGAATCCAGACAGACCATCTTCGCATCGCGCTCAGGCAGTCCGCTTCGCAAGCGCTCCTGTGTCAGGAGAACTGCCACTTCGGCTTTGTCCATCATGAAAGCGATCCGATCCTTCGGGTAAGCGGGATCCATGGGCGTATACACTCCGCCAGCCTTTAGAATGCCGAGCAATCCGACGATGGCCTCCAACGAGTGCGCGACACAGATGCCGACCGGCACCTCCGGTCCCACTCCCTGCGCGCGCAGATGATGCGCAAGTTGATTCGCCCGCCGATTTAGTTGTTCGTACGTAAGTTCTTCATCTTCGAAACTAACCGCTATCGCGTTAGGGGTGCGGTCAACCTGAGCCTCAAATAGCTGATGAACACAGAGTGCGTTTGGTTGCGCGACTCGGCTATCGTTCCACTTGACCAGGAGCTGCCGCTCCGCGTCGGTCAGAAGCTGCAGCTCCGACAGGTGCAGGTTCGGAGAAGTACAGACGGTCTGCAGCACAATCTCGAGGTGTTGAAGCATACGAGCAATGGTCCGGAAATCGAATAGATCCGTGTTGTAGGCCATAGTCGCGATCAGGTCTGGCCCCGTATCAGCGATATGCAAAGTGAGGTCGAAGTGAGTAGTTCCGCTGTCAACTTCGATCGGCTCTAGTGTGAGGCCCTGCAATTCGAGCTTCTCCAGGCGGACGTTTTGCAGGACGAACATGACTTGGAAAAGCGGGTTACGGCTCAGATTCCGTTCGAGATGGAGTTCCTCCACCAGCCTTTCGAAGGGCAGATCCTGATGGGCGTATGCTCCCAAGCAAACTTCGCGCACGCGCCGCAGAAGCTCCGGAAAATCGGGATCGCCTGACAGATCGGTGCGCACGACAAGAGTATTGACAAAGAATCCAATCAAACCTTCAAGTTCGAGCCGGTTTCGGTTGGCGATTGGCGTTCCTATGCTGATGTCTTCCTGACTCGTATAGCAATGAAGCAGAATCTTGAACGCTGCCAGCAAGGTCATGAACAGAGTCACCCCATGCTGTCGGCTCAGAGCCTTCAATCCGGCGCTGAGGTTCTGAGATAATCGCAAGGATTGGTGCGCTCCGCGAAAGGTCTGCACCATCGGCCGGGTATGGTCGGTTGGCAAATCCAGCAGAGGGGGCGCGCCTCCTAGTTGCCGCCTCCAATAGGCAAGCTGAGTTTCCAGCACCTCACCTTCCAGCCAACTCCGCTGCCAATGGGCGAAATCTGCGTATTGAATCGGCAGATCCGGCAACAATACAGGCTTCCCAGAACAGAATGCTTCATAGAGGGCGGCCATCTCCCGAATCAGGATCCCGGTTGACCAACCATCGCAAACTATATGATGCATTGTCAGGAGCCCGACGTGCTCGTTGTCGCTCAGCCGCAGTATGGTAGCTCGTACGAGAGGACCTTCGGCCAAATCGAAGGGTCGCAGCGCCTCGTTGGTCGCCAGCCGCTGGACCTCCTCTTTACGCTCCGGTTCAAGCAGATCCCGCAAATCTACTATTGGCAGCGCCAAACTCAGGAGCGGAACGATAATCTGAGTTGGGCGACCATCCAGAGTGGCAACGGTCGTCCGCAACGCTTCATGCCTCTTCACAATTTCGTTAAGACTCAGCTTCAGCGCCGGCAGGTTGAGCGACCCCGAAAGATGGACGGCGACTGGAAAATTATAAACAGAACTTCCTGGATCGAGTTGATCGATGAACCACAGCCGCTGTTGCGCAAACGACAGGGGCATATCTCCATTTCGAGAGACAGGCACAATCGGCGGAGCTACGAGTCCCATTTCGCCGCCCGCATCGATGCTCGCGGCTAGCCCAGCGACGGTGGGCGCCTCGAACAGCCGCCGCAGGGGTATCTCTATGCGGAACACTTCGCGGATTCGGGAAACGACCTGAGTAGCCAGCAGGGAATGGCCGCCTAGTTGAAAAAAGTCATCGTGAATACCTACTCGCTCGACGTCGAGAACCTGGCCCCAGATCTCTGACAAAAGTTCTTCGGTGGGGGTACGTGACTCCACGAATCCCTCGTTCAGTTCCGGGCGCCCCCCATCGAACTTCGGGAGTGCGCGTCGGTCTACTTTCCCATTGGCGCTCAGCGGGAGGGAGTCGAGCAGCACGATGACCGCGGGGACCATGTGCTCAGGCAGCGAGCGTCGTATAAACTCGTGCAGCGCAGCGGTGGTCGGACGTGGCTCCTGCCCGACGGCCACATACGCTTCCAATCGCTTCTGTCCGGACTCGAACTCTTGAACCAGGACGATCGCATCTTGCACGGCGGGATGCAGCCGAAGTGCTTTTCCGATTTCCCCGAGTTCTATGCGGAACCCGCGAAGTTTGACTTGATCGTCAATGCGGCCGCGATACTCGATGCTTCCGTCAGAGAGGTAACGCGCTCGGTCGCCAGTTTCGTATATTCGGCCTCCCGGCTCGTGAGTGAACGGATCTGGAATGAACTTATCGGATGTTAAGTCCGACCGGCCGCTATAGCCCCTCGCCAAACCTTTGCCGCCGATGAACAGGTTCCCAGTCGCGCCGATCGGCAACAGATGAAGCAGATCATCCACTATATACACTTGGACATTCGGTATTGGCCGTCCGATTGGAATTATAGAACGAGCATCGGTTCTCTCGCACCGCCAGAAGGTAGAGTCGATGATTGCCTCGGTCGGCCCATACACGTTGTACAGACTGGCTTTGCAACGGTCGAGAAACCGCGTCGCGATATGCGGCGCCAGAGCTTCGCCCCCGCACATGACTGCGCGCAGCGCGGGACTTTCGTCCAAAGCAGGCTCCTCTGCCAGAAGCTGAAGCATCGACGGCACGCAGTGAACAATTGATATTCGCTCGTCGCGGATTGTTTCGGCCAGATATCGGCTATCACGATGACCATCGGGTTCCGCGACTACCAAGGTTCCTCCGGCCAACAATACCGGGAATAGTTCCCGTCCCGCGGCATCAAATGTTATGGGAGTCTTCAGGAGACAACGATCGCTGGATGACAACTCCAGCGTCTTCATTATCCAGTTAATGGCATTACTCAGTCCACCGTGCTCGACCATTACTCCCTTCGGCTGTCCTGTCGATCCTGAAGTGTAAATTACGTAGGCCAGGTTCGCGATGGTTAGGTTAACAGACGGGGCATCCTCACCATGCTTTGCGATTGTCTCCCAGTCGGAATCCAGACAGACCGTTTCAACTCCGAGCCCCGGCATGCGGTCAATAAGATTGTTTTGCGTCAGCAGTACAGGCGCTTGAACATCGTTCAACACGTAGCGTGTTCGGGCCAGCGGATACGCCGGATCCAGCGGGACATAGGCTCCGCCCGCCTTGAGAATGCCCAGGAGTCCGATGAGCATTTCCAGAGAGCGCCTCATGCATATGACGACTGGAACGTCCGGTCCAACGCCGAGCTCCCGCAGATGGTGGGCGAGTTGGTTGGCGCGCGCGTCGAGTTGAGCATAGGTCAGAATTCGGTTCTGAAACGTAGCGGCGATATTGTTTTGCTCACTCCGCGCCCGTTGCGCGAAGAGCTCGTGGACGCAGTGATCTTCAGTGCTCTCGGTCCGTGTGTCGTTGAACTCCACTAGCAATTGGCGGCGCTCAGAGGGGCTTACAGAATTCAGCTCTGCGATCCGCGACTCCGGATCGGCGCAAACGCTTTCCAATAGAGTCTGGAACTCCTGAGTCAGGCGGTATACGTCTTGCGCGCGGAAAATACCGGAATCGTAGTGAAGTTCCGTGGTGAGTTGGTTGCACGACAGCTTCAATCCGAACCGCTCAGAACAGGAATACTCTTTTCGAATAGAAAATCTCGCGTCGCTCCAGGTACGGCTCGTCGCTTCGGCGCGGAATTCAAAGACTATCGGAGAGGGAGGCGGTGGCCGGATTTCGCCTTTCGGGGTCGAGAGTTGTTCAATGTCGAAATACTCCTGCCATTCAACCGCTTCACGCGCAGACTCGTCGGCCCGTTTCAGGACGTCACTGAAGCGAAGCTGATCTTCGAGCCGGCAATGAATGGGCAATGTTTTTGCAAACAGGCCGGGCGCATCCTGCAATGCTTCATAAGTACGTCCATCACACGCCAGTCCGATCGCAAAGGCGGATTCCCCCGTCAGACGCCAAAGCAGTATTTGCCAACATGCCATGAGGAGCGCAGATGGCGGCGTATCATACTCGGCCACGAGCTTTCCGATTTTCGCAGCCAGCTCCGGGTCTATCGGCGACGCGACAAGGCGGGGCTCGAATGCCGTTTGTGCGGAAGGCGGCTTTTCGAAGGGCAGAGTCGGAGCGCGGAAGGCTGAGGTCTGCGCTTCGCGCCAATGCCTTATTCCGTCGTTTGTTTGATCTGATTCCAATAAATTATTCTGCCACTCGGACAGATCTGCATATTGAGACGGATCGCCCGACGGCTCCTGGCGGCACTCGAAGGTTGAATAGAGACGCCCAATCTCGCGCACCAGGATCTTCAGTGACGCCGAATCGGCGCACAGCGACGGCGCGCTCATAAGCAACATGTACCGATCGGCCGCGAGGCTTAGCAGAGAGACCCGCAAGACAGGGCCGTTTGCGAGGTCGAAGGGAACTCGGCCAGCTTCTTTGAACAGGGCCTCGATTTCCTCTTCCTGGCATGAAGCATTCCGCGTTCTCAGGTCGTGTTTCTCTATCGAAAGCGTACTTTGCTGATTCACCCACTGCAGAGGAGTTGTAGCTTCGTTCGAGGAACGGAATGTGGTTCGGAGGATCTCGTATCGATCGGACAAGGCTTGCAACACTGCGCTCAGGATTTTGGGTTTGAGCTTGCCGTCGATAAGGACGGCGCATTGCGCACGATATGGGAGCTCGCCACCGGCCTGCTGCAACGACCACAGACGCCTTTGCTGCGGTGAAAGCCGGAATCCTTCTATAGCGTGCGTTTCCATTCGTATGGCTCTGCTTTCAGTGGCCTTAGCTACTCACTCGCACGGGTAAGGACGGCCCTGCGCTTGAGATGCGTCAGTCTTTGAGTATTAACTCTCTTCTGCTCTCTCCGAATGCTCATCTGGTGTTGCGAATCCGTGTTCGCAAGTGTTCGTTTCAATGAATCAATCCTCGCGGTTGGCTCTTGAAGTAGGCCGCGCAAAAGAATTTCGTAGTGCCGCGACATCCGGGCGACCGTGGCGGCATCGAACAAGTCGGAGTTGTACCGCAAGGAAGCGGCAAGCGAATCCTGCGTCTCGAATATCAACAGAACCAGGTCGAGAGTCGCTGCGCGGCGTTCCAGTGGCACCGACTCCAGAACCAACCCTCCAGGATTCATGCGCAGACCGGTTTCGCTCGCCGCAAATGCAGATGCGCCTGATCGTGCGGTTTTGTGCGGCTTGTCCAGTACGAACATCACCTGGCACAACGGAGGACGACTGAGGTCTCGGGGCGGCCGGAGACGCTCAACCAAAAGAACCGTTGGGAAATCCTGATGCTCGAGAGCGCCAAGTACGGTTTCGCGAACCTGGACCAGAAACTCCTGGAACGTTGGGTTCGCCGAGAGATTCGCTCTTAAGACCACGGGATTCGTAAACAGCCCGACGATGCCATCAAACTCGACTCGGCTTCTTCCCGCCATCGGAGATCCCACCAGAAGCTCTTCCTGGCCGGTATAGTAAGAAAGCAAAACCTGGAACGCCGCCAGAAGCACCATATACAGCGTCGCACCATGAGCCTTTGACAGCGCCTTAAGCCCGGCGCCCAGCTCCGCGCTTATCGTGAAGTCATGCGACGCTCCTCGATAAGTCGGAATAGCGGGTCGAGGCCGATCCGTCCGGAGCTCAAGCGTCGGCAATTTCCCGTCAAGTTGCCTTCGCCAGTACGTCCACAGGCGTTCTCCCTCCGATCCCGCCAACATCTCGGCCTGCCAACCAACATAGTCGGTATACTTCAACTGAAGACGAGGCAGAGGTGCCTTCACGCCGGCGCTTTCCGCTGGATACAGTACGTTAAGTTCGTCAAGAAGGATCGCAAGCGACCAGAAGTCGATGACGATGTGATGCACTACCAGCAGAAGAATGTGCTCCCTCTTCGATTGAGTGAACAGAGCCACTCGAAGCAGCGGACCCCGCTCGAGATCGAACGGACCGTGCGCCTCCTCAAGCAACCGATTTTCTAACTCGTCGGAGCTCCAGGTCGAAGCTTCCACATTTTCGAAGTAGGCCTTCCGCGATTCGTGAACCCGCTGAACTGGTTTGCCGAACTGCACTGGAAAAGTAGTGCGCAGGGCTGGATGCCTATCGATCAGAGTTTGGAATGCGCGCTTCAATGCGGGTACGTCCAGATCGGAGGTGATGCGTGCCGCAAAATTGACATTATATACCGAGCTTTCAGGCGCGAGTTGATAGAGAAACCATATCCCTTGCTGATTGTAAGAGAGCGGGTGATACGACGCAGACCGGTCCGCCTTCTTCTGAAGAAGTTCAGACAGCAAAGCACGCTTCTGCAGTGGCGAGAGATTAGCGATATGCTGGAGGGTGGTGCTCATCCAGTCGCGTCCTCTTTAGCCAATAGCTCAGTGAGTATCAAAGTCACTTCTTGATCAGAAAACGTGTCAAGATTTTCTAAGAGTTGTTCATCAATTTCTTCGCTTTTCAGCTCTTCCGGGGAAAGCGCAATCGGTGAAGCAATATGCACTGATGAGATCGAAGTCTCCGAAGTGAGGAGATGGAGTAGCCGCTCCGTCGCCTGTTCAACGCTAGGTTCTGACAGAAAGGTCACCATCGGCACGTTCACTCCCAGATCGACCGCGATCCGGTTCTTCAACTCGACAGCCATCAGGGAATCGAGCCCCAGATTGCTCAAAGGTTGCTGTACGTCCACTTTGGATGCAGGCAGTCCGAGCACTCGCGCCACTATTTCAGCCAGATAGGACTGGATTAACTGGCGGCGCTCCGCTGGCGCCGCGGCCAGCAGAGCATCCCGCTTCTCGCGCGGGGGGGTCGCGCTCGGTGAGTTGTTGGCTTCTTCATGCGCGAGGTCAGAGAGCAATGGCGATTCAGTTCCCGCCGGATAGAATTGGCTATACCGGCTCCAATCAACGGGCACTACCGCAGTCTGAGTCGAGTGCTGTCGCAGCAGCCGTCCCATCACTTCCAGCGCATCCGTAGGCGCAAGGCTGCTAATTCCCAGCAACGCGAGACGCGTCGCGAGACGTCTTCCTCCGGCACTATCCGCGAATCCTAGTCCGGTCCACGCCCCCCAGTTGATACTCAGCGCCGGCTGGCCGCGAGCGCTACGCTGATGCGCGAGTGCGTCGAGAAAGGCGTTGGCAGCGGCATAATTGCCCTGACCAGGTTGACCCAGGAGAGAGCCCGCGGAAGAGAAGAGAACGAAAAATTCCAACGGAGCATTTTCGAGCAGTTTGTGCAGCAGCCAGCCGCCCACCATCTTGGGACGCAAAACCGAAGTCAGCGCAGCCTCATCGAGTTGCGCTAGAAGTCCGTCGTGCAGTACTCCTGCCGCGTGAACTACTCCGCGGATCGGCGGCCATCCCTCAGCCAGGTACTCATTCAGGAAGCCAGTCAATTCACCTTCATCTGCCACATCCACCGAAGCCAGATGCACGCTTGCCCCCTGGTTTTCCATCTTCCGAATCGCGGCAATTTGATCCGCCATCCGGCTTCCCGGTTCCGCCGAGTTCCAGCACGATCGTGGCGGAAGCTTTGTGCGCCCCAGTAGGATCAACCGCCGGGCGCCTTGCTCTGTCATCCAGCGAGCAACCGAAAGGCCGAGGTCTCCTAGTCCGCCAGTGATCAGGTAGCTGCCATCCGTGCGCCAATTGAGGGGAGCTTCGAGCATCGAGGCTCGGCGTTCGCGGACCAATCGGGCGACGTATCGCAGACCGCGTCGGAACGAAATCTGATCTTCTCCGTCTGGCTCTGAGATTTCACGCCACAAATGATTGGCTGTCTCGTCGAAAAGCGAAGCGCTGCCTTCCAGGTCAATCAGTCCCCCCCAAAGCATCGGGTGCTCCTGAGCCACAACGCGACCCAATCCCCAAACAGGCGCCTGCGCGATGTCCAAAGGTATCGCCTGTTCGCCTGGTGATTGAGCTCCTTGGGTAATCAGCCACAACCGAGGGAAGTGACGCCGCTCGACCCGAGCGAGTTCCTGGACCAATTGCAAAACACTCCCGCAGCCGAGAGTCTGAACTGCGTTGAGCGAACTCACCGTGGCTTCGGCGCGAAACTGAGAATCAAGACTCCAGAAATGGACCACCGCCCGGCATTTTGGCTGACCGGGTGCCAACACCGCCTCTACGAGCCGTCGAAGGTCATCTGGTCGTTCGGGACAAATGCGAAAATGCTCGCCGTCGATACGCTCGTACGCTTCACCGCAAGTAACGAGGATACTTCGATCTCCTCGTGCGTTGATGAGCGCTCCGAGCGCCTCTCCGACTCCTCCACGATCGGCAAAGATCAGCCAATTGCTCTGTCTGGCTGGCGCAGATTGTTCCGGTGCTGGCTGTATCCGCGAACGCTCCCTTAACTGCCACTGGATTTCGTATAGCCAGTCGTCCAATTTCTCCGCGCTAGCGCGCCTGGTATCGTGAACGATGTTATCGTAGCGTAATCCCAGAATTTCGGCTGCCAACCGTCCAGTTCGGTCCAGGAGCCGCACTGTTCCTGTTACACTATCGGCACCTCGTTCTTGCAGAAATGCGTGACTCCATAATTCTCGGCCGGTGCCACTATGGATCCGGATCTCATTAATATGAGTCGGCATATACGTAGCGCCAGGTTTGTCGTTTGCCGTCCCAAGCGCACCGATCGCCGCTCCCATGGTCTGGAAGCACGCGTCCAGAATCGCCGGATCAGATTCGCAAGCCTTGAACTCTGCGTTAGGTTCCTGGGCACTCTTCACTTCGCCCAACATTTCATCTTCGTGTCGCCACAACTGAGTGATGCTCTGAAAACGAGGACCGTAGTCAATGCCGCCTTCGCGAAGCCTACGATAATAGTCTTGCCCTGAGATCTGCTCTGAGCATCGTGCCTGAATCGTCGCGAGCGCTTCGTGTTCGATAAACACGGAACTGCCAGGTTTCTGATCGGAACAGATTTTTCCTGTTGCGTGAAGAGTCCACGATCTGTTGGCGCGTTCGATATCGCGCGGGCAACTATAGATATGAATGGACGTTATTCCGTCCACCGCGGGAGAGAGAATCACCTGAATCGTGCGCGTACCGCCGTCTGGCAGGAAAAGCGCTTTGCAAAATTGCATATCTCGCAACGCAAACGATTGTGAGGAGATCGCCTCAGCAGCGGCCTCCAACGCCATGCCCACATAGAGCGATGCGGGAAGTACCGCGACTCCTTCGACGCGATGGTCATTGACATAGGAGAGCGCGCTTGGGTCCAGATCGCCTTCCCAAAAATGAGTTTCCGTTTGCGCCAATTTGAAATGACGCCCCAGAAGAGAGCGATTCCTGCCCGCTACACGCGACAAACCCTGCGTATCATCGCGCCTGTTGGTTGGTGGGTGGTCCATCCAGCAACGCTCGTGCTGCCACGGGTAGAGCGGAAGATCGACGCAGTGGCCGCCCTTGGGATAAATGTGGTTCCACTCTGGCGAGTATCCCAGGGTGTAAAGGGCGCCCAGCGAGTCCGCCAACACCGTGCTCTCTTCTTCCTCGCGCCTTAGTGACGGAAGCACCACGCCCTCTTTGCCGGCCTGACGAAATGCCTGCTGAATACTGCTCTGTAGGACAGGATGCGGACTCACCTCCAAAAAGGTGTCGTGTCCATCTTTCAGCAGTCGCTCAATCGCAGTTGAAAAGAGCACAGGCTCTCTGAGGTTCCTGCCCCAATAGAGCTGATCGAACGTCAAGCTGTCCCCGACCTCGCCGGTCAACGTCGAGTAGATCGGCACCGAGGCGGATTGCGGTTGCAGTCCGTGTAACGCGCGCTCCAGGTCGCCGCGCAACGGCTCCATCTGCGGGCTGTGCGCCGCAAAATCAACTTTGAGCATTCGGCAGAAGATGTCCTGACGCTGCAATCGACTCACGATTGCTTCGAGCGCCCGCGGATCTCCTGACAATACAGTCGACGTGGGGCCGTTGCTGGCAGCGATCGATACCCGGTCCTCATAGCCAGCCAGCGCCCGCCGAGCGTTAACGATGGAAAGTTCCACCGCAGCCATTGCCCCGCGCCCAATGGTTGGCTTCACTATACGGCTGCGGCTGCATATCACCCGGGCAGCATCGTCGAGGCTGAGCGCACCAGCAACGTGAGCGGCAGCGACCTCGCCCATGCTGTGGCCCACCACCGCGTCCGGCTCGATTCCCCAAGAGCGCCACAGCGCGGTAAGCGCGACCTGAATCGCGAACAGGACCGGTTGCAACACATCGATTTCGGCCAACCGGGAGTGAGCCGCGTCGCTGGCGGTAACTTCAGTAAGCAACGACCAGTCTCCGTGGGGCAACATCGCGCGGTCACAAAGTTCGATTGCTTCGCGAAAGACGGTTTCCTGCTCCAGCAGCGTTCGCCCCATACCGAACCACTGGGTCCCTTGGCCCGGGAAAACGAAAACGAGTTTCTTGCGATGGCCCGAAGTCTTTCGCCCGTAGGACAGACCCGCGCGAGCCTGTTCTTGCAAGCTGGCTTCCAGGGCGTCACTCAGATGCTCTGCCGATTTGCCGGTTACTGCGAGTCGGTAGTCGTGGTGGCTGCGCCGCGTACTGGCGCTATAACAGATTTCGTACAGAGAGGCCGCCGGTCTCGGGCGTTTCAAGTACTTCTGGTAATCGCGAGCAAGAGAATCCAGAGCGTCTGGACTACGCGCCGAAAGCGGTAGCAAATACGCGGACTTGGTATAGTCAGATTCGAGCCGATGGCTATCGTCGCTCCATCCTGCATTCCGCATTCCCCACTCCGACTGGGGAGGCTCCTGCAATACGACATGGGCATTGGTTCCGCCGAACCCGAATGAACTAACGCCCGCAATAGCTTTACCACCGGGTGCGGTCCACGGACTCAATGTAGTATTCACGCGCAGGAGAAGTTTATCGAAAGGAATGTGGGGGTTGGGCTCCTTGAAGTGCAAGCTCGGGGGGATCTGCCGATGCTGAAGTGCCAGCGCCACCTTGATCAATCCGGCGATACCGGCCGCAGCCTCGAGATGGCCCAGATTGGTCTTTACCGAGCCAATGAGACACGGGCACTCAAGAGAACGGTCTAGAGTGAGCACGGCGCCCAGGGCTTTCGCCTCAATTGGATCGCCCAAGAGTGTGCCTGTTCCGTGGGCTTCGACGTATTGAACTTCGCCAGGCGAAACTGCAGCTCGACGATAGGCTTCCCGGATAACTGCTTCCTGCGCAAGGGGATTCGGAGCCATCAGCCCATTGCTACGTCCGTCTTGGTTCACGGCGCTGCCGCTAATGACAGCGTAAATTGGATCTCGATCTGCTATGGCTCTCGAAAGCGGTTTCAGAACAACTACCCCTGCGCCCTCACTACGAACATAGCCGTTCGCCCGCGCGTCGAAGGCTTTACAGCGGCCGTCGGGAGCCATCGCGCCGGCCTTGCTGAAATTAATCGTTATCGCGGGCGACAGGATCAGGTTCACGCCTCCCGCCAATGCCAGATTAGACTCTCCGCTTCTCAGGCTGATGCACGCTTGATGGACCGCGACGAGTGAGGAGGAGCAGGCGGTGTCAATCGCGATACTCGGTCCGCGAAAATCAAATATATAGGAGATACGATTGGCCGCAATACTCAGTGCATTGCCAGTACCGGCGTATGCATCAATTCGATCGGGATCATTAAACTGCATCCGGCCATAATCGGTATTCGAAATCCCGATAAACACGCCCGTGGAGGTACCTGCCAAACGCTCTCTTACTTGTCCCGCATCTTCAAGCGCTTCCCAAGCTACCTCCAGCAAAATGCGCTGCTGCGGGTCCATGCGTGCAGCTTCCCGGGGCGAGATACCAAAGAACTGCGCATCGAATTGATCCACCTGCTCAATAAAGCCACCCCAGCGGGTGACGATCTTTCCCGGAGCAGCAGGATCGGGATCGTAAACCTCGTTTAAGTTGAAGCGCTGCGCGGGAACTTCCTGGATTGCATCCACTCCGTTGCTGAGTAGATTCCAAAAAGCACACGCGTCTTTCGCGCCCGGAAACCGGCAACCGACCCCGATTATGGCGATCGGTTCTTCGTTTGCCTCTCGAACCGGAATCGCCTCGACGCCCGCTCGCGGGCGGTCCGATGAGTCTGCCAACCGGAGGGCGAGCGCTTCGATCGTCGGACACTCGTATGCCAGTTCGGCAGGAAGCTGTCGCCCCAGCCATTGTGCGAGATCACCGGAGAGACTGACTAACTCCGTTGATCCTAGACCATAGCTAGCTAGTGGTTCTTCGATATCTATCTCGCGAGGCTCGATTCCAAGCACCGAGGAAAGTCTGGATACGAGGAAAGTCTGGATTTCCTCCGGACCTGGATCACAATTCCCGTTCCCTCGTTGCTCCTGCTTTTCTGCTTCCGAATGCAAGGTGCCGTTATTTTGATTTCCAGCCATTACTCAGTCTGTGCGCTTTGTTCCAGCGTCCCGTCCCGAAATCTTATTTCGCAGACACGCCGCTGAACCTTGCCGCTTGGAGTCTTTGGGATGCTTCCGGCCTTGAGAAGCACGACGGCATGTACTCGAACATCGTGCTCCTCGGCGACCGCTCGGCGAATGGCCCGCTTCACCGCGTCAAGTTCCGTCGGGCAACGGCGGTTCGGGCGGCCTCCGTTCGACTCAGAGTGCTCCGCTGCGCCCTGATGCTCTCGCGCGGGCTGGTAGCGGCGCTCCACTTCAGCGACGATGATCAGGCGTTCCTCGTCGGTTACATCCGTCGAAAACGCCACGCATGAACCCTGCCGCAGTGCCGCATGACTCTGTGCCACCGTCGATTCGATGTCGTGAGGATATAGATTGCGTCCACCAATGATGATGAGGTCCTTTAGCCGCCCAGTAACGAATAGCTCTCCGTCTCTCAGGAATCCCAGATCCCCGGTGCGGAGAAACGGATCTTCGCCGGAATCTGCGAGCCGGGCGCGGAAGGTGAGCTCTGTTTCTTCGGCTCGACTCCAATAGCCCTGGGCCACGCTCGGACCAGATACCCAGATCTCGCCGATCTCATCGGATGCGCAAGCGGTCAACGTTTCGGGATGAACGATCACGATTCTTGTGTCCTGCATAGCGTGGCCGCATCCCACGAGGGTGCGAACATTTGGCTGCCGGTAGGAGCTCTCCACTACGCCGTTGTGTTCAAGCGCCGACACATCGTTTGTGCACCGGATCGGCTCGTCTTTCACTAATCCGCCCGACACAATCAGCGTCGCTTCCGCGAGCCCATAACACGGATAGAAGAACTCTGGCCGGAAACCGCAGGAATGAAAGGTCTTAGCAAACCGCTCGAGCGAGGACGAGCGGATCGGTTCGGCGCCGTTGTACGCTACTTTCCAATTGCTCAGGTCGAGCGTGCTCCGTTGTTCCAGGGAGATCTTGCAAGCGCACAGTTCATAGGCGAAATTGGGTCCACCGCTGATAGTCGCTTGGTAGCGGGCCACGGCCTGAAGCCATCGCAGCGGCCGCTGAAGAAACGACTGCGGAGGCATGAGAATGCATCGGCGGCCGCCATACACGGGCTGGACAATGCCATTAGTAAGTCCCATATCATGAAACGCCGGCAACCATGTGACGGAAACTGTATCGGATCTAATCTGGAACGCCTGGCTGATGTGCGCCGAGTTCTCCAGCAGGTTCCGGTGACTGACCATCACACCTCTGGGTACGGCGGTGGATCCAGAAGTGTATTGAAGCAATGCTGTGGTGTTGCCGGTTGCCCCCGGATCACGCCAGCCTTGTGCCGCACTACTGGCTATTTCGTCGGTAGCCACCCAGCTCATAGACTCTAGTTCGGGAGCGTGTGCGAACAGACTTTCCACTTTGGAGAGGATCGCCGATGTGGTCAACGCAAACATCGGTCTGGCGTCGTTTACGATGGTGCGAAACCTTGGGAGAGTCCGCTGCGGCTGCGCCATCTTCGGCACAGGCAGAGGAACAGCGACCGCTCCGGCATATAGGCATCCGAAGAACGCAGTGATGAACTCTAGCCCCGACGGATAGAGCAACAGGGCGCGGTTCCCGCTCGCTCCAAGGCTTTGGAGCAATGCGCCAATAGCCCGCGCCTGCAAGTCCAATTCCGCCAATCCCAGACTGGCTCCTTCGATCTCTCCGTCGATTAAATACGTAAACAGGCGTAGGTCTGGCTGCCGCAATGCTCGTTCGCAAAGAAGTTCGACAAGAGTGGATACTTTGGCAGTAGTTTGATTCATCAGTAGCTGAGTCGCAATATTCGCCAAGCGACGAATATGTCCGCGGAGTTTTTCAACACGCGCACGGAGTATCGATTGCCCGACTCATTGAACAATCCAAGAAATGCCTGGCCGTGCGCTTGGATGTTATCGGTCGCTTCACGTCGGTGACGTTGTTAGCTTATCGCAACGGTCGCGTAGCGGCTAAGACGAAAAGTTATTTGGTGCTTCAGAGAACGGATCTACAGCTTCATAAAGACCTGCGCTGCAAATTGACAGATTGCGCTTTTCCCAGTCAGCCGGTCGCTGCAAGGTTCTCATTCCATAGGTTTCTCGGGATCCTGGCGACGGTCAACCTTATTGTCTTGACCCTTGCGAACGATCCGCGCATACTTTGGAGGTCGGGATCGACGACAATATCGAAAGCGATATTGCCGACCTCGCCGGTGGTCCTTCCAATAGCCTTTGGCCACTGTCTTGCTGGATTACGATACATTTTCGAGTTGCAAAGGCCCGGAGAGCTTCTCCCGACGCATAGGGCGTTTCGGAAGGATTGAGCGTCGCCATGGGCGAAGAGATCAGCCAGCCGTATTTGCAGCACATTATCGGCGCGTCGCGCCGAAAGTCCTTCGATCCCCACAAAGATGTCGATTGGAGCGTTCCTTTCGACTACTCATATTTCTACATGCCCCAGGACATGGTCTCGCTCTACGGAACTACTCTGTGGGACCAGATGAGTCGGGAGCAGCGGGTAAAGCTTTCGATGCACGAGGCGTGCAGCGCGTTCGCGGGTTTGATCTGGTTTGAAAATCAGCTTTCCTTCAAGTTCATGGATTATCTCATCGACGAGAGCCCGCTCAACCTTGAGTTCTATTGGATGCAGATCGAAGTCGCCGACGAGTGCCGTCATTCCATGATGTTCGGCGAAGCGATCAAGCGCTGCGGAGTCCCGTGGTACAAGCCACGCTATTCGAGCCTGATCGCATTTTTCACCAAGTACCTGACCTCAAGGGTGGGAATGATGCTAAGCACGCTCGCCGCCGAAGACGTCACCGGGTACCTGCATAGCCGCACCGAGCAGGATCCGGAATGCCATCCTGTGATGCGCGAATTGTCGAGGATTCATATCCTCGAGGAAGCAAGGCATCGTGGGTATGCTCGCCAATATCTACGCCAGAGTTGGCCGCATGTCGGAATGTTCCGGCGCTCGATGATACGGCGCTACGGATTGCTCTCGACCGTGATCATAATCAGACAATTGGTGCATCCCGACATTTATAAGAACCTCGGCTTGCCGGCCGAAGCGCTGGAGATGGCCAGAAACAACCCGCGTCGCGCACGGATCAGGCGCGAGATGTCGGCGCAACTAGTCGAGTTCCTGACCGAAACCGATATCGTCAACAAGACTTCCGCGCTCAAGTGGCGTGCGGCCGGCCTGATGGCTTGATCTTCCGGCGCTGAAATGAGCGCTGAACGCTTCGATCCGCCAGCCTGACGCCTTTGCGTCGTGGGGCTATAGGAGCATACGATCAGTTCACCTCACCCGACAGTTTGTTTCACCTTCACACTCTATCTCGAGGACGAGCCGCAGTGGGGACACATTATGCCCGCCGGGATATGTGCATCTGAGCAAGGCCTGAATGTATAAAAACCTGCCGCTGGTGTGCTCTTACCGCCTCGGTTCAGGAGCCGTGAAGTTCAGAACGAACGTTTCATCGTCTCGAGCGTGGATTCTGGTTTCTTCGCTGGCCGTGCTCCTGACGATTTTAGTCTTACGGCCTGCTGTGGGCCGCACGCAAGTTGTTCTCTCGCCCGGCACAGAGTCTAGCGCTGGTGGCGCAATAGATGCTTGGCTGGTGAAGCGCGGGCTTATCCCTAGAGGGTTGACCACCGAACAATCCAGCACCGACACAGTTACCCCGCCTCTCGGTATCGAGGTTGATGAAACCCGGCAAACAGAGAACCGTACGGGCGAGGTTTTGAACCGGGTCAAGTCGTGGAACGAAACCGCCGCAGACGACACGGTTCATTTCGAGATCACCACGTTATCGCGGGATCAGTTTGAGGTCGCTTTCTGGCTATTTCCCAATCATCGTAAGGGTTGCACGCTGTATCAATGGACGCTCTACGACCATGGCCGCGCGCTGCAGAGCGCGTTCTGGCGTAACGATGCGGCGGTGCTGCGGTTGGCCGGCGCTGCGGATCTGCCGCCTGATTTATACCCGGACTCGGTTCCCTGGATCGCGTTTCTACGCGTCCTCGACGCGCCACGCGACGGCGCCGAAGGTATGCTTCATCAACAGATCACGCCGTACAGCTATGTCGGTCAGCAGGTTTGGGCCAAAGGACCCGAGGAAATCAGCGTGTCGGCCGGCACCTTCTCCGCGCTTGCGGTGACGGCACAAGTCGATGTTGCGACGGTAATGCCGAACTGGCCGCGCTTCGTCCTGCACGTCATCGAGCCGGTCGTTCCCAAGAATACGCTCTACTTCGAGGCCGCGCCTCCCTACCGGCTGCTCAAGCAGGAAGGCACTACCTTTGTCGGCGGCCCCGAGGTAACCACGGAACTCATCCGCACCTACATCGCCGGCACACCGCCGGTCGTGGCGGCCGCTGCTCCGACTCAGTCACTTGGCGCGCCGTCCGGATTTGGCGGTTCACCGATTCTCAGGTGACAGCGGCGTCAAAGCCTCTCTTCCTTCGCTGCCACATCGACTCCATGCGCATCGCGCGCGACATCGCTCACTATTTTGCCATCGCGCAAAAGGATCAAACGATGAGCCCGTTCCATGACCTGTGGATCATGGGTGGAAAAGATAAAAGTCGTTCCGGTCGCACGATTCAGATGCTCCATCACGTCGAGCAGGGCGATCGCACTGGCGGAGTCAAGATTCGCGGTGGGTTCGTCAGCCAAAATCAGTGCAGGTTCAGTGACCATCGCACGAGCCACAGCGACTCGCTGCTGCTGTCCGCCGGACAACTCCGCTGGACGACGATCTTCGACGCCGTGAAGACCGATCTCTGAAAACAGCTTTTCCACCTTTTCCTTGCGCTTGTACGCCGGCATCCCTTGCAAGAGCAGGGTAAACTCGGCATTTTCCAAAGCGGTAAGCACCGGAAGCAGATTGTAGGTCTGGAATACAAAGCCGATGCGCTGCAGCCGCAGATACGCCAACTGACCCGAAGACAAACCCTGAAGGTTCTGACCAGCCACCCATATCTCGCCGGTGTCGGCCCGGTCGAGTCCGCCGATAAGGTTGAGCAGAGTGGTCTTGCCGGAACCTGACGGTCCCGCCGCAGCCACGAACTCTCCCACGCCAACCTGCAGAGAGAGATCGCGCAGCGCCGGAACCTCGATCGGACCTGTCCGATAGGTCTTGCTCACGCCCTTCAGCTCGACCGCCCACTGGGTCATATCGTCCTCATTTCTAAAGCACCTTCAATGCGTCCGGCAGCTCGGTTCGTGCGGCCTTGAACGCAGGGTAAAACGAAATGATTGTCGCCATCGCAAATACTATTCCAACCGACCACACGATTCGGTCCAGGCTCAAGCGCGAGTAGAGAATCGGATCAAACATCAGCGCGGATGGAAGGCGCGACCTGAATACCCAGTGCAGATCCAGTCCCACGGTTGCGAAATAATGTTGTATACTCAAACCCAGCGCCAGTCCCAGAGCGACACTAATCCCTGTGAGCGCCAGAGATTCGCCCACCACCATCACAGCAAGCTGCGTGGGCCGAAGCCCAAGAGCCTTGCAAACGCCAAATTCATGCCGGCGCTCGAGCACTCTCATCAGGATAGTATTGAGTATTCCCAATCCTACCATCGCCAATATCACTCCGTTCATGATGTAGTTGAAGGCGTGATCCAGGCCTAAAATCTGGGCAAGCATAGGCAGTGATTCACGCCAGGTCAGGACTTCAACCGGCGCTCCAATCAAATCTATGCGCAACGCTTTTGCTACCAATGGCGACTCGCCTTCCCGTTCGAGCAGAAGGACCACCTGCGTCACCCGGCCGTCGGTCACTCCGAGCGTGGTCTGCGCCGCGGCCAACGGCAGATAAATGAGGTTTGCGTCCACCGCTTGCAGCCCCGTAAGAAAGACTCCGTTGACCCGCAAGAGAGTGCTTTGCATATCCCCTCCGGCGCCATTCGTGGCCTGAGTTCCGGGCGCTCGCAGTGCCTGAGTCATCAGCACCACTTTGGAACCTGTTTTCACGTCCAGCTTGCGTGCCAGGTCGGCGCCGATGACAACTCCAGACGGTTTGTCATCGCTCAGATATGTACCTTCAACCATCCGCCGCGGGATCAGGGATACAATCTGTTCGTCCTGCGGTATAACCCCGGTTATTCTCACGCCGGAAGCATTGGCCGAAGACGTCAGAAGCCCGGTTCCGAGGATCCGAGGGCTCGTCCCTTTCACAATCTTCTTCATGGTCGCGGTCTGCAAATCCTCTTGGACGCTGGATAATACTTGGGCCGAAAGCAGGAGCTCGTCAGAATTGCTCTCTTGATAGCCTTTCGCCTGGATTACTACGTCGCCAGGACCAAGACGCACTCCGTCTGCAATCGTCTGCTCGTGGCCGCCATCGAGCAGACCCAATGAGATCAGCAGCAACGCGAGACCCAAACCCAATGCGAGGACCGTCAAAGCGGTACCTCGGGGATTGCGCCACAGATTGCGCCAGCTGATTGTCACCAGTAGAAGAATAGCCGTCACGAGATTAGACCTTACGAATCGCTTCGGTCGGGCGAAAGTGAGCAGCTCGCCAAGCCGGATAGAGGGCTGAAACCAGAACTGTGGCGGCCAGCCCCAGCGCCGCCTCTCCGTACGCGGAGTAGTCCTGCCTGCCGTACCACAGGTGGCCCACCACCACTCCGGCTAAAGAAATAACTTCACCGGTAGTGCCACCCAGGTTCAGGCCATGTATTTGCAAATACCACAAGAGTGGAGCGCCCAATGCCGCTCCCACAATCAGGCTCGCCATCGCTAAACCTGCCGACTCCGCGAGGATCAGGGCAATCACTTCGACAGGACGCATTCCCAGAGCCATGAGCATGCCAATCTCGCGAGTGCGCTCGAACACTGCCATCAGCATCGTGTTCATGACACCGATAACCGCCAACAGGAAGAAAATGAAAAACAGAACAAATGTGATGGCGCGATTAAACTGCACGTAACTTGCCAACTCCGGCGCCAGCTCGGGCCATGCTTGCACCTGCACGGGGATACTTTTCGCCAGTTGAGCCTGAAGTGCGCCAGCCACGTTCGTCGCCGCCGTTATATCCTTCAGCTTTATTCCAACTTCATGAATTCTCCCGGGCGTCAGATTCAGCAGCGCTTGCAGTGCGGGCAAAGACATGAGGACCAGGCCACGATCGACCGAATCAAGATCGCTATGGAAAACACCTGCGACGGTGTACGTGTCGTTGCCGATCGAACCATCGGCCGCCTGAGTCAGCAAAACGATTTGCGAACCAACCGCGATACCTATCGTGCTGGCTAGCTTATCTCCAATCAATGCTCCCTTTGGCAGTCCCGCGGATAAGTAACTGCCCTGTGTTATCTGAGTATTCAACGTAGTAATTTTGTCTTCCTGCCCCGGAACTACTCCCATCAGCTCCACGCCAGCGGAACGGTTCGCGGCGCTCAACATGCCGTAGGCGTATGCTCGAGGAGTCGCGGCCAGCACCCGGGGATCCGCAGTGATCGCGCCTAGCAACGCGCTGACATCGATCCCCTGGGTACCGCCCAACGTCTTCTGAATGGATCGGTTGGGATAGTAACCAGGAGCGTGCACCTGGATCTGAGACATGACCAGAGAGGTACCATTCTCGATCATTTGCCATCTGAGCCCGGCCATCAGGCACGCAACGAACAACAGCATGGCATAGCCAAGGGAGATTGCGGCCATCGTGATAAGAGTGCGTCGGGGATTACGCCAGAGATTGCGCCATGCCAGATGTAGCAGGAGTCCGCTCATTACTTCAGGTTGGGCAGCGAGAACGTCTGCTGGGTGACCGGGACGTCAAACCCAATATCGTCGTACTCGATCGTCGTTTGCGCGCCGGGCTTCTTCGCCGATCGCATCACCATGCGTGTCGGAATGACCCTGCCGCTCATTTTCTTGTATTCGGAAAAGGACAGTTCCCTGACGAGCTGCCCATCCTCGTCATAGTAACCCTGCCACGTGGGGACAGAGTCGGCTTGGCGAATTTGCAATATGACCTTTCCCCACACTATCGCCGCGCTCTGCTTTGGCGTCAGAGTATATTCATGTACCGCGATCCCGCCGCGTGTTCCGATGAAAGACGTGCTAACAGAATAATCACGCGTGAGGAATTTCTCTTTCACCAGATCATCGATCGTGAAGTCACTTCCCATCCACGACGTCATCGCCATCGACGCGGGAACTTTAACCGTGCGATCTGTTTTCGGCAGGTAATACCAGATGTCACTGCCTTGCTTCAGGATAGCGGTGCCGGCTTCATTCTGAGGACTGGTAATTCGGATAAGAACTTCGTCTCCAAGAGACCAAATTCTCATCGAAAGATCGCGTTGCCCGTCGGCGTTGACGATCTCCATTTTCACCGTGGCGATGCTGGATTTACTACTGAAGAGATGAGCTACTTGATCGACTGCCGCGCGCGCGGACTGATCGTCCGCGGCATGGGACATCGAAGCTGCAGTCAATAACTCGAACCCCAGAAAGACGGCGATCGCAAGCTTTTTCCACGTGGCCGGACTCATCGGTATCCAACTTCACGCTTGACTGTATATTCCCCTTTGACCTGGACTGCTTCTTCCGCCAGCGGCGCTCCCATCGCTAGCCCCATCGGGATCCGGACCACAATGTTGAAGGCTGTTACCGCCAGGGACAGCGCAAACAGATCGTCCTTGCTGGCAAAGCGAGCGAAAGCCAAGGTGAAGATTAGCTGCGTCGTTCCAATTCCTCCCGGCGAGATTGGCGAATTGCCAATCGCCACGATGAACGGCGTCATTGCCAGTGTCTGCGCCAGTGGAACCCCGATATGAAAACTCAGCAACTGTCCGTAGAGCGCAAAGCCTTCTCCCAGTATGATTAGAAACTTGATGGAAAGAAGGCTCATGTACTGCGAAGGCAACGCGACGCGGAAACTCTCCATCGAGGGCCGGTCGTAGATCCATCGCAGCCAATTGCTACTGGCGAGCCCCCGCCCCCACCAGAGCCAAAACGAGGCAATCAGACAGCATATGGCGAATGCGACTGCTGCATAGTTGAAGGCAAGATGAATGGGCGACGTCGGCACCAGTGCGATCGCGACCAGCAACAGCGCGGCCAGCATCGCGGCGTCCAAAAAGCCCTGGAACATCAGCGTCCATACGGCCTTTATCCACGGCGCTTCTTTGTGTGAGTGCAGAAAGAGAACCAGTGCCCCACCTGCGACGTAAGAATTAACAATCTGAAGGAAGCTGACGGCGGCCATGGTCGGAAGCAGCTCGAGCGCCCCGGTCCGACGGTGGAAATAACTGAACAAACGCGAGAGCAATACTGTTTCGCCGATAAACCAGCATAGAAACCCGCCAAGGCTGGAAACGACAAAAATCCAAAGCGTCGCATGGCTTCCCGCGTCCGAAACCTGGCTCCATGAGATTCCACGCGCGGCGTAACCGACGATTGCCGCGGCTATCGAATATGCTACGAGATTTTGAATCCACGTTTTGCTCAAAACACTCTGTCCCAATGATCCATCGTAGTGCACGCAGCCTAAGAATTCTTGATAAATCTTGATGCCTGTGGCTGTTCAAACCGGCAATCGATACCGAATACCGCCGCCGAATCGAAGGCGTCCTTCATTGGACGCCGACTCCGTAGAGGCTTGTCAAAATCATGTCGATCATCGACCGAATAGTGGTCTGCGCCGCGAGATTGGTCCGGCTAGAATCTCGTATGTGTAGCTTCCGTACGAGCCGTTAGGCTGCTCTAGCCGATTTCTTTGTGCAGCTCGTATGCTACATAGCTTATTATGCGGACACTCGGCAGTTCATCGTAGAGCGGCGCAAGGAGCTGGGGTTGGCGGGGCGCGAGGTGGTGGCGGAGGTGCGCAACTCCGATGGCAAGCCGATCTCGATTCCGTTCCTGGTTGACCTCGAACACGACCTCCGCAAGCCTTCCGACGAAGTCCTCGAACAACTCGCGAAGGTTCTCAAGGTTGACTCCGATGTGCTCTATTTTCTGGCAGGGCGGTTTCCAGCCGACCTCAGCGCGACAACCGTCAACAGTGCGGAGGAACTCGCGGCAGGCTGGAAGGCATTTCGGCGAGAAGTAAAGCGCAGGAAGAAGCCGTGAAAATGATCCCAGACAGGACCGGCCGTTTCCGCAAGCGTGCATACTGGGAGTCATCAGAATTGGATGAGCGCAGCGAGCAGACCATCACTACGTTCCTGCGCGAGCGCTACGGGTTTGACCGGATTCCAGTCCCAGCCGAAGCCTTCACTCTGACACTCGTCCGGTATCTCGCTACATAGCGAGTTAGTCACGTAGCCAAAGAGTCGGATGTGCGTCCATGACTCCAACCGCCGTAAAGCAAGTGCCGAAATCGAATGTCAGATGGTTACTCGCCGTTTGCGCCGCCACCCTGTTCGCGCTGCGAGCCGAGCCGTCGTGGGCCGCGCGATACGCCGGCGCACCGATCGGATGTGGGCCAAGCACTTAGCCGAGAAAATGAGCAGCGGCTGCTTGATGCGATCAGGCAAAGTCGCTCGCCTTCTCTATATCCTTTCTTCGTTCTTTCGATCGACGCCGGCCTGCGGCCGTCCGAGACTCGCGCGCTGCGCCGCTCGAATCCTCTGCTTGAGTGGCGCGACGGTGCGATCGCCAAGGGCGAAATTGTAGTCGGACGTTCAAGACGGACGCGGGAACCGGCCGAATGATCCCACTTACCCAACGAGCTTGCGCCGCGCTGACGACGCCCGCCATACGTTCGT
>JBARDN010000024.1:0-17335 GCA_049795175.1 Binataceae bacterium (SeqCode) | reverse complement strand
AATTCGTAGAGCGCTCAGCCGAAGCCGCCCGCACCATCTGGCGCCTCAACTAACTCCTCGACCTGATCTTCCTACACCTGAAATTCGGCGCGCCGAGCCACCCCCGCTCGCGCGCCGAATGATTTTCCGTCTGCCGAGTTCCGGGTTGCTCCGGAGGCATTTGCAGATACCCTCTCCCCCGGGAGAGGGCGAGCGGCGCGATGCTTGCGATTCTTTTTCGCAAGCATCGTGACGCGCGGGTGAGGGTGCTGCTCTGCTCTTCTGATCGCGTCATTCCCGCGCGGCACCCATAAACTATCAGTGGACAAATAACAAGGCTGAACAGTTCAGCCTTATCTAACTCCGCCTTCTATGCGATCATCGCCACGATGAACCCCTCGGAAAAATGCGCCCGAACCCTGATTCCCGCGAGCCATCTACGCTCGTTGCGCCGCGGTGGCGGCGCGCCGCAATCATCTGCGCTTTACCGCCGCGCACGGGCGGCGGTACTATCGCCCCTCGGCTAGTCCCGGCAGCCAAGTGAGGAACAGTGAGGCGGTGTCGCTCTTTCATAAGACCAAGCATGGCCAGATTGTCATGGGCGATTCGCTGGCCTACATGGCCAGTTTCGGGCCAGCATCTGTTGACCTGATCATTACAAGCCCGCCGTTTGGGACACGGACTATAGCAACATCTGACCGACATCGGCGGGGTGCGGCTGCCCAGGCAACCGACCCGAGCAATCAGCGGCGCAAGATGTGGGCTATCTGCAGAAAGATGCATGAGGTCATGACACGTGCGTTGTGAGTGTCAGGAGCCCGGCGCAGCGTACTCCGGCCTCAAGGGAATCCTCGCAGGTCCACCGGACAAAACGGGTCGGCGCTATATCGAGCGCTGCGATGCTTGTGAGCGCTTTCATTCCGACGATGCCGCGGGTCTCGAATACGCGAGAGTAAAAGGAGGCGGTTGCCGATATCGCGAGCGCCGGCGAGTCCGCTGGAGTCCCGAGTGACAGCTGACACGCAGTCTTTATCTCTCGTGCGCAGTCCTTGGACCGACACGCTCGACAGGCTCGTTTCGCTCGTCAACCAACAGCTACTCATTGCCTCCCCCTTCGTGAAGCGCTACGCCACGGAGCGCATACTCACTCACTTGGACCAGCGAGGCCTTCGTGAGTCCGTGCGCATTGGTCTCATTACTGACCTCAGACCAGAAAGCGCCCTCGGCGGCTCCATGGATTTGGACGCGCTAGTTGAATTTGGCCAAAGCGCGCCCGGCTTCGAGCTCACGCATCTACCTAGCGTCCATGCGAAGGTGTACGTGGCAGACTGGAGGATGGCAATCGTGACCTCGGGTAACCTTACTGGGCCGGGTTTGTTCGGGAATCTCGAATACGGCGTAGCTCTGACGCAAGAAGACGTTGTTAAAGAAATAGGAGCAGACCTCGAGAACTATGCATCGCTGGGCGCGAAGGTTGCGATTGATGACGTGGCGGCGCTTTCGATGGAAATGCAGGAACTCAAAGTACTCTTTCAGCGCGCAGAAAAATCCATTCGTAGTCGTGCGCGACGAGCATTTGAAGAGAAGCTGAAATCAACCCGTTTTCGGCTACTTCGTCACCGGGCCAGGGGGAAAACAACCCACGCGATTTTTTCGGATACGATAAGGTTCCTGCTCGAAAAAGGACCTTTGCGAACCGAGGAGATTCAACCGCTAGTTCAGCTGGTGCACCCAGATCTATGTGACGACTCTATCGACCGCGTCATTGATGGCGTGCATTTCGGCAAGAAATGGAAACACTACGTGCGTAATGCTCAGCAGTACTTGAAACGGCATGGCGAAGTTCGATTCGAGGGTGATCGCTGGCACCGGGTTTTGCCGAATTGATTCCGTTCCGGTAGCTTCGCGGTGTTGAACGAAGGCAACTTACAAATGCTCAGGCAGCTGAATTTAGCGGGAGGCCTCGACCGATTCCAAGTGCCGCTGGGAGCAATATTTCTTCCGCCCGACCCAGCACAGCGGCCGTCGGTAGGATTTATTCGGCGAGCAAACCACTTCCGCCAGATTGCAACCTAGGCCTATAAACTATTTGTGGACAAATTACAAGGCTGAACTGTTCAGCCTTATTGCGGCGCGCCTTCTATGCCATTATCGCGATGATGAACCACGCGGAAAAATTCGCTCAGCTTTATTCCGACACCCCAACGATTCTGAAAAATGCAGCCAAACATCGGAAGCGAAGTTATAGCGAAAAGATGAAACGAACTGACGGCCTTCACGAGAAATGCCTTGCTTTTGCTGAATAACCTTCTCCGTCGATCACTAAAATCGCCGGAACGAAGCCACCGATCGCCGGATGTTCGCCGCTCCCCGATGCGCACCAATTGGCGCGCTTTACGCCTTGACGCCGAGGGCGCTACTATCGCGCCGCGGCTCGCCGCTTCAATACCGATCGTTCAAGGAGTTCACCCAAGTGCTTACACGCGACTTCGCACAATCTTTAGACGGCCTCAAAATTCGCTACGAGATTCGCGGCGCCGGCGCTCCGCTCGCCTTGATCATGGGATTCTCCGGGTCGGGACGTTCGTGGGGCGAGCCGTTCCTGAAGCTCATGGCCGAGCGTTTCCGCATCTTCATGATCGATAATCGCGGCACCGGCGAAAGCGACAAACCCGACCGCTCGTGGAAGCTCTCCGATATGGCCGACGATGTTGCGTGCGTGCTCGAGCACGCGGGCACTCCCGCCTCGCACATCTACGGAATCTCGATGGGCGGGATGATCGCGCAGGAGTACGCGCTCAAGTATTCCACCCGCGTCAAAGGCCTGGTCCTCGGATGCACCAATTGCGGCGCGGCGCATTCTCCTCAGGCAAATCCGGAAAATATCGCCAAGCTGATGCCGCAGCCCGGGATGGATCCGCTCGAGGCCGCGAAGCTCGCGTTCTCGGTTGCATGCGGCCGCGCGTTTCTGAGTTCCGCGGCGGGCCAGAAGACGCTGGTCGAGCGGATGACCGAGTCGGCGGATTACCCGCTCACTCCCCCGCATACCTACATGCGCCAGGGCGAGGCGATCGGCGGCTTCGATACCTTCGCGCGGCTGTCACAGATCAAGGCGCCCACAATGATCATCCACGGCGACGACGACAATATCGTTCCAGTCGCGAACGCGGAGATTCTGCATCAGGGAATCGCGGGCTCGAAGCTCAAGATTCTTCCCGGCGCCGGCCATATGTTCTTTTGGGAACAACCCGAAAACTCCGCGAAATCTCCCGGCGATTTTCTCGCCGCGGTGAAGTAATCACATCTTTTTTTTGGCGAGGGCATCCGCGATGGCATCATACGAAACCGTTATTTATGAAAACGTCGAAGGCAAAATCTGGCGGCTCACGCTCAACCGCCCCGAAAAGCTCAACGCGCTCTCGCAGAAGCTGCTCAAGGAACTCGAACTGGTGATGGACGAGTACGAGGCCAATCCTGACGCGAGCGTGCTGATCATCCGCGGCGCGGGCCGCGCGTTCTCTGCCGGCTACGATCTGCAGGGCACGCAGCATCCCGGTTCGACCTTCACCGTCACCAACGATCGCCTGGGATTGCACAAAACCATCGAGCGATGGCAGCGCCTGTGGGCGATCTCCAAACCAACCATCGCGCAGGTCCACGGCTACTGCCTAGCCGGCGGCACCGAGTTTATCGGCCACTGCGATATCGTCTTCGCCAGCGAAGATGCGCAGTTCGGCCATCCCGCGGGCCGCTCGCTCGGAATTCTGCCGACGCTCTCGATGTGGCCGGTGCTGATGGGTCCGCGCAAAACCAAGGAATATCTTTTCACCGGTGATTACATGGGCGCCAAAGAAGCGCTCGAATGGCACCTGGTCAATCGCGTGTTCCCCAAAGACAAGCTCGAAGAAGAGACTCTCGCCTACGCGCGCCGGGTCGCGATGGTGCCGGCCGAGTTGCTGATGCTGCACAAGGCCGCCGTCAATCGCTATCTCGATATCCTGGGGATTCGCGCCGCCGAGCAATCTTCCGCCGATATCGACGTGATCGCGCATCAGACCGAAACCGTAAAGGCATGGATGAAAGCCTCGCGCGAGAAAGGCCTCAAATCCGCGCTGACTGAGCGCGACCGCCCGTTCGCAAAGAAAAGTTAGGGAGTAAGGGTTAGAGAAAATCTGATGGCGTCGCCTGCGACTGTTGCGAAGACCAGCCGCTTTTTCAACCGATGGTACGGGCGCCTGTTCTCGCGCAATCCGTATCCGCTCTATCGCTTCCTGCGCAGGCGCTTTCCGGTGCTGCGCACTCCCGTCGGCTTCTGGATCATCACGCGCTACGCCGACGCCTACAACATCCTGCGCGACCGCCGCACCAGCACCTTCGATCTGACCGCGCTCGATACGTTTCCGCACGACGACGGTTTGCGTTCGATGCAGGTGCTGCTGCGGCCCGCGCTGCAGTTCCGCTTTCCGCCCGATCATACGCGTCTGCGCAGGGTGATGGGCAAAGTCTTTTCTGCCGCGAACCTCGAAGCGATGCGCCCGCGGGTTCAGAAGATCGCCGATCGCTTGCTCGACGCGGTGCAGGAACGCGGCGCGATGGACGCGGTCGCGGACTTGGCTTTTCCGCTTCCGGTCGCGGTCCTCGCCGACTTGATGGGTGTGCCCGAGCGCGACTTTCCGCTGCTGGGCGAATGGGTGCGCTCGCTCGGCGGATCGATCGATCCCGCCGCCAGCGCCAACGATCCCGGCGCCAGCGTGCGCGACACAATCGCGTCGGCCAAGCGTTATTTCGCCCGGCTTGCGGCCGAGCGCCGCAGAAATCCCGGCGACGATCTGATTAGCCTGCTCGTCGCCGGCGAAGAGCGCGGAGAGGTTGCAAGCGAAGACGAAGTCGTCTCCAACGCGATCTTCACCCTGGTCGCCGGCCACGAAACCACGATGAACATGCTCGCCAACGGCACGCTCGCGCTGTTGCTTAATCCCGATTGTGCGGACCGTCTGCGGCGCGATCCGGCCTTAATCGATTCCACCGTCGATGAAGTCCTGCGCTACGACAGCCCCGCGCAGGTGACGTTCCGCACCGTGATGGAGCCGATCGAAGTCGGCGGCAGAACCGTCCCGCCGGGCGAGCATCTGGTGGTGATCATGGGTGCGGCAAACCGCGACCCGGAGCGCTTTCCCGATCCCGATCGTTTCGACGTCGCCCGGCCCGACAACAATCACCTTGCGTTCGCCGGAGGGATTCATCGATGCATCGGCGAGCCGCTCGCGAAACTCGAGGGCCGCATCACGTTCGATACCCTGCTGCGCCGGATGCCGAAGCTGAGGCTCGCCGGACAGCACTATCAATGGCGCCGCACGATGGTGCTGCGCGGCCTCGAGCGTCTGCCAGTTTCGTTCTGAGCGCGCAGTCAGCCGCGCGCGCGTCGCGCCGCGATTCGCGCGACCAGCGATGGATGCGGCCGCACGGGCGCGGTCTTGAAGAACGGCCGCACGTGCTCTTCGAGCATCGTATCGACGATCTTCGCATACGCTGGGTCGCCGCACAGATTGCGATCCTCGGCGGGATCGTCGATCACGTCGAAGAGCTGCCCCGCTTCAAGCGTGTCCTCGAACACGACCAGCTTGTAGCGCTCGGCAAGGAACATCGCGAAACCATAGTTCTCGCTCGCGAGCGCTGGAATCGCTGGGGGAGCAGCGCCGTCGCGAATCACCGGCAGAAGCGAGTTCGCGCCGCTCTCCTCGATCGCTCCTGCCCCCGCGATATCGCGCACCGTCGCCGACAGATCCATCAACTGCACCCGCTCGCGCACGATGCGCGCCGCCGCTCCGCCAGGCGGACGCACGATCATCGGCACGCGCACCGACGGTTCGTAAAAAACCATCTTCATGAGCATCCGATGCTCCCCCATCATCTCGCCGTGATCGCTCGTGTAGATGACCCAAGTGTTGTCGAGCATCTTCCTGCGCGCGAGTGCGGCGGTGATCGCGCCCAGCCCCGCGTCGATCACCGAGACGTTCGCGTAGTATGCGCGGCGCAGCGCGACGATCGCCGCGTTGGTCATGGTGGCCGAATCGCTGTGCGCAAGAAACGCGTTCAAAAACAGGTTGAACGGACCGGCCGCCGGAACGGCAGGAAGTTCGAGCGACCGCGGCATCGGAATTTCCGCGGCGCGATACTGCTCGACCGCCTCGCGCGGCGCGTCCCACGGATTGTGCGGTCCCGGAAATCCGACCCACAGGAAAAACGGCGCGTGGCCCGCGTAGCTGTCGATCCATTGCGCAGCGCGCCGGCCGTGCCACGCGTCCGCGTAATCTTCGAGCGCGAGCGGACACGGATCCGCTTGCCACGCCGGAGCGCCCGCGCGATTGCCCGACAGGCGGTTGCGCCCGATAGACTCACGATAGATTTCCAGCAGGCCGCGCTCGCGCAGATATTCGGTGTACTCGGTGTCGTACTTCCGCGACGCGAGCTTGCCAACGGTCTCGATCGGATCGTCGAAGCCGTACGAGACCAGCAGCTCGCGCATCGCGGCGGTCGAGTGGACCTCGCGCTGGCCGTGCGGCCACAGATGCATCTTGCCGATCTCCGCGGTGTGGTAGCCCGCGTCGCGGATGCGATGCAGAAAAGTCGGCGTGCCGTCGGCGACCTGCGCCGAATTCTCGAACACGCCGTGGTCGCGCACGAAGCGTTCAGTCAGCACCGACGCGCGCGCCGGCATGCACAGCGGTCCCTGGCAGTAGGCGCGCTCGAAGCGCACGCCCTCGCGCGCGAGCGCGTCGATGTGCGGAGTTTTAATCACCGGGTCGCCGGCGCATCCAAGCATGTCAGCGCGATGCTGATCCGCCATCACGAGTACGATATTCGGCTGCTCGCTCATCGCCGTGCTCAATTGACCTTCTGGTGCGCTGAAAAAAATTTGCAGATCAGACTGGTGCCGTCCAGCTTGTCGCTGGCCTGGCCGACCCACCGCGCGGGCAGAACCTGCGGGCTGCCCGGCCATACGTGGCCGAGTCCGTCGACGGTGTAGAACTCGAGCACCGTGCCGCCCGCGCACGGACCGTATGAAATTCCCTTAACTCCGCCGCTGTCGCGCAAAGTGCTCGGACTATTCGGACACTTGAGCATCGCGCGCCACGCCGCGATCGATTTCGCGATGGGAGGCTTCGAGCTCGATCCCCACGGCGTGGTCGACTCGCCCCCGGCAATAGGGTTCAGCGGATCGGTGGTGCCGATGATGTAGAGCATCGAGACCGGCGCCTTAAGCGTCGCAGCGTCCAATCGAAATTGGCCCGAGACCGGCGCGATCGCCGCGAGGCGCGCGGCCAGCTTCACGCCGAGCGTCAGGGTCATGCTCGCGCCGCTGGAAAATCCGGTGACGTAGATGCGGCGGGGATCGATCCGGTATTGGCTCGAAAGGCGCGTGATCAGCGCGTCGATAAAACCGACGTCATCGACCCGGTGATGCGCGGTGTCGGCGGTTGCGCTCTGGCCGAGATCGTTCCACGCCGACGGATTGGTCCGAAAGCTCTCCGGCTGTGACGGTCGGATCGGCAGCGCGTTGGGTCCCGCAACGATAAAGCCGTCGCGGTCGGAGGCCGCGATCCAGCCCTCCCGCGTGAGGGTTCGCGCACCGGAACCTCCTGCGCCGTGCAGCACGATCACCAGCGCGGCGGGAGTTTTGCCGTCGTAGCGCGCGGGAACATGCAGCGCGTACGAGCGCGCGAGTCCGCCGAATTGAAAACTGCTCGAGGTGATGGGCTCTCCCGCGTGCGCCAACGGCAGCGCCAGCAGCAAGACGATCATGGCGATCGCGGCTAATGAATCAGTAAGACGATTTTGGATTCTCATCCTTTCTTCCCCCTCTGGCCGTCGAACAATATCGTTATCGCGCTGCCCGCCGCCGTGATCGGAACATAGATCAAAACCAGATGGCGCAAAATGCGGATCGATGTACCCTGTCCACTCCTGCGGAGTGATCAGACAGCAGGCGGTGGATCATACAGCGGCAGGGATCAGACCTCAGGGCGTGACCTTTTGCTGCGACAGGCGTTTATATGAACAGGAACAGGACCGACATGGCGCGGGGCAGAGCAGCACTTTTGGCGCACGATTCGCAAGAGCGGCAGATGGTCGCGGCCGCGCAGATCGATCCGAGCCGCTTCGCCGTCCTGTATGAGGAGAACTTTCCGCGCGTCTATGCCTATATCGCGCGACGGGTTCATGAACGCGCGGAGGCCGAGGATCTTACCGCCGACGTTTTTCATCGCGCGCTCGAGAATCTCGGCCGCTTCCAGTGGCGCGGCGTGCCGTTCGCGGCGTGGCTCTATCGGATCGCCGCCAACGCGATCGCCGATCGTGCGGCGCATGCGGCTCGCGCGCGCGATTATCATCCCGACGATGCGGAGCCCGAGCCGCCGCCCGAAGAGCTCGAGCATCGCGCGCGCCTGTTTAAGATGGTCGAGGAACTCGCGGACGACCAGCGCCGCGTGATCACGATGCGCTTTGCCGAGCAGAAAAGTATCGCGGAGATAGCAGGCGCGCTCGGCCGCAGCGAAGGCGCGATCAAGCAGCTTCAGTTCCGTGCGCTGCACAATCTCAGGAAACGGATTGGTGACTCCAATGGCTGAACGCACGAGCCTGTCGGAACAACTCGATATGGCCGTGGAGGCCATCATGTCCAGCTCGGATGATCCCCAGGTGAAGCTAGACCCGAAAGTCGCGGCGTTGATGCGTATCGCATCCGAGCTGCGCGATCTGCCGCGCCACGAGTTCAAGGCGCGCCTCAAGCGCGAGTTGACGGCGAAGTCCGGAGCGCCGGCCTTGACCCCCGCGATCACTCAGGATTTCACCGAGGCGCAAATCTACGCGATCCTCGACGATATCGAGCGCCGTCCTCCGCTCTTCCCGCACGACATCGGCGCCGCACTCAGCGGACTGCCTGATTCCTCGATGCGCTTTCTTGAGCCTGTGAATGACACCACGCTGGTCGCGTCTTACGCGCGCACGCCGACGCACTGGGAACGCCATCCGGGCGGCAACGAGATGCTGTATATCGTCGATGGGGCAGCGGAAATCGTCACGCTGACTGACGCCGGTCCGGTCACCTCGTTTGCGGACAAGGGCTCGATATTTATCTGTCCGCGCGGATTGTGGCATCGCCAGATCCCGCGTCCTTTCGTTTCCGAGCTCTCGCTGACGCCGGGCGCGGGCACCGAGGGCTCGGACTCGTCCGATCCGCGCGCAGCAGGCGCAGCTCCGCTGTCGCCCGAGGCGGCAATGGTTGCTCCGCCAAGTGCGGGTGCCGCGATTCCGGCCTACGACGTGAGCGCAGCCGCCGCGCGCGCGATCCCGCTTACGATCACCGAGCAGACCACTGCGCAGGAAGCCAACGCGGCATACCTGCATCTGGCCGATCTCGATCGGCTGAGGCTCGGCGTTATGCGTTTTTCCGGACAGACGCCGTGGGAGCGGCATCCCGACGGCGACGAGCTGCTCTACGCGCTCGAGGGCGAAGCCGAGCTGACGGCGCTTACCGACGACGGTCCTGTGGCGCGCACGATTCGCGCGGGCGAGGCATTCGTATGCCCGCGCGGCATCTGGCATCGCCAGCTCCCGAAAACGTGGGTGACGATCCTGTACTGCACGCCGAACAAGACGGACGAGGTTTCATTCGCCGACGATCCCCGCGCGGGATGAGTATGATGAGTACGTGCCTAACGGAGAATCAGCAGCGGACGGAAGTTGATAACCTCTCCTTGGACAAGGAGAGGGAATTAAATCGCGCAAACAGAAATACCAAAGCTCTCTGCCAAAGGAGAAGACCATGGCATCAGTAAAAAGCAGGCCCGAAGGATTTCACACTGCGACGCCGTACTTGTATGTTGCCGACGCGCGCAAGCTGCTCGACTTCGTGACGCGCGCGTTCGGCGCCGCCGAAACCAGTTTTCATGATTTGGGCGACGGTCACGTGCATGCCGAATTCCGGATCGGCGACTCGATGGTCATGGTTGGACAGACCGAGCCCGCTGCGGCCTCGATTTACTTGTATGTCGATGACGTCGATGCGGTCTATGCGCGCGCGTTTGCGGCCGGCGCGAAATCGGTCGCGGCGCCCGCCGACAAGCCATACGGCGATCGCAGCGCGACGGTGGTCGATCCGTGCGGTATCACCTGGTTCGTCGCCGCGCATATCGAGGACGTGGACGATCTCGAAATCAAGAATCGGATGGCCGGAAGTGAGTAAACTGCGCGGGCGTGCTATAGGTTGATCGCGGCCGCTGCGCCGCTGCGATCAATCAAACATCCATAGCAAGGACCAGGTGAATCATGCTCGAAGCAGGAAGCGCGTTTCCGAATTTCTCGCTGCCCAACCAGGACGGCAAAACCGTAAAGCTCGGCGACTTCGCCGGCAAGTGGCTGGTGGTCTACTTCTATCCCAAGGACGACACGCCGGGATGCACGATCCAGGGCAAGTCGTTCACCGCGTCGAAGGCCGAGTTCGACCTCGCCGGCATCACCGTGCTGGGCGTCAGCGCCGACGACGTGGGCTCGCACAAGAACTTCTGCAACAAGTTCAGCTTCACGATCGATCTGCTGGCCGACCCGAAATCGGACCTGATGAAGGCGTGCGGAATCAATCAGGCGGAATGGAACAGCATGAAGTTCTGGGAGCGTTCGAGCTTCGTCATCGATCCCAAGGGCGTCGTGCGGAAATCCTATGCCAAGGTAAATCCGCAGGGTCACGAAAAAGTCCTGCTCGACGATATCAAGGCGCTCAAGGGCAACTAGACCCTCGCGCGCAGCGCGCCACCCGCGTGCCAGTGGTACCTCCCAAACTTATTGGAAGAGGGACTAAAGAGGGCGGCGAATTAAGAATCAGGCGGCGCGAGGCTTTAGGCCGAAGGCGTTTGCGAGGAGTTCGTAGGATCGGCGGCGCGCCTGATGATCGTGTACGACCGTCACGATCATTATTTCGTCGATGCGCAACTCCTCGGCGATTCGTGTGAGCTCGTCGCGCAGATGCTCTGCATCGCCGACGAATACGCGCGGCCATTCGCCGGTGTCGTTCGGCAGCCGCCCGGAGGTTGATCCGATCTGCGTCAGCGCGCGCTCCGGAGTCGGAATCGGACCGCGGCCTCCGCCCTGGCGCAGGCGCTGCGCCCACGCACGCACGCTCGAGTAGATACGATGGGCCTCGGCCTCGGTCTCCGCGCAGATTGCGCCGAGCGCGAGGATCGTCTGCCCGGCCAGCGCGCCGCCCTGTTGGTTGACGTGCTCGCGATAGTATTCGATCGCTTTGCGCGTATGCGTCCGATCGATGAAGTGCGCGAACGCGTACGGCACTCCGAACTGCGCCGCCGCCGCCGCGCTCCACATGCTCGAGCCGAGCAGCCATACTTCCGGCGCATCGGGCATCGCGGGTGAAACCGCGATCTCGCGAAACGGATGCTCGTCGGGAAAGCTCGCGGAGAGAAACGCCATCAGCTCCGCCATCTGCTGCGGGAAATCGTCAGGCATCGCGCTGCGCGTCCGCTCGCGCCTGAGCGCGAACGTATCCAGAGGACTGCCCCCGGGCGCGCGCCCAACCCCAAGATCGATCCGTCCCGGATACAGCGCATGCAGCATCCGGAAAACCTCGGCGACTTTGAGCGGACTGTAATGCGGCAGCATCACGCCGCCGGAGCCCACCCTGATGTGCTCGGTCTCGGCCGCGACGCGCGAGATCAGAACCTCGGGCGCGGAGCTGGCGAATGATCCGGTCGCGTGATGCTCGGCGATCCAGTAGCGCTCGTAACCGAGGCGATCGGCGAGGCGCGCCAAATCGATCGTGTTGCGCAACGCGTCGGCGGGCGTGAAGCCCTCCGGCACGGGACATTGATCGACAATCGACAGCTTCACGCCTGATCTTCCTTCGCAGCCATAGCCGCAACCCTCTTTTCACTTAGCAGATTATCATGCTCGAATCGCGCCGCGCCGCGCGCGTGTCAGCAGCTTCCCTCCGAATTACTGACTGGAGGCGCTCGATCGGTTTCTTGGGTCTTGCGATGTTGTTGATAGAATAGATCGGTGCGCCCGTCCGATGGCGCGCTCGTATCCCGATGGCAACCGAAGCTGCGCACCCAAAGATTCTGCCGCCCCCGCCGACCGGTATCCGGCTTGCGCCCGGCAAATGGCTGGTAGCGTCGTCGGTGATGGTCGGCACCTTTCTGTCGGTGATGGACGCGACCGTCGTCAACGTGGCGATGCCACACATGATGGGCACCTTCGGAGCGGACCTGCTGACGATCACCTGGGTCTCGACCGCATATTCGATCGCCGAGATCATCATGATCACGATGGCGGCGTGGTGGACGACGCTGCTCGGACGCAAGCGGCTGTTCCTCGCCTCGATGTTTGTTTTCATCGTCGGCTCTGTCCTGGCGGGCACCTCGAAGACTCTCACCCAGATGATCGTTTACCGCGTGCTGCAGGGAATCGGCGGCGGCAGCCTGATGCCGTGCTCGCAGGCGATCGCGCGCGAGAGCTTTCCGCCGGCCGAGCAGGGGATGGCGATGGCGATCTTCAGCATGGGCGTAATCCTTGCGCCCGCCGTCGGTCCCGTCGTCGGAGGATGGCTGGTCGATAACTACGGCTGGCAGGCTGTGTTCTATATCAACGTGCCGATCTGCATCGTCGGTCTTTTGATGGTCAGCGCGTTTGTTTTCGATCCGTCATATCTGAAGCGCGGCCTCGCGAAGATCGATTGGGGCGGAATCGCGCTGCTGACGATTGGACTGACCGCGACGCAGATTGTGCTCGAGCGCGGCGAAGAGGTCGATTGGTTCGCGAACCATTGGATCGTAGTTGGCGCGATTATCGCCGGAACCGCGCTGTTCTCGCTGGTCATTTGGGAGCTCAAGCATTCGGAGCCGGTCATCAACTTCCGTCTGACCCGCAACGTGCCCTTCACCGTCGGCACCGGCATCGGAATCCTGGTCGGCTTCGCGCTGTTCGGCTCGGCGTTCCTGCTGCCTCAGTTCACGGAAGATCTGCTGAATTATCCGGCCTACCAGGCGGGGCTGGTGCTGATGCCGCGCGCGATCGCGATGATGCTGGTGATGCCGATCGTCGGGCGGCTCTACAATATCTTAAGCCCGCGCATCCTGGTCGGATTTGGAATCGCACTGCTGGTGATCTCCTATTGGCAACTCGGCCATTTCTCGCTGCGCGTGGGCTTCTGGTCGTTTGCGCCGATCCTGGTGATGAGCGGCGTCGGGATGGGCGCCGCGATGGTCACGACCAGCACCGTCACGCTCAATACGATTCCGCGCGCGCTGATGACTTCCGCTTCGAGCCTGACCACGCTGATGCGCCGGGTTTCGGGTAACGTGGCGTACGCGATGCTGGCGACGCTGGTGGCACGGCGCACGCAGTATCATCGCTCGGTGCTGGTGAGCGGAGTCAACGTGACCAACCCGGCGTTTCGCTCGACCGACCTGGGCTTTCGCGGATTTCTCGCGAGCAACGGGTACCAGGGGGGGCCCAGTCAGCGCCGCGATATGGCGATGCTCAACTCGATCATCAACGGCCAGAGCACGATGATGGCCTACAACGATTGCTTCTGGCTGATGGTTCCGATGCTGCTCGCCACGATACCGCTGTTATTGCTGCTCCCCCGCCGTGGCGTTCCTGATGATTCCGAGGACGCAATGCCGATGCATTGAAGCGGGTCCGGGCTCGGCGCATAAATGCTCGGAGGAGTTTAGCCCGATGAGCCGAGCCCGATGAGTTGAGCCTCGGCGCGCGCCGGACGGATCTCAAATACAGAATGAAGGTTGAGAGTAAACCGGATCCCACCCGAGAGTCCGCCGCCGCGTCAGCCGCGGCATCTGGCGTGGCATTCGCCGCCGCGCCCAGCGTCACCGAGCCGCCGGACGGCGGAGTGCTCGGAATCGCGTGGCTCAACCGCGATCTCGGATGGCTCTTCGTTCTGCGCGTGCTGCGCAGCATCTCGCAAGGCTACCTCGGGATCATCCTGCCGCTGTACCTGGTTGCGCTCGGCTACGGCGCGGTGGCGCTGGGGATCCTGCTGGCCTTCTCGGCGCTCGCGGCGGCGGGAATCTCGATGTCGGTCGGAATGCTGGCCGACCGTTTCGGACGCAAGAACTGTTTGATGGCGATTTCGGTGATGCTCGGGATCGGCGCGATCGCGTTCGCATTCGCGAGCAGCTTCACCTGGATCGTGATCTTCGCCGCGATCGGATCGATCGGACGCGGCGGCGCACTGGCCGGCGGCGCGTGGGGTCCTTTCTATCCCGCGGTGCAGGCGCTGGTCGCCGAACGCACCACCGACTACAACCGGACCCGGGTCTTCGGCGCATTCTCGTTCATCGGCGTGATGGCGGCCGCGGCGGGTACGCTGCTGGCCGGTCTGCCGTCGGTGCTGCATCGTGCGGCTGCGATGCCGGAGCTCGAAACCTACCGCATCCTGTTCGTCTTCGCGGGCGTGCTCGGCCTCGCGATGGCGCTGGCCGTGATCCCGGTGCATGAAGACCACGCCGCCGCGCGCCGCGCGCAAAAGACCGCGGCCTCGGCCGCCGCCGCCGCCAATACTCCGGGACTGCGCCTGGGGCTGTCGCCCGGGTCGTGGCAACTCATCATTCGCTTCATGGTCACCAACGCAACCAACGGGCTCGCGATCGGGATGCTCGGGCCGTTCGTGGTGTACTGGTTTTACCGCCGCTTCGGCGTCGGCTCGGCCGAGCTGGCCGAGGCGTTTTTTGTGCTGAATATCGTCAGCGCGATTCCGTACCTGATGGCGGGGCGAATCGCGCTGATGTTCGGGTCGGTGCGCTCGATCGTATGGACGCGTGGAATCTCGACCGTACTGCTGTTCATGGTGGTGCTGATGCCGACGTTCGTGTGGGCGGTCGCGCTCTACGGAATCCGCGCGGTCTTCAACATGCTCTCGATTCCGGTGCGCCAGTCGTACCTGATGGGAGTGATTCCGCCGGCCGAGCGTTCGAGCGCGTCGGGCTTCGCGAACTTTCCCTCGCAGGTGATGTCGGCGATCGGGCCGTATATCGCGGGCCTGTTCATGGAGCATCTGTACCTGTCGCTGCCGCTCGAGTTCGCCGCCGTGATGCAGGGGCTCAACACATTTCTCTACTGGCTGTTCTTCCGCAACGTCCTGCCGCCCGAGGAGATCGTGAACGACAGCAATTAGCAGCGCGATTGATACGTCGGCGGCGCATCGGCGCTTTGATTGCGCGGGGGTTTGAGTTAATCAATTGCAGGAACTTTGATGGAGCAGTCACCGAGCGCCCTACGCCCCGTTCGCTTCGCAACCACTTTGGGCGTGATCGGCGAATACCTTGGGCGCGTGTACGCGGAGGTCAAGGGACGCCCGCTTTACCTGGTGCGCGACGCCTGGGGGTTCGACGATCAGCATCGCGTCTTCTGACGCTGTTGGAAGTGCTTCACGATTGGCAAGACCTGGCGAAATATCCGGTAATGATCGAACGGCGGCTTGGTGGAGCAAGGAATGGATCGCGGTCTCGCTGATCTCGCTCATTTTTGGATTCGCGTTCTGCTATCCGATGTTCGGGCATTTCGGCCAGGTGACGCTCTCGCTGGACTGGTCGCGCGGGATGGATTGGTCATGGTCGGACTGGCGCACGATCGCGCACTTTCACCAGTTTCCGTTCTGGAATCCATACAAATGCGGCGGTATGCCTTCGCTGGCGAACCCGCAATCGGATTTCCTGTCGCCATTTTTGCTGTTGCGGATATTCTTCGGTCCTTTCGCCGGACTCGAGTTGGAAGTACCCCTGCATTTGAGCGTGGCGTTCGCCGGCGCCTACGTCCTCGCGCGGACAGTGAATTGTAAGCCGATCGCAGCGGCTGCTGCCGCGATCGTCTTCGCCGGCAGCTCGTGGCTGCCATTGCATGCGGCGGCCGGTCACGAGATGCATCTGGCCGGCGCCTACCTGCCGTGGGTGTGCGCCTTCACTTGGATGGGAATTCAACGCCGCAGCGCTGCTTGGGCGGCGCTCGCCGGTTTGTTCGTCGCCGTGTGCTGCTATGAAGGTGCGATGTACGAGGTTCTGCAACTGGCTATCTTTGTCGCGGTCATCGGTGCCGCGGCGTGTGTGATGGAATGGTCGCCGCGGCCAATGTTTATCGCGGCGATCGTTGGAATATTTTTTGTGGGGTTTGCTGCGTTTAAGCTTTTCCCCGCGATCGTCTTGATGCACGCGCATCCGCGGCTCGGGTACCTAAGCGAAGAGAGTTTCTATAAGACACTCCTGTCGATCTTCTCGCGCAAACAGGATTTTGCCGGTCCTTGGGGCGAAGGTGGTTTCTGGGAGCACGGAGCGTATATCGGGGCTGTGTTCGCATTTCTGGGACTGGCAGGCTTAATCAAATACCCGGCGCGAGCGCTGCCCTGGGCCGCTGCTGCGCTGATTTTCTTTCTGCTCGGTATGGGCGGAACCTCACCTTATTCTCTGTATGTTCTGCTGCATCGGTTGCCCGGCTTTGAATCAACCTACGCTCCGTTTCGATTCCTGATTCCATTCGTGCTTGCCTTTGCGGTCTTGTCCGCGCTCGGAACCGAATACATACTCGAGCGCCGAAGGTGGGCGGCGCTCGCTTTACTGGCGGTGGGACTGATCGACGCCATTTTAGTCTCGCCGGGCAGCCTCGCCGAGCCCTTCACCGCGGGAAAATTTACTACTCCCGCGTATTCAACAGACTTTCGCCAATACTACGATTCATCTCCTTCGAATATTGGCATGCTCCCTCTAAATTTGGCCAATCTCGGTGCGGCCAATTGTTACGAGACGAACTTCTGGGATGTCAGTGACACCAAGGTGCGGGGATACAACCAGGCGGGTTACCGCGGCGAGCAATATCTTTTGCTGCCCGGCAGCGTACGACTATTAAAATGGACGCCTGAGAAATTACAATTCGAGGTCAACACGCGCAGCGCGAATGTGTTGGTAATCAACCAGAATTATTACCGAGGATGGCGGATTCGTGACGGTGCCGCCGCTATCGACACTAATCGCCCGGTGCTTTCGGTCACCATACCGGCGGGAAGCCAGAAGCTGACGATCGTTTATCGCGCGCCTTGGGCAATTCTTGGAATATGGATACTCGCGCTTACCAGCGCGGTCACTCTAATCTTATTTTGGCGAGAGCGGTATAGAAATATCGCGAAGAGATCGTGAAGGTCGCAGCGGTAGAGGAATTTTCTTGTGCGGAGCGCTTCACTGATAGCTTGGCTCTGCCGACCGCCAAGACTCGCAGGATAGCGGAAGCGCGCGCGGCCGCGGGGCCGCTAAAGTTCCAGGCGCGAATCTGCTAGATTGCG
>JBARDN010000023.1:0-2815 GCA_049795175.1 Binataceae bacterium (SeqCode) | reverse complement strand
TCCGCCCGCGATCGCCGCCGAGCTTCCGCCCGACGATCCTCCCGGCGTGCGTTCGAGGTTCCACGGACTTCGCGTCACGCCGAACAGCAGATTCTTGGTGAAGCCGGTATATCCGAACTCGGGCGCGTTGGTCTTGCCGAGCACGATCGCGCCGGCCGCCCGCAGCCGCGCGACCTGCACCGAATCGCACTCCGGCATGTGATTCTTGAACGGTTTCGATCCGTGAGTGGTAGGCAACCCGGCCGCATCTTCGAGATCCTTGACCCCGAGCGGCAGGCCGGCCAGCGTCCCAAGCTCTTCGCGCCGCGCGATTTTTTCGTCCATCGCGCGCGCCTCTTCCATCGCCTGCTCCGCGCGTACCGCGACGAACGCGTTCACCTTGGGATTCACCTGCTCGAGCCGCGCAAGTGTCGCCGCCATCAATTCGCTGGGCTTGAGCTCGCGCCGGCGGATCATCGCGGCCAGCTCGTGCGCGGGTTTCCAATAGAGTTCTGCCATTGCTCTTACCTCCAGCGGGCACAACCCCTTGCCGGGACTGATGGGAGGGTTTCTACTACGGTTTGCATGGAATCCAAAGCGCGCGGAAAGCGCCGCGGCGGTTTGACTGCCTAACGACTGTTAGATAGACTTCTGGTTGCGCACGAGAGAATCATCATGCGATCCCAATCCAAAGCGCCCGCTGCTCACGCGGGAAACAAAGTAGTTCCGCTCCATCGCTCAATCGATACCCGCGACCGCGTCCTGGCGGTCGCGCTGCCGCTGTTCGCAGACCGCGGCTATCGCGGCACCAGCCTGCGCGATATCGCGCGCCGGATCGGAATCAAGGCGCCCTCGCTGCTGCATCATTTTCCTTCCAAGCAGCAGCTCTACCTCGCTGTGCTGGACAAGATTTTCGAAGGGATGGAAGCTGCGGCGCAAAACGTCGCGACCGGAAAGGGCACCCGGCAGGAGCGCCTGGTGCAGACCATCCAGGACGCGATTGACTATATCGCCAGGCATCCGGATTCGATGAAGCTTCTATGGAAGGAGATGGCCGACGAAAGCGGAGTCGGACGCAGCCTGTTAAAGCGCCGGATGCCGCCGCTCGACGCGATCGTTACGAACTTTATCTTTCGCGGACAGCGCGAGGGCGAGTTCCGCGCCGAACTGGATCCGTTCCATTTCATCCGCAGCCTTGAATCGATCACCATCGGATATTTCGGCACCGCCGCGATGGTCAAGCGGCTGTGGAACGTGAACCTGCTCGAGCCCGCGATTATCGAGCGCCGCAAACGCGAAGTCATCGACATGGTTGAGCGCACGCTATTTGTCAGGGCTGCCGACTAAGTACAGGCGCCATCAAAATTCCTTTTCGAGCATTGCACCCGCAAGCATTACACCCAGAAGAGAGAGGGTAATAGCCATATGAAGTTCGGAACGTTCTATGAGCATCAGCTACCGCGTCCATGGAAGCCCGGGTCGGAGCTGAAGCTGTTTCAGGATGCGCTCGATCAGGTCGAGCTCGCCGACCGGCTCGGCATCGATCACATGTGGGAAGTCGAGCATCATTTTCTCGAGGAGTACGCGCATTCCTCTGCGCCCGAAATTTTCCTCGCGGCGTGCAGCCAGCGCACCAAGCGGATCCGGCTCGGCCACGGAATCGTGCTGCTGCCCGCGGGATACAATCATCCGGCGCGCGTCGCGGAACGGATCGCGACGCTTGATCTGGTCAGCGGCGGAAGGGTCGAGTTCGGCACCGGAGAATCTTCGGCTGAGGCGGAACTCGGCGGCTTTCTGATTCCTCGCGCCGACAAGCGCGACATGTGGCTGGAATCGCTCGGCGCGATTTGCAGGATGTTCGTCGAGGAGCCGTTTCTCGGACACGAGGGGAAATATTTCAACATGCCGGTGCGCAACGTCGTGCCCAAGCCGGTGCAGAAACCGCATCCTCCGCTGTGGGTCGCGTGCTCGCGGCGCGAGACGATTCATCTCGCCGCCAAGCTCGGAATCGGCGCGCTCACTTTCGCGTTCGTCAGTCCCGAGGAAGCGAAAATGTGGGTCGATGACTACTACACAACGCTGGCCAATGAATGCGAGCCGATCGGCTACGCGATCAATCCCAACATCGCGATCGTCACCGGCTTCATGTGCGATCCGAATCAGCAGCGCGCGGTGGCGATGGGCGAAGAAGGACTCAAGTTCTTCTCCTACGCGCTCGGCCATCATTACGTCTTCGGACAGCACCAGCCGGGCAAGACTGACATCTGGGCGAACTACAAGGGCGTCAAGATCGACATCCCCGGCGCCGGCGGAGAAAACGCCTGCATCGGCACTCCCGATCTGATCCGCGAACGCCTGCGCGCGTACGAAGATGCGGGCGTCGACCAGGTAGTCTTCATTTCGCAGGCGGGCAACAACAAGCACGAGGATATCTGCTCGTCGCTCAATTTGTTCGCCGAGAAGGTGATGCCGGAATTCAAGCCGCGCGAGGAAAAGCACGCGATGGAAAAGGCCGTGCGGATGGCGCCGATCCTCGAGAAGGCGATGAAGCGCAAGCGCGCTCCGCAACTCCCCAAGTCATCGGGCGCAACCGTAATCCAGGCCGGGATGGCGCCGTAACGCGGCGATCGAGGGTGCGTTAAATCAGCGCGCGGAACTCTTCAACCGAAAGATCGGCTTGCCGAATTATCGAACGCAAGGTTCCTTGTGGGACGTCGCCAGAATGATAAGGCACAGTGACACGAAGGGCGGGCTTGGTGCGATGCTTCAACTGAGCGTGGCTGCCCGTCCAATGATGGATGAAGAAACCAGCTCTCTCAAGTGCGCGCACGACCTC
>JBARDN010000022.1:0-2708 GCA_049795175.1 Binataceae bacterium (SeqCode) | reverse complement strand
TAAGTCTTGCCGGTTCCGGCGGGACCGATTCCGAACACGATATCGTGCGCACGAATCGCGTCGATGTAAGCTTTCTGGTTGAGCGACTTGGGCGATATGACGCGCTTGTGCGCCGAGACGTAAATTGTGTCGAGGAAAATATCCTTGAGCTCGGCGTTGCGATCGCCGCGCAGGATTCGCAAGGCGTACTCGACGTCGCTGGGATAGATCGGGTAGCCGCGCTTGAGCAGATCGTACAGCTCGCCCAGGACTTTACCCGCGAGCGCCTGCTCGGAATGCGGACCGGAAATCTTGAGCGCGGTCCCAGCGCCACTGATCCTTACTCCGAGCGCGGACTCGAGCGTGCGCAGATGCGCGTCGTGCTGGCCGAGCAGATCGGTGAACAGGCGCGGGTCGTCGAAGTGCAGTTCGAGCGAATCGAGTGAATTGGGATTGGCTACTTCTGAAATCGTCGGGCCTCTAAAACCGCTGGGGATGCTTGGCTCGATGCTCATCTCCGCCGCCATCGCGGCGCAAACGTGATCCTAGTCGATCGTGGGCGCGATGTGAACCGCGAGACCGCGATCAAACGACAAGCGCCGCGACCTTTGCGAGAGCCTCGTCGAGCTTGGAGGCGTCGCGGCCGCCGGCTTGCGCCAGGTCGGGGCGTCCGCCGCCGGTGCCGCCGACGATCGGCGCGATCTGCTTGATGATATCGCCGGCTTTGATGCGCGCGGTCAGGTCCGGCGTTACCGCGACGAGAATCGCGACCTTGCCGTCGCCCGTGTCCGAGCCGAGCGCGATTACCGACGACGGATATTTCTGGCGCATCCGATCGGCCATCTCGCGCAGCGCGCGCGGATCGACGCCGTCGGCGCGGCGAGTGACTATCTTGACGCCGGCTACCTCGCGCACGGTTTCGTCCGCCGCGGCGGAGCCGCCCGCGCCGGAGGCGAGTTTCTGTTCGAGCGCGCGGAGCTTCTTTTCAAGATCTTTTTCGCGCGCGAGAATTTTTTCCAGCCGATCGAGCGCGGCCGAGTCGCGCGCGCCAAGCTTGCCGGCGATCTCCGCGAGGATTTTTTCCTGGCGCCGAATCGATTCGAGCGCGCCCTGTCCGGTCACCGCCTCGACGCGGCGCACTCCCGCGGCGACTCCGGACTCGGCTTCGAGCTTGAAGAAGCCGACGTCGCCGGTGCGCGAGACGTGCGTGCCGCCGCATAGCTCGACCGAGAAATCGCCCATCCGCACCACGCGAACGACATCGCCGTACTTGTCGCCGAAGAACGCGAGCGCGCCCGCTTTGAGCGCGTCGTCATAGGCCATCTCTTCGACCGTGACGGCGGCGTTCTCGCGGATACGCGCGTTGATTTCCTCTTCGATCGTCAGCAGGCGCTCGTCGCCGACCGGACCTTGATGCGCGAAATCGAAGCGCAGCCGTTCCGGCGAGACCAGAGAGCCCGCCTGATGCACTCCCGTGCCGAGAATATCGCGCAGTGCGTAGTGCAGGATGTGCGTGGCCGAGTGATTGAGCATCGCGGCGTCGCGACGCCCGCGATCGACCTTGAGCGTCACGTGTCCACCGCGCTGGAAGTCGCGCGCGTCACCGCGCAGCAGGCGGCCGGTGTGGACGATCGAGCCTTCGGCTTTGCGCGTGTCGGTGATCTCAGCGAGCGCGCCGGATGCCGTTTCGATCACGCCGCGGTCGCCGGTCTGGCCGCCGCCTTCGGGGTAAAATGGAGTCTCGGCAACGACGATCGCGATGCTTTCGGCGCCGTTCGCGCTCGCGGCGAGGATTTCGGAATCGGCATCGTAGCGACCATGTCCGACGAAGCGCGACGCCGTGCCTTTCGCGATCGAAAGCTCGGGTGCGCCGCCGTCTTCCTTGCGCGCGGCGCGAGCGCGTTCGCGCTGCTCGTCCATCAGACGGTCGAACTCTTCCATATCGACCGCAAGGTCATCGTCGCGCACGACGTCCTGTGTCAGATCGACGGGAAAGCCGTACGTGTCGTGGAGCTGGAAGGCGACGTCGCCTGGGAACCTCTTACTTTTTATCGCTCGCTGCCGCTCGCGCCATTCGGCTAGAAGCGCGAGCCCGCGATCGAGGGTTTGCTCAAAGCGGAGCGCTTCCTCGGCACACACTGCAGTGATTCGCAGCCGATTCTCGCGCAGCTCTGGATAGGCCTCGCCCATCGCGTCGACGACCGCGTTGCAGGCGCTATAAAGAAGGACAGAAAGTGCGCCGCCGCCGGAGGCGACGCCGAGCTTGTTGCCGTGGCGAATTGCGCGCCGCATCAAGCGGCGCAGTACGTAACCGCGGTCCGCATTTCCGGGCTCGACTCCTTCGCAGATCAGAAAAGCTATTGCGCGAGCATGATCCGCCATCGCGCGGAAGGAGATGTCCCATTCAGGGTTGCGACCGTAGGCGCGAGGTTCTCGGCTGAGTTGCTTTATTGATTCCTCGATCCCGGAGATGATCGTCTGGAACAGATCGATATCGTAGTTGCCCAGCACGCGCCCGGTCTCGAGTCCTTGCAGCGCGGCGGCGACGCGTTCGAGGCCGGTGCCGGTATCGACGCACTTCATCGGCAGAGGCGTGAGCTTTTTCGACGCGTCGCGGTTGTACTGGATGAAAACGAGATTACCGAGTTCGATAAACCGCTCGCATCCGTCCACGTTGACTGCGCACGCGACTCCCGGATGCCCCGCGCCGTCGCAGGCGGATGCGCCGC
>JBARDN010000021.1:0-14135 GCA_049795175.1 Binataceae bacterium (SeqCode) | reverse complement strand
CAAGCTCGATCTCGACGAACCGATTCGCACCTATCTGCCCGGTTTCGCGATGCGCGATCCCGAAGTCACTGCGCACGCGACCACCAGGCACCTGCTGACCCATGTCGGCGGATGGGTCGGCGACTTTTTCGAGGACACGGGAGACGGCGACGACGCGCTCGCGATCTACGTGCGCAAGATGGCGGAGCTGCCGCAGCTCACGCCCCTGGGTGCGGTATGGTCCTACAACAACGCCGCGTTTTCGCTGGCCGGCCATGTGATTGCCGCTGTCACCGGCAAAGCCTATGAAGCGGCGACGCTGGAGCTGGTGCTGAAGCCGCTCGGACTCAAACGCTCGTATTTCTTTCCCGCATTCGTGATGCTGCAGCGGTTCGCCGTTGGCCATGCGATCGCGAAAGAAAAAGCCTACGTGATGCGGCCGTGGCCGATACCGCGATCGTCATGGCCCGCAGGAGGGATTGCCGCGTCGGCAAAGGATCAGCTTCGCTACGCGCGCTTCCATCTCGGCGATGGCACCGCGCATGATGGCGCGCGCGTGCTCGCGGCCCAGACGATGGCCGCGATGCAGACGCCTGTGTATGACGGAGCGCTCGATACGAAAATGGGATTGTCGTGGATGATCAATGAGATTGGCGGCGTCCGCTTCGTGCTCCACGGAGGCGGAACGCTTGGCCAGCTCTCCACATTCATGATCGCGCCCGAGCGTAACTTCGCGCTAGTGATTCTGACCAACGCCGGCAGCGGCGGCCTGGTGATGGCCGAGACTATCAAGCTCGCGCTTGAGATTTTTCTCGACGCGAAGATTCAAACCCCCGCGTCGATCGAGAAACCAGAGGCCGAACTTGCCGAATACGTCGGCCGCTACGACGCTGCTCTTGATACGGTCGAACTCAAGGTCGCCGACGGCCACCTGGTGATGCAGGTCACTCCGCACGGCGGTTTCCCGACGCGCGACGCGCCCGCAGGACCACCGCCACCGCCGACGCGGCTCAAATTCACCGCGCCCGATCGTGTCGCTGCGATCGATCCGCCGTTCATCGGCGCGCAAGCCGAGTTTCTCCGCACTCCCGACGGCGAAATCGAATGGTTCCGCTATGGCCGAATCCACCGACGCGAATAGTCAGTCGAGTCTGTAGCGCTTGCGCTTGCGCCACAGTGTCGCGTCGTTGATTCCGAGCTTTTCCGCCGCCTCGTGCATGCTTTTGCTCGCGGCGAGCACGCGCTTGATGTGCTCGCGCTCGATATCCCGCAGCTTTGGCGATCCCGCCGCCGCGCGAGGTGGATAGCCGGTGACGAATGCCGTCAGCAACGCGCGTAGCAGCTCGGGCGCCTCACGTTGCGCCCATTGGACCAGCGTCCGGCATCCGGTCTCGGTCAGATGCTCGACGAAGCGCTCCAGCGGAAAAAGCCGGTCGCGTGTATCGCTCGAACTGTTTCTTTCCGTGTGAGTGATCATCGCCGATATCGCCTGTCAGAAAGCGCGGCGGGCCAGCTCGATCCGGAGCTGGCCCGCCGGGTGCAATTTCTCAGGCAACCTTGCGCGGCTTGCTGGGCCGGGCCATCGTGCGCCGTCCGATCGGCACGTCGTCGATCGTTTTGGGGCATCCGTCGTCGCCCGTAACCACGTATTCCGGGTAGGCAGGGAACCCATGCTCGTGCAGATCGAGTCCTTCGATCTCGCCTTCGGTCGGAACTCGCAGGCGGAACGCGAATTTGACCGCATACATCAGCGCCATCGCGCTGACGAAGGTCGCGATCGTGACCGCGAAGCTGCCGATCGCCTGCGCCTTCAGCACGCCGAATCCTCCGCCGTAAAACAGCCCGGATACCACCGAGCTGACGTCGGCGCCGGTCGCGGTGGGCGCGCCGTACTTGCCCGCGGCAAACAGTCCCAGCGACAGCGTGCCCCAGATTCCTGCCATCGCATGAACCGGTACCGCGCCGATCGGATCGTCGATTCGCAGGTACTCGAGCAGGTCGATACCCCAGACCACCACGAAGCCGGCGCCGATTCCGATCAGGAATGCGCCTTCGGGATCGACCCAGTAACAAGGACAGGTGATCGCGACCAGGCCCGCAAGGAATCCATTAACCGTCAGCGCGAGATCCCACTTGCCGCTGGTCTTGTAGTACGAGTAAAAGAGCGCGGTCAGACCCGCCGAGCATGCCGCCAGCGTGGTGTTGAACGATACGCGGCCGATTCCCATCGTGTCGAGCGCCGACAGTGTGCTGCCCGGATTGAAGCCGTACCATCCGAACCACAGGATGAGTCCGCCGGTCGCGCCGATAATCAGGTCGTGCGGTTTCATCGGAGTTCCGCCGTCGCGCTTGAAGACGCGTCCCAGCCGTGGTCCGAGCGCGATTGCGCCCGCCAGCGAAATCACTCCGCCGATAGTATGGACCACGGTCGAGCCCGCGAAGTCATGGAACGCGATCGGTCCCATCGTCGCGAGCCATCCGTCCGGACCCCACGCCCAGTGGCCGATGATCGGGTAGATGAAACCGGTGACGCCGACGCTGTAGAGCAGATCGCCGATAAAGTCGCAGCGCCCGATCATCGCACCCGAGGTGATAGTCGAGCAGGTATCCGCAAATGCATACTGGAATACCCAGTAGGCAAGCAGCGGAACCCCGGTCGTGCCGTATGTCGCCGGGAGCCCGTGCAGCATGAAGCCGGTAGTTCCGATCCACGGGGTTCCGGAGCAGAACATGAAGGCGAAACCCCATAGCCAGAAGGTGACGCCGCAGATACAGGTGTCGGCGATGCCTTCGACCAGGATATTCACCGTCTCGCGCGAACGCGCGAAGCCCGCCTCGAGCATCACGAAGCCGACCTGCATACAGAACACCAGGTAGGCTGCGATCAGTGTCCACATGGTATTGATTGCGTTGATGTGCGCGGGAAATGTCGGCACCGCGTCGGCGGCGCCCGCATCGGAGGCGAGAAACCATCTGGTCATGATCGTGAGCACGATCGCCAGTCCGATCGTTTTCGCCAGCAGCAGTGTCGCCGCCTTCTTCCGGATCTCCGGATCTCCCAATGCCACCCGCACCCGCGTGAGGATGCTGCTGCCCTGTATCGGTCTGCTCTCCATTCTTCGAGACCTCCAATTTTGCTGCTCGCCTAACAGCAATGCCCGTGCCTCTCAGCTTTGCCATCGATAGTCAGTCCAGCGGTGGATACACACTCGGAGAATTGATGGATGTGATGTCCATCTATAGATTGAGACCAACCGTAGTCGAAACGATCTCAAGCGCATCGCGCAGCTCAAGCCCAAACGCCGAGTTGCCTGCCAAGGCAGCACTGCTCGCTGCTGCGGCATCGGGTTCATGAGAATCGAAGTTGATTCGGAAGTGAAAAGAATCTGCCCGCGAAATAGTCAGTCGGAGGATAGGCTATCTGCTTTCATCACGCATGCTGATGAGCCCGCTCTTGACCGCGTACATCGCAAGCTCGACGCGATCGCGCACGCCGAGTTTCTGGAAGATGTTGTTGAGATGGGTCTTTACCGTGCTCTCGGTGATCGAAAGCTGCGTCGCGATTTCGGCGTTCTTCGATCCCGCGGCGACTGAGCGCGCGATTTCGACCTCGCGCGCGGTCAGCCGCTCCCCGCGCGTGGTTCCCCACTGGGTCATCACCTGCGACTGGATCGCCGGCGGAATCCAGACCATCCCGCCTGCTACGGCGCGAATCGCCTCCATCAGGGTTTCCACCGCGAAGCGCTTCTGCACGATCGCGCGGGCTCCCGCACGCAGAGCGCCGAGCGCGTCTTCAATCCGTTCGCTCGCGGTCAGGACGATCACGCTCGCGCTCTGGGCGAGACTGGCGATTTCGTCCACCGCCCAGCGATCCATCTGCAGATCGAGCAAAACGATATCGGGTTGCGACGCGGCGACCGCGGCGCTCAGCGCGTCGGCGCGCTCGATTTCTCCAACCACGTTGAGTTCAGGCTTGAGCGCGAGCAACGATCTGAGCCCCTGCCGGAACAGCGCATGATCGTCGGCAATCAGGATGCGAATCGGACTATTCATCGTCTATGCGGCCGGCAGTTCGATCTCGAGATGCGCTCCCGACGGATACTCGCCGCTTATCTTCAGCCGCCCTCCGAACTCCGCCACGCGCGAGGCGATCGCCCACGGCGGCGGGTCGTCCGCCGCGAAGCCGATTCCATCGTCGTCGATTCTGACGCTGATAGTTCCGCCGTGTTCCGCCGCGGTGACGGTGGCGCGGCGCGCATTGCCGTGGCGCAGCGCATTGCGCATTCCTTCGAGCATGATCTGGATGATCTGCTCGACCACCATGCCCCGCGCCTCGAACGCCGCCTCGAGCCGGATGCGCATTTCGCCCCGGTCCGTTGCGCTCGTCGCCGACGCGCGCAACTCCAGGTCCGCGAGTGAGCGCACGTACTCGCGCACCTCGTCGAATTCGCGCGATACTCCCCCCTGCAACTCGGTTATCAGCGTCAGGCTGTCGGCCGCGCGTCCGCGCGCGAGCAGTTCGCGGCAGGTTTCGAGCTTGAGCGCGGTAGCCGCCAGCACCTGGATATATCCGTCGTGCAGCGAACGCGCGATCCGATGCCGCTCGCCAAGCGTCTCCAGCTCGCGCACCCGAACCTCATAGTTCGCGCGCTGTTGTCCGATGAATCCGATCAGGTAGCCGGTAATCGCCAGGTACGCCGCGCGCATCGCATATAGATGACGGGCAGCGCTTCCCGCCGTCACCAGCAACGCGAAATACAACATTCCGCTGCAAAAGGTCACAGTCAGCGTCGCCCGAAATCCGGTGCGGCAGTCCACCGCGATAATCGCAAAGACAAAGAAAATGTATGACGCGCTCGTCGGGCCCTCGGTGAAGATCGCCACCGCAGCGGCAAACAGAATGTCCATCGCGGTCGAGACCGCTGCGAGCTGAACCGGCGCGCGCCGATAACGCAGCCCGAGCCACGTCGTCAGGCTGTATATCAGGTGTAGCGTCAGCGTGATCAGCGCATAGCGGCTGATAAAGAAGATGCCGCCGGTAGCAGGGTCGATATAGATAGACAGCAGCGCGACGATCGACAAAATCACTCGCGCGCGCGAGATGTTCAAATCGAGGTCGCCGATATCGCGCGCATTCGTCATCGCAAACCTTTCCGGGCGCACATCCACGGTCCGATTCAGAAGAATCGGCAAGGTAAGATGACATGCAATATCAGCTCCACGACTTCGCCGAGCAAAATCAACGTGAGTCGCTGCCCCGCGCGACGCGGATGCTCACAGATTCAGCAGATGCCTTGCGGTTCTGATACGCCCCGGTCAGCGCGAGGCCTCGGCGATAGCGCCCATCAGGCTTGCGTAATCGTAAGAGCCGTCGTGGCGAATGCCGTTTAGGAAGAAGGTCGGCGTGCCATTGACGCCGCTGCGCACGCCGCTTAGAAAATCCTCGCGCACCCGCTCGGCATACGCGTGTTGCGCAAGCGCTCGTTTGATCTCGGCCGACGGCACTCCCACCAGGCTCGCGTACTCCGCCAGCGACTGATCATCCAGCGCCCGCTGATTCTCATACAGCATATCGTGCATTTCCCAGAACTTGCGGTGCACCGCGGCTGCCTCCGCGATCTCAGCCGCGTGCTCCGCGTGCGGATGCACCTCGGTCAGCGGAAAGTTCCGGTAAACGAAGCGCAGCGTGTCAGCAAGCTCGCCGCGAATCTGGTCAACGATCGGATTGGCCATCCCGCAATATGGACACTGGTAATCGGCATATTCCACCAGCGTGATCCGGGCACTGGCGGGACCACGGATATGATCGCGCGCGCCGACGGCCAGCACCAGCTTGGGCGGAAAATAAGTTCGGCTCATCGCTTTTTCTCCGTGCCCGGCTGCAGCTCCTCGAGCGCCGCCAGGATTCCGTCGGCGCCCGGGTTTATTCCGAGTGGGGAGACATAGCTCCACCTGATCACACCTTTGGAATCGATTACGAACAGCGCCCGCTCGCTGGTCCCATCCTGATGCCGGTACACGCCGTAGCTGCGCGCCACCGCGGCCTTCGGCTCGAAGTCGGCGAGCAATGGAAAATGCAGGTTGCGATCCTTCGCAAACGCCGCGTGGCACCATGCGCCGTCAACCGAAATGCCGACCAGTTGCGCATGGAGGCGATGGAACTCCGGCAGGATCTGGTTGTAGAGCGACATCTGATCGCCGCATACCGGACTCCAGTCCGCCGGATAGAACGCGATAATCAACGGAGCACCGCTGAAGTCGCTCAACTCAAGCAATTGATCTGGCGTGCTATGGAGTTTGAAATCCGGCGCGGGTGTTCCCGGTGAAAGCGCCGCGGCGGCTTGCTCGTCTTTGTTTGTACTCATGATTAAAGACTCCTTGTTCGCAAGCCGATTGAAGCAGCTTCTACAGATTTGCTCGTGGCCGATGCCGCGATTGATAGCGCTGCACGATCGATTTCATGCGTGTGCGCTTTTGGCCGCGGTTCATCGGGCTATCGAGTTGATCGGCGGAAGGAATGAAGATCAGCGAACAACCTCGAGGATGTTCTCGATACATTCGGCTGTCAACCAAAGTATCGCGGATGCGCGCAATGCTCCGGCGGTGCGGGGCTCTCTCAATGTTTCCCGTAGTCGAGCGGAGTGCCTTTGCGCGACGCCAAAATGTACGCTTCGAGCGCGCGCATCTTCGGGTCGTTCGGATCGAGCGTCTTGCCTTTGACCGGATTCTCGATGCACCAGTTGATCATGTCGCGCAGCAACGCGACCTTTTGTAGCTGCTCCTGGTATTTCGGATAGGTTTCGGGATGAGTATTCGCGGCGTTGGGATGACACATGTCGCAGCTCACGCCGATCGTGCTGCCGAGCAGCTTGTTCGAGTGAAAGATCTCGCTGCCCTGCGCAACGAAGGCGTCGGTCTCGGCCTTCCAGACTTTGTAGTCGCGATCATGAAAGCTCGCGTACGTATCGCCCTGTTGGCTCTTGAGCTTGGCTCCTTGCTCCGCGGCACCCGGCCCGCCGATGTCCTTTGATGCGTTGCCAGAGGCTGCGGCCGCGGGCTCCGCGGTGCCGGGCGTCGGCTGATCGCTTGCCTGCGCCATCACCCATTTCTCGCCCGGATGCTTTCGCTGCCACTCGGCCATCAGCTTGCCGGTGACGGCGAGCGCCTGCGCATGCGTCATCGCCTGTCCAGGCTTGAGGCCGGTAACTTCCGTGTGCGTCACGCCGTCGCATAGCTCGACGACTATTCCGCCCGCCGTTGCCTGCGGCACCGCGTGAGTTGGCGAAATTTGCGCGGGCTGCGCGTACGCCGCGCGCGCATGAGGATAAATTGTCCATGTGCCGATTATCACGCCGCCACCAAGCGCACTGAGTATCGCAGTAGTAATCAGTTTGGATTGAGCTTTCATCATTCTCCCTCAGTAGCTTGCGAACTGCGGCGCGGGTGGACGATCAACCTTGCCGCCCGAGGTTAGATAGCTCGCCTTCACCGTGACTGGATTGCGATCCCACAAATTGTAGATGGTATCGACCAGGCCGTCGGCGCGCGCATTGAACTGGCCGTCGCCGCATCCGTCGAACTGATCGAACGGATCCGCGCGGTTCATCTGGATCGTCAGTTTGGGCAGCCCCTCGGGCGCATACGGCCACGGCCACGCCGTTGAGAGCATCCCGTAAAAGCTGATGTTCCCGATCTGATTGAACAGCATCTGATGCGTATGCCCGTGGATCACCGTGACCTTGTTGTAAGGGCGCAGGATCGCCTGCACCTGGTCGGCGTCGTCGGTCCAGAAATTCCAGTTGCGATAATATTTGTAGAGCGGCGAGTGCGAGAACACGATAATCGGCGTGGTCACCGGAACCTTCGCGAGATTCTTTTTAAGCCACTCGCGCTGCGCCCCTCCGACCTTGAAGCGCCCCTGGATTCCGTTGTCCAAACCGGCGACGGTCTGCATCCGCTCCTCGGGCGTCATCTTGCGCGCGGTCCAGAAATCGTTTTCGTACACGCTCTGCAACACCACCACGTGCACGCCCTTCCAGTCGAACGAATAGGTCGGCTCCCCGAATAGCTCCTGCCACTTCACGCCCAGGTCAAGGAACCAGTCATGCTCGCCGACCATCATTTTCACCGGCGCCTTGAGTCCGCTCAAAATCTGCCGCCCGAGTTCGAGCTGCGTCGCGCTTCCAAGCTGCGCCAGGTCGCCGCCGTAGAGCACGAAGTCGGGTTGCGGATCGAGCGCGTTCACGTCATCGACCGCTTTGACGATCGCACGCACGAAGCGTTGATTGAGCGTGCGCTCATACAGATGCGCGTCCGAGATATAGGCGAAACGAAAGGGCAGGGCGCCCGGCGCCCCCGCGCTGTCCCATCCTTTCGTCACCGCGGCGTTTGCGACCTCGACCAACTGAAACGTATGCGGCGGCATCAGCCCCTTGGCCATCACCGCGCCCATCGTGGCGGCGGTGATCTTCAGGAACGTGCGCCGGTCGCAGTTGCGCAGCGCCTTCATCACGCGCTCGCGATCTTCGTAGAATTTGGTCTCGATACTCTTGTGCCGGATTGCCATGATCTTGTCCTCTCACCCCGATGAACGACCAGCAACGAACGCCGGATACGCGCGTAGCTCTTTAGTCTCCGCCCAGCAGCGCCGGATTTTCCTGCATCGCCGCCTCGCCCGGCCCGATATCGCCGAACGGCCCCGCGAATCCCGGCCCCTCGCGCCCGATTTGCCCCATCGCGGCGGCGGTGTCGCGCTGCGGCCGTGTCGTCCTTGACTCTTTGAACTGGTGCTCGTACTCGGTCTTCGCCTGCGCCATGTAGCTCGGGCTGGTGAGCGAGAGCAGGAACGCCGCGAGGTCGTCTTCCTGTTTTTCGCTGAGACCCAACGGCGTTATCCCGCCGTCGAGGAACGGATTAGGCACGCCGCCCTTGTTATAGTGATCAAGCGTGTCCCAGATCGTCTTTTGCGATCCGTCGTGGAAGTACGGCTCGGTCACGTACAGATTGCGCAGGTCCATGGTCCGAAACGATCCGATATCGTGCGGCTGCTTGGTCACCAGGAAGCGCCCGAGCTGGCTCATATCGGTCGAGATCGCGAGCTGATCGATCTGCTGCACACCCCCGCCTCCTTTGGCCAGCAGCGCGAGCGCCTCGCGCGCGTGCGGCACGAACTGCGCGTCGTGCGCCGACACTCCTATATTGTGAAAGCGATCGTCGGTGAACGTCGGCCGCGTCGGGTTCCATCCGTGGCACGACATGCACCGGCCCTGCCCGTTGAAGATCGCCCATCCACGCTGCTGCTGCGCGGTCAGCGCGCCCGTGTCGCCCGCCGCGAAATGATCGAACGGCGAGTCGAAGGCAAGTTGCGTGCGCTCGTATGCGGCGATCGCGCGCTCCATGTTCTCGTAGCTCGGCGCCGCGCCGAAGACCTGCTGGAAACCTTTTTGGTAATCCGCGATCGAATTGAGCTTGCTCACGACGGTCTGCTGGTCGGGGTTCCCCATCTCGACCGGATTCAGAATCGGCTGCCCGGATTGAGCCTCAAGCGTTGGCGCGCGCCCGTCCCAGAACTGCTCGATATTGAACATCGAATCGAGCACCGTGGGCGCGTTGCGCTGGCCGAACTTGCCATGCACACCCATCGAGGTCGGCAACTGATCGGTGAAACCCTTGTCAGGGTCGTGGCAGTTAGCGCACGCGACGGTGTTGTCCACCGAGATCCGCGGGTCGAAAAACAGATCCTTGCCCAGCGCGACCTTGGCTGCGCTCTGCGGATTGTCGGCCGGCGAGCTCCATTGATAGAGCAGGGCGGGAAAGCCGGTCTGGTCGGCTGATTTGGGCTCGGCCGACGCTCCCGCTTTTGGCGCCGGCATCGTCGCCCGCGCTATATTCCCAGTCGCGAGCACTGCCGCCGCCACGCCGGCAATTATCGCGGTGAATGCCCTTGCGGACAGGTTGAAAGCTCTTGCAGGCATCGCGCACCTCCCCGGGTTGGCATTCCAACCCAGCGCCGCTCGCTTTCCCGGCCGGACTCCGATTTGATTTCAAACTACATCCGAACCGGTACCTGCACAATTCGTAAACATCGTCTTAAGGTGAATGTCGATAGGAGAAACGGCGCGAGTCTCGCAACACAACTCGCGGCCGTTGCGCGACGATGCCTGCGCGAAAGACGGACGGCTCCCGAGCCCCGTACGAAGAAGAGCGCCGAGCACGGGATCTCCGCGCGCGATGCTCACGGCTCATAGCGCCAGGAACTTCGTGAGCGCCGCTGCTGCTTCGGGTTCCGTAAGCGACGGCGCGTGTCCGACCCCCGGCACCTCGACGATGGTTACTCCCGTGTGCGTCGTGCTCATCTGTGCCGCCGTCCGCCGTGACAGGATGTCGCTGTCGGCGCCGCGGATCACCAAAACCGGACAGGTGATGCGCGCAAATGGCACCCAGAAATCAGGCCGTTGCTGCGCGGTCGCGCCGCGGATCGGCCGCCGAATCGTCGGATCGATCTTCCATCCGAGTCCGCCTCCGTCCAGCGCCTTGACCGACCACTTTACCGACTCGCGCAGCTCCGCTTCCGGCACCTTGGCGGTCGCCGGATAGGTCTTGCGATAATATTCCGCCACCTCGCCGAGATCGTTGAAGCGTTCCGGCGCGACTCCCATGTAGGCGCCGATTCGCGCTGCGCCCGCCGGATCGATATCCGGCCCGATATCGTTCAGCACCAGCCGCTCGACCCGCTCCGGCCATCCTCCCGCGTACATCATCGAGATGATCCCGCCCATCGAGGTGCCGATCAGTGTGATCCGTGCCAGGCCCAGATGCTCGAGGACCGCCGCCAGATCCTCGACGTAATTTTTCGGTAGATACTCGGTCGGCGGACCCCAGGCGCTGTCGCCGCGTCCGCGCACATCAACCGAGATCACGTGATACCGTCGCGCCAACGACGGAACGATCGGGTCGAAGTTGTGCGCGTTGCCCGAGAGACCGTGAACGCATACCAGTGGACGCTCGTGGCCGCCGAAATCGAGATAATGCAGGCGCAGCCCTTTGACCTCGATAAATTTATCCGCCGGGTTAACCTGCGCCATTGAATCTGCCATCGCTTGCTACCTCAGAAAAATCCGCAGCCTCATGCGTTCTGCGACTGAGCGATCTGATACAGCTTATCGGACACGATAATCAATCGCCGCCCCTCGCGCAGAATAATTCCGTCGCGCTCGAATTCGATAAGCTGCTCGGTGATCCGCTGGCGCGACGCTCCCACCAGTTCCGCCAGATCCGCGTGCGTCAGCTTGAGCGTCAGCAGTGTTCCGCGCGAATCTCTCACTCCAAACTTGGTCGCGAGCTCGAGCAGCGCACCCGCCAGCCGCTCGCGCAATCCAAGTCCAACAAAATTCGCGTACCTGAGGAGCATCGACCACCATCGTCCAACCGTCATCTCCAGCGTCCGCGACAATCCGTCCAGCGGCACGCCCAGCACCGTCTCGACGAACACCTGCGGCTTGATGGCACCGACCGTGCAATCTGAGAAGGCGTCGCAGCGAAACGGCCGAGTGGTTTCGGGCAACAGCGAGGACGCGCCAAAGACCTCGCCCGGACCGACCAGCCCGACCAGCACGCGTTCCTTGGCTTTAAGGAAGGATAGCTTGGCAACGCCCGAGATCAACACGTAAACGCGCCGCGAGGCCTCGCCCTCGTAGAAGATACTGTCGCCGCGCTTGATGCGTATCGAAGCGGCATTTGCCGCCAGAATAGTTAGCTGCCCGGCGTCGAGCCAGGCGAAGTTCTTGAGCTTATGCAGGGCCTTCGGGTCAAGCGGATGTTCCAGCGCCACAACGCGAAAGCTAGCACAGGCAGCCGCCAAATGTCGCCATTGCGACAGTTGGCGTGCATTCTCGCATTAGATTTAACGATTTTGTCGCAGACCGGACAAACTTAAGTAACCCTAATGATTGTACTATCTGAAATATCAGATATTCTACTGAAACCAAAAGTTGACAAAACACGCAGGAAGCTTCCGGGGAGAAATCATCGAATGTCCACTGGTCCGCAACCCAAAGACGCATCTACCACACCGCCGGCAACCATGCCCGCCGCGATGCGCAGCATCGTCGATCTCGCCGAGGCGATCATGATCGACCTGCCGATTGCGGCAACTGTGCGCGTACTCGCCCGCACCGATGAGCGCGAGCTTAACGAAGCCGGATGGAAGGCCTACGACGCGATCGTCAAAGTCGCCAATAGCGCCACCAGCCGCGTCTATACCAATTCCGCATTCGGCCGCGTCGCCGCAGGCGCGATGGAATTTGCGCTCACGGCGCAGCGCCTGAACGCTGCCCTCTCGAGCGCGATCTTCGCCAACCTGTGGCCCGCCATCGGCCTGCCGACCGCGAACGACCTTGCCTCGATGCGCGAGGAAGTTACCGCCCTGCGCTCAGAGCTCGCCGGTGCGCGAGTCGCCATCGCCGCGAGCGCGCCTGCCGAACTGCGCGAGCCGCGCAACAATCCGCGCTTCGACGTCGAGGCCGCGATGCTGTCAAATTCAGGCGGCTTCCAGCGCCCGCTCTACAACGGATTGGCGATGCCCAAAGGACGCGAGGCAGCCGAGATGAAGGCCAATGTCAGCAATTAGTTCAATCGCCGGCTTCTGGATGGAAGGTGCGCTGCGCACGCTCGACGCGTTCACGACCGGCTTCGGCCAGGCCAGCAACGATCCGCCGGCCACGACCCCCTTTCGCGTCATCTACGAGGGCGGCAAGGTCCGCCTGCGCCACTACGAGGCCGCCGGCAAGGCGCATCACACTCCGGTCCTGCTCATCTATTCGCTCATCAAGCGCCCGTTCATCCTCGATCTGATGCAAGGGCGCAGCGTGATCGAGAATCTCACGCGCCAGGGCTTCGACGTTTACATGATCGACTGGATCCCGCCGGCCGCCGCCGACAAGAACCGCGGTTTCCACGAATACGTTGATCAGGATATCGCCAACGCGGTGCGCGCGGTGCAGATTCATCGCGGAGTCGAGAAGGTCTCGATCATCGGCTACTGCTTCGGCGGATTGCTCGCGTTGCTCTACGCCGCGCTGCATCCGCAGAATGTCAAGAACCTGGTCACGCTGACGCTGCCGCTCGACATGAGTACGCGCGACCTGCCGATCGATTTCATGTCGCGGATGCTCTCCGAAACCGGCGCGAAAATGCTGGTCGATACTTACGGCAACGTGCCGCCGTGGATGATCTTCTCGTTCTTCAATACGTTGGCTCCCACGCATCACCTGATCGACAAGTTCGTCGGCGCTCATCGCAGCACCGCGCGCCGCGGCTACCTCGAGATGTTCCGCTTGTTCGAGAAGTGGCTGCATAGCGACGTCGCATTCGCCGGAAAGATCTTCCTCGAAACCAATAACGATCTCGGAATTCACAACGCGTTGATGAAAGGCGCGATGAAAATCGGCGGCGTAACCGTGGATCTCAAAAAGGTCGTCGCCGCGGTGATGAACGTGATCGGCGACAACGACGATATCGTCAATCCTAAATCCAGTGAGGCGCTGCCCGATCTGATCGGCAGCGAAGACAAACAAAATTTCCATTATCCGACCGGACACATGGGCGCCGCCGTTTCGAGTGACGCGCTAAAGAATCTGTGGCCCGCGATCGGCGGATGGCTGACTGAGCGCGATGCGTAGAAGGAATTATCGGAGAAAATCCGCCTGAATTGTCGCGTCCGCGACCAACGCATACGGGCGCGGCGTCAATTGATGCTTAAATTAAGCAGAACTCCGGCAAAAAACGCCGGACCTCGGAGGAGATTCCAAAGTGGCAGAAGAGAAAGCAAGCACGATGAGTTTTGAAAATATCGCAAAAGCAGGCCGCGAGTACTTCAGCCTCGACGGCGCGAAGAAGTTCGCCGCCTGGTACATCGAGACCAGCGAGAAGATCGCCAACGACGCGCTCGAGATGCAGGCGCGCGCAACGAGCTGGGCCAAAGAGACTCCGCTCGCCCCGGTCTTTGCGGCGCAGCACGAGCTCGGCCGCAAATTCGTAGAGCGCTCAGCCGAAGCCGCCCGCACCATCTGGCGCCTCAACTAACTCCTCGACCTGATCTTCCTACACCTGAAATTCGGCGCGCCGAGCCACCCCCGCTCGCGCGCCGAATGATTTTC